>JBFHQD010000020.1:0-21340 GCA_041592395.1 Bacteroidales bacterium | reverse complement strand
CATAGAAAATCCATAAGTCAGGGATTAACACCAACCTCAAACTCTCGAGCTTTCATCCCTTCGACTGGATTAACTTATTTATACACAATTTTTTGTTCCTGAAAAACGGAACCTCAACCTGTGCTAATACATTTCATCCCTTTGGGATTCTGCATTTTATATCTAATATATTACTTTTTTATGAGCTTTGCATCTTTTCTATGTTGGAAAACCAAAGGGGCAAAACCCCGAAATGTTAGAACACAGGGTGTAGTGAAACGAAACCCTGTGCAATGACAGCCATAGATTCAAAGCCCTGTAGGGGCGAAATATATTCAATTAAACACTATTGAAAATCCAGAAGGCAGGGATTAACACCAACCTCAAACTCTCGGGCTTTCAGCCCTTCGAATGGATTAACTTATTTATACACAATTTTCCGTTCCTGAAAAACGGACCCTCAACCTGTGCTAATACATTTCATCCCTTTGGGATTCTGCATTTTATATCAAATATATTTCTTTTTATGAGCTTTGCATTTTTTCTATGTTGGAAAGCCAAAGGGGCAAAGCCCCGAAATGTTAGAACACAGGGTGTAGTGAAACGAAACCCTGTGCTATCACCTTTCGTCACTTAGGGAATCATTAATCCACTCTTGCTATCGGCTAAGCTTTTAAACCCAAACTATTCCGGATAAAACGCATCTTCGATATGATCCACATAAGGTTTATCTGCGGCAAAAACAATGGAGATAATATCGAAACGACATTCTAAATCGATAGCGTGATTTTCGATATAGGCATTGGCAGCTCGAATTAAAAACCCCTGCTTTTTCTTAGTCACTGCCGTATACGGCTCACCAAAATAGCTGGTACTACGCGTTTTCACTTCCACAATAACCAAATATTCATCGTTCGTAGCGATTATATCCACTTCATCTTTACGAAAACGCCAATTGCGCTCTAAAATCTTAAATCCTTTAGACGTTAATAAATGA
This sequence comes from Bacteroidales bacterium, assembly GCA_041592395.1. GTDB lineage: Bacteria > Bacteroidota > Bacteroidia > Bacteroidales > UBA12170 > UBA12170. Next base: position 20,364 of record JBFHQD010000020.1, on the reverse strand, counting down.
AGTGCAAAAGCCTCGCCCTTATTCCCTAATTCTTGATTCTTATTCATCGTTTTTATTCGCTAGGGCCTAAGTATTTTGCATCCCCAAATCCAAGGATAGGATAAAAAATGAAACTAAGAAAAATCAAACCCAAAGTAAATCCAATGCCTTGTCCAAAACACCGAGATAAAAGATGGAGGACATAAATTCCGACTACAATATTAACGATGGGCACAAAAAGCAATAAAACCCACCAGTCGGGTTTTCCTACTATTTTGAGCATGATATAAAAATTATAAAACGGAATAAGTACGGCCCAACCCGGCTGACCGGCTTTTTCGTAAACTTTCCATTTAGAAGCAATGATAAAAATAACTAAGAAAACAAAAAAAGCAATGTCTTTTGGTGTAAAGAAACCTGAAAAATCAAAGTCTGAAAAATAGTGCATAGCGATTGTTTTTAAATGCATAAGCTAAACAGTAGACGCCCATTTCTTTTTCCGGTTACATCTATTGCGTTCTATATCAAACAAATGACAAACGACTTTCCTTTGCATTTATTTCCAGGCTTATATTTCTACCCAGAAAAAGTGCCCGATTATCATCGGTATGCCCGGCCGGAAAACCAAAAACAACGGGATATTTGTATTCATCCACATGTTCTGCAATAATTTCCTCTGCGGTTTTTCCAAAAGGGATATTATTGTCGTTCATCTTATTCATTCCACCTACGATTAAAGCGGATAAATGCTTGAGTTTACCCGCACGTTTTAGATTCATCATCATTCTATCGATATGATAAAGATATTCGTCTAAATCTTCGATAAACAGAATTTTACCATCAAAATTCATTTCTGATCGCGAGCCCATCAAACTGTATAATATAGAAAGATTTCCTCCTATCAATTCGCCTCGAGCTTTTCCGGATCGCATGATATTGCTCGGTTTAAAACTATGGTTATCCAATTCTCCAAACAGCGCTTTTCTTAAACTTTCTGTAGAGGCATTTGCCGATCCATTGGCCGGAAAATTTATGGGCATAGTAGCATGCAAAGTTTCTGTTTTTAATTGCTGATGAATATGACTATGAAAAACCGTTAGATCAGAATAACCGATAATCCATTTTGGAAATCGCTTAAAGACTTCAAAATTAAGTTTATCGACAATTCGCACACTTCCGTAACCACCTCTGGTACTGATAATTGCTTTTATTTCCGGATTATCCAAGAAGCTTTGCATATCGTTAGCTCGCTGCTTATCTGTGCCCGCAAATTGATTTTCGCGCGAAAACAAATGCTGTCCGAAAACAGGTTCCAAACCCCATTGTTGAAACATACGAATAGCTGCCCTGATTTCGTCGATGCTAATTTTTCGCGCCGGCGATACCAAGCCAATTTGATCTCCCTTTTTTAAATACGCTGGCTTTATCATAGCACAAAATTAAACATTATAAAACGCATCGTCTCTTTTTTCCTTATTTTTGACAAAATTTCAAGATGGCAATAATCCGAAAAGTAAAAGGTATAGCTCCCGTTTTTGGCGAAGCTTGTTTTTTGGCCGATAACGCTACTGTTGTTGGCGATGTGGTGATGGGTGATCGATGCAGCATCTGGTTCAATGCGGTGGTTAGAGGCGATGTACACCGCATTCGAATTGGAAATAACGTTAATATTCAAGATGGTGCTATTGTTCATTGTACCTATCAGAAATCGCCTGTAGAAATTGGCGACAATGTTTCGATTGCACACAATGCCATTGTGCACGGATGTACGATCCGCGATAATGTATTGGTGGGTATGGGTTCCATTTTGATGGATGATGTTGTTGTTGAAAGCAATTCGATAGTGGCGGCCGGAGCCGTAGTTTCCAAAGGAACACATATCGAATCGGGCACTGTTTGGGCCGGTGTTCCTGCCAAAAAAATAAAAGACATTGACGAACATTTACTGAAAGGTGAAGTCAACCGTATTTCAGATGCTTATAATATGTATGCCAGTTGGTACGATAAAGAAGATTAATTATGGAAAAAATAGCAATATTTCCGGGATCTTTCGATCCGATCACATGTGGACATAAGTCAATTATTCTCAGAGCCATTCCACTTTTTGATAAAATCATAGTCGCCATTGGAATTAATGCGCTAAAATCGACTTATTTTGATTTGGAAACGCGAAAAAAAATGATTGAAGCCACCTTTGCCGATCATAAAACAGTTGTAATTCAAAGCTATACAGGCTTAACCATCGATTTTTGCAAGGAAGTAAATGCTCAATTTTTGCTTCGTGGTTTGCGCACATCGGCCGATTTTGAGTTTGAGCGCAGCATCGGTCAAATGAACAAACAAATGAATCCGGAGGTAGAAACCGTTTTTTTACTTACGCAGCCCGAACATACAGCACTCAATTCTTCAATTGTCCGCGACATTTTAAGACATAAAGGCAATGTAGATCAGTTTGTTCCAAAAGAAATACTGCCTTTTCTTAAATAAAAACAGAACCGAAAAGTTAAAATGAGATACGCTTTCAAAAAACTGCTTTTCCTTGGCTTCTTCTTATCCCTTTTTTTAGGCTCCAATGCATTGCCTTCGGATATAAAAGGAATCGCTGTTGGTGGAAACGGTATGGTCATACGACTTACGACTTTTGCTGATCGCATCAGTTTTGAGGAAAAAATTCTAGCCATTTCTGAAATCGATGCGAAAGGTAATTTTAAACTTGATTTTGATATCGATGCTATTCAGGAAGTATTTTTAAAAATCGGGAATCAATCTTTTGCTTTTTTTGCCGAAGCAGGAAAAAGCACGGAGCTAAAGATTGAACAAATCGAAATTCCGCCTAGAAGTGTTTTAAGCGAACAGAAACGTTTACAAGTCTTGTGGACGAGTGGAAATGCCTTAAACGAAGCGCTGGATAATTTCAATTTTACTTTAAGCGCGTTTCTTGAAAAGAATTTTATTGCCCTTTATAAATATCGCGATAGCAAATTATTGCAAGATTTTGCCCTGGAAATTGATACAAAATTAAAAAACACAAGTTCCTTAAATGCGGAAGAACGTCTTTATTTTAAGCAGCATATTGCGTATCAATTGGCCGATTTAAAACGGGCTGCCCGAACAAATTCTGATCTTGTCTTAGGAAATACTTATTTCAAGAACGAAAAAGTCTTGTACAATCAGCCCAATTACATCACGTTTTTCCAACATTATTTCAATCAATATTTTCTGTCGGGAAAACGAAATACGAATTACAATGAGATTGTGGCACTCATTCAATCGGGAGCGAATACGCAAAAACTGCTCGATTATCTGGGTCAAGACCCCATCCTCGAACAAGCCCGCTTACGCGAATTTGTGCTTCTTTTTGCCTTAAAGGAAATCTATTACAGCAAAGATTTTAAACAAGAACAAATCCGTAACTTGATTAAAGAGATTGCAGACAAAAGTATTTTCGTTGAACATAAAAACACGGCGCTCGCCATGCTGGATCAATTGACTCGCTTGCAAGTGGGATCGTCCGCTCCTAATATCAATTTTACTGCGGCAAATAGCAGTAGCTTAGCTGATTATAAAGGCTATTATGTTTATCTGGCCTTTGTCAGTGAAAATTGTCCGGCTTGTGAAGTTGATTTAAAGCGCATAGCACAATTGGCCGAAAAGTACAAATCGGATATCGCTTTTATCGAACTCTATGTCAATTATACCAAAGAAGGTTTAACGGCTTTCGCCAAGCAAAGCAATACTGTAATTCATCAATTTTCTTTCAATCAGGATTTTGAACTATTAAATCAGTACAAAGTTCGGACTTTTCCAAGCTATTTTTTAATAGATAGAGAAGGGAACATACTGCTGAATCAATCGCAAAAACCGGACGAAAACCTCGCGCGTTATTTTGATTTCTTAATTAAAAGAGATCGAGATAAAACAAAGAAAAAAGAGACACTATTTCGCTAAATCTTCCTTATTCATAAAAAAAGAAAAATTAACACTGCCGTAATTGCGATGCTCATAAAAATGGGGATGCTCTGTATAGGAGGAATGTTTGGGATGTTCCAATACAAAAACACCGCCTTCATTTATTAGCTTATGCCTAAAAACTAAATCGGGAATTGTATCAAATTCGGCCATATCGTAGGGCGGATCGGCAAAAACCAGATCAAAACTTCGTTTATTTGTTTTAAAAAATTCAAAAACATTCATTCTTAATAAACGTAAGTTATCCATGTTTAGCTTTTGGATAACCGATTCGATAAAGCGGATTTGTTGACTATTTTGCTCTACAGCCAACACATTTAATGCGCCACGCGAAACCAACTCATAGCTAATGCTTCCTGTTCCTGAAAACAAATCGAGGGCTTCAATCTCATCAAAATCGAGCATGTTTCTTAACACATTAAACAGGCTTTCCTTAGCCATATCCGTTGTGGGGCGTAAATTTAAATTTTTGGGCGTATCCAATCTTCGCCCTTTGTAATATCCACTTATTATTCGCATAAAACGGCTTGAGTTAAAAGCGTGTATTTCAATCCTACAGATTCGGGGATTTCCTTTCCAAAAACCAAACCGCTTGCTTTAACATCGATAAAATCCAAAACTCCAATATATTGATATGCAATAGCATAAAGCGGGGAACTTCGATCGATACGACCTGAAAAATACAAGGGCGTCGATTCAGTGTTAAGGTTTAATTGATTATATACCAGCAATATAAAATAAATAAAGTCTTCCTTTTCTTTAAATGCAAAAGTGTTTGAGAATTCCAACTTTTCATTTGCAAAAACAAGTATATGCATATTCAAGTCACCCACTTGAACATAAACGCTTGTCCCTTTTCTCATTTTTTGCAACAAAGCCATTTGCTGAATAAAAACTGAAGAGCTATGCTTAATCGTAAAACGAGGAAAATGATCAACTAAATTATAGAACAGTGGGGCATAGAGGGCATATACATTTGTTGTTTCTAAAGTCGCCAGTTCATCCGATTTAACCATAAAATTTTCGGGTATTTGATGAAGCTGTTTCAAATAGTCCAAATTATGATTTTCATCCACTAAAAGCGATGGAAGCAAGGCGAAAAAATTGTTCTCAAAAACGAAATGAACGCTTTTAAAAGGTTGAAGATTCAATTGCTTTTCGGCAAGGACTTTTTCTAAACGAAGATTGACTTTTTCGTACTGATAAACCGATTCTTCTCCGAGCATTAGCGGTACGTGAAAATCTTCGACGAGCAAAACTTTTTTAGAAATACGATCGATTTGAGCAAAAGAAAATCCATTCAACCTTAGCTGAATGGATAATCTATTATTTCCTGTAGAATCGGACTGAAAGTCGCGATCAATGTATTGAGCCGATGCTTTCGTAGTTTCGGGCAAAGGCATAATTTCTTATTTCCAGTTACCTTCGGTAGAAGCTTCTGTAAGCGAACCTACTTTTAGGCCTGGGTATTTATTCATTTCCTCAACCTTTTTAATCAAGTTAAGAATCAACTGATTGTCAAGGCCTTTAAGCATAACCTCATAACCAACCTGACTTTCGAATACTTGAACAGGAACACCTCCTCTTTCAATTTTGCTTGCGCGCAACTCAAAAGTTTCGTTAGCAAAGTCTTTTTGTGGAATAGGAACATATTTCAACTGATCCACATATTTTTGTTTATCGAGTTGGAAATTAGGACGCTCGTTATACAAAGAATCCATCACTTTTATTGTTCCAAGTGTATCTCTTATTGTTTTTGAATACGTTGTATCGTTAGGATCGGCAACTTCTTTAACAATAAAGAACTCATTTGTTTTTAAGAAATCAATCAGAGTATCCCAGCTTGCAGTATACACGCCATTCATTTTCCGAAAAGCCAATTCGCCTGCACGAATATCTTCTAACTTATGAATAACAGACGCTTCGCGCTTGTCTTTTTCCTTATTAAAACGAACCGGCTCCATAATGCTTTCTACCACCATATAGCCCAGTCCTACAATCACAACCAATAAAAACAGTTTTAATGCAATTTTCATTTTTCTAAATTTAGTTTCCCCCGAAGGATTATTTCACAATAAAAAGCAAAAATAATGTTTTATCTCTGAATATTTGAATTCTTATCATTTTTTTTTAATACGTCGCCACAGCAGGGCGATTAAGCAAAAGTTTTGTAAATTTAGCCGGAAAATAAACACCTTATGACTGAACAATTTTATCCGATTTCCCTTATCGACCTCCTTAAAAGAATATTAATAGAACTCGATACCTCAGAATATGTATTGGGCTTGCCAAAACCGCTATTTGTTAACCCCAAAAAACATGAATCTTTAAAGATAAAGCGTTTCGGAAAAACACTATCCACACCGTATGGCGTTGCTGCCGGACCACATACCCAATTAGCTCAAAACATCATTTCATCTTGGTTATTTGGCGCTCGTTATATCGAACTAAAAACCATTCAAACACTCGATGAGATTGAAGTAAGTAAGCCTTGTATCGATATGCAAGACGAAGGCTATAATTGCGAATGGTCGCAAGAATTAAAAATCCAACAAAGTTTCGACGAATACCTGAACGCTTGGATTATTATTCATGTGCTCAACCACAAATTGGCTTGGGGAGAAACGCCTGAAACTATTTTCAATATGAGTGTTGGATATGAATTGCAAGGCATATTGAATAAAAATGTACAATGGTTTTTCGAAAAGATGAAAGATTGTTCAGCCGAATTGGAAGCAAAGAAAAAACAAATCCGAACACTTTATCCTGCCATAGATACGCTGCAAATTCCATCCCAAATCTCAGACAATATTACACTTTCAACAATGCACGGCTGTCCGGCCAATGAAATTGAAGACATAGCTCGCTATTTAATCGAAGAAAAAAACTTACATACCATTGTTAAACTCAACCCCACACTTTTAGGAGCAACCGAATTACGCTCCCTTTTAAACGACAATCATCAATGGCCAACAACCGTGCCCGACATTGCTTTTGAACACGATTTAAAATACGAAGATGCCTTAAGTATCATTAAAAATCTTGAAAAAGCAGCCGAAAAAAAAGGGGTTCAGTTTGGTTTAAAACTAACCAATACTTTGGAAGTCAAAAATCAGAAAAATGTATTCGATGCTAAAGAAAAGATGATGTATTTGAGCGGTCGCGCGCTTCATCCTCTAAGTATTCAAGTAGCATTAAAATTACAAAGCGAATTTAAAGGTCGACTTGACCTTAGTTTTTCGGCCGGAATTGAGGCTTTCAATATTGCGGAAGTGTTGGATTGCGGATTGCAACCGGTAACGGTTTCATCGGATTTATTAAAACCCGGTGGATACAGCAGAATGGCTCAATATGCCGAAAACATTCAAAAGCATCTTCATAAAAATAAGCTAAACAGTCTACGGATGCTCTCCGAAGAAAATAGACTTCTTCATCTTAAAAAATTACAAGCATACGCTCAAAAAGTAAGCGAAAACAATGCTTATTCTTATTCGCTTTTTGAGCAAAAAAACATCAAAACCGCAAGACCGCTCCACGCTTTTGATTGCATAGCTGCACCTTGCGTGGATACCTGCCCAACATCTCAAAACATTCCGGAATATCTTCATTATGCGGCACAAGGCGAATTTCAAAAATCCTATGAGATTATACTTCAAAACAATGCTTTTCCTCAAACTTTGGGTTTGGTTTGCGAACACACTTGTCAGAGTAAATGTACACGAATTAATTACGATAACCCACTGCAAATTAGGGAAATAAAAAACTTTGTTAGTCAGCATGGAAAAGACACTATGCTTAAAGTCCCCGCCTCGAATGGTTTAAAAATAGCCATTATTGGGGCAGGACCGGCAGGACTAGCAGCAGCTTATTTTTTAGCCTTGGAAGGGTTCAAAGTTGAACTTTTTGAAAAAGAAAATGCGGCCGGAGGTTTGGTTCATAAAGCCATCCCAAGTTTCCGAATGCCAAATAATGCTTTGTATGAAGATATTGCTCGCATAGAAAGTCTAGGCGTTGAAATACATTACAATTCCCTTGTTGATCAAGCCGTTTTTGATCGACTTAAGACCGATTATAATTATGTCTATGTTGCCGTAGGCACTCAAAACATGAAAAAACTTCATATTCCCGGCAATGATGCGAATATCCTCTTCGATTCTTTGCAGTTTTTAGCCGATTTTAAACAAAATAAAAACCTGGATTTGGGTGAAAATATTTTGGTGATTGGAGGCGGAAATACGGCTATGGATGTGGCGCGTGCAGCTAAATCACTTCAAAAAGGAAAAGGCGAAGTAACGCTGGTTTACCGACGTTCCTTAGCACAAATGCCTGCAGACGCTGAAGAAATTCACGATGCCAAAGCAGAAGGGATTCGTTTTCTGAATTTATTAAGTCCGCTTGAAATTATTCAAAAAGGAGATGCCTATTTCTTGCGTTGCCAGCCTATGCAATTGAGCGAAGAATTCGGGACAGATGGGCGACTAAAAGTGATAAACAGCAGTGAAAAGCCCATCGATTTAAAAGCGACCAGTATTATTCCGGCCATTGGTCAAGAAGTGAAATTCCCTTTCATCGACAAGGATTTAGAAGCTTTAAGTAAGGATGTTTCTTTGCAACGTTCAGGTAATATTTTTCACGGTGGTGATGTTCGGCATGGCGCCGCAAGTATAGTGCAGGCCGTTGGTGATGGACAAAGTATGGCCCATGAAATTCTTAAAATTGCGCATCTTGAACATCAGTTTGCTTTTAAAAAAGTGGACAAAAGACTAAGCCCTTTGGATCATGCGATGGCGCGAGCGAAACGCATTTATGGCGAACCCGATCATAAAAAGTTAATTACTGCCGAACAAATTAGGGAAGAAGCTTCGCGTTGTTTGGCTTGCGACGATTCCTGTTCTATTTGCGTTACGGTTTGTCCTAATCGAGCCAATTTCAGTTATCGCGTAAAACCACAAAATATCGAATTGGTTAAAATACAAGTAAAAAACGGAAAGGCGATTTTGATTCCGGATCGTTATTTTGAAATTAAACAAGAAGAACAGATTTTAAATATAGCCGACTTTTGCAACGAATGCGGCAATTGCACTACTTTTTGTCCATCGGCGGGCCAACCTTACAAGGACAAGCCTCATGTGTACTTAACAAAAGAAAGTTACGCTCAAAATCAAGAAGGCTATTTTCTTGAAAAATTAAACAATGCGCTTGTGCTTAGCTATAAAAACGGCAATCAGAGTTATTCCCTTTCCGAAACCGACAATAACTTCTTGTTTTTTAGCGAATTGATTGAGGTTTGTTTTAATAAAGACGATTTTGCATTGACGGATATCACCTTAAAAGATAAAACCGAACAAACCATTCATTTGGAAAAAGCAGCAGAAATGCGCTTTGTTTTAGAAGGAGCAAAAGCACTGGCACACTTATGATGTTGTTTCTCATTAAACGCATTGATACTTCTTCTAAAGCATTATATTTTAGGCTTTTGATTGCAATCTGACACAAAAACAAATACAATGATGAGAAAGATTCTCCTGCAACTAATTTTCATTTCTATTATTCAACCTGCGTATAATCAAGTGATAAAAGGCACTGTTTTGGATGAAAAAGACAAAACAACCATTGGTTTTGCAACGGCCTATTTTAATGGAACTTATGTTGGAGCTATGGCCGATGAACAAGGCTATTTTGAGTTAGACTGCTCGAAAAATAAATCTATGCCGCTTACGATTAGCGCGATAGGTTATTATTCGCTTACGCTTAACAATTATGATTTTGATAAGCCCTTAACAATCTATTTGAAACCAAAAGTTTATCAATTAAACGAAACGATCATCCATGCAAAATCGCTTAAACGAAAAAGAAAGCGATATCTGAAATTGTTTAAAGATGAGTTTTTGGGAACAACCGACAATGCGCTTTCTTGCAGCATATTAAACGAAGAAGATATCACTTTCAACTACGAGACGGATACGGATACTGTAAAAGCTTTTGCTTTAAATCCGATTAAAATAGAAAATAAAGCCTTGGCTTATCTGGTGACTTATTACCTCGATAAATTTGAGTATTATAAACAAACCCAATCCACTTATTTTGAAGGAAATATAAAATTCAAGGAAGACAGCATCGCACCGCAAGATCAAAATAGAATCAAAGAAAAACGCGAACAGACCTACTTTGGGTCGAGAATGCATTTTTTCCGTGCGCTTTGGTTCGAGCGTTTGCAGTCGAATGGATTTACCGTTACCTCGCTAAACTATCAAAAATTAAACGAAGAAGACCTTGTGAGCCAGAAAGCCGGCCGAAAATATTTTAATTACAGCCATGATTTATACATTTATTTCGATGGAAATATAAGTCGTATCCGTTTTTTACTCGATCGTGTTTATTTTGATGAAGTTGGATTTTTCATTGCCGCAGGAATTCATTGGAAAGGCGCAATGGGCGAACAACGTATTGCTGATTGGCTGCCCTATGAATATGAGTATTAAAAATTCAACTCTGCTATTAAAAAAACATGCCACATCTACCCAAACCAAATTTTTCAACCTTTGCCCTTTACTTATTTTACACTCGTCCTGCTTTTTTTTATACATTTGGATAAATTGAATTATTAAATGAAATAGCCGCAGTTCTTCGCTTAGCTGTGACAGAAATGGGACTTTTAAAAACACAGCGCATTGGTATTTGGCGAGTCCGTTAAAAAACAAAAAGTATGAATCCTATTTTCCAATATATTATTGTTGAAACGGTTAAGTATCAACTCAAAAGGAAGTCTAAAAAACCTTCTTCCAATCAATACGAAAAAGAAATTCAAAATACGAAAGTCGAAATTACACATATTCTTCACGATAGTTTCCTCATTCTTTTGGGCGTATTATCCGCCAGTTTTGGTCTTAAAGGATTTTTGCTTCCTAATTCCTTTCTCGATGGAGGCGTTACCGGAATATCGCTTATTACAACAGAATTAACAGGAATATCACTTTCTGTATTGATTGTTTTAATCAATATTCCGTTTTTGATTTTAGCTTATTATACCATTAGCAAGCCTTTTGCAATTAAAAGCATAATCGCCATTTTTTTGCTTGCTATTACTATCCACTTATTTCCTTTTGTGTCGATTACCGACGATAAATTATTAATTGCCGTATTTGGTGGTTTTTTCTTGGGTTTAGGAATAGGCTTGGCCGTTCGTGGGGGCTCTGTAATTGATGGAACAGAAGTATTGGCTGTTTTTATTAGTCGCAAAACCTCTTTAACTATTGGGGATGTTATTCTAATTTTTAATATCATCATATTTGCTATAGCCGCTTATGTATTTTCGATTGAAATTGCCTTGTATGCTATATTGACTTATTTATCGGCTTCAAAAACAGTGGATTTTGTCGTTACCGGCGTTGAAGAATATATTGGAGTAACCATCATCTCTGATAAATCAGAAGAAATAAGATTGGCCATAATCGAAAAAATGGGTCGCGGCTGTACTTTATATAACGGCAAAAAAGGATTTGCTAAAAGAGGCGAACCCTTAAGAAAAACGGATATCGTTTATACTTTAATAACACGCTTGGAACTGTCGAAATTGCATACCGAAATCGATAAAATTGATAACGAGGCTTTTATTGTTATGCACAGCATCAAAGATGCAAAAGGAGGAATGATTAAAAAAAGACCTTTAAAGTAAGCATTCATTGGCAAATCGCCGAATCAAGCAAGGGTTAAACAAAACCGAAGACTTTAAAGCGTATACAATAAAAAAAGGAAATCAAGTTTCGCAAAATTGTCTAAATTTGATTTTTACTTCGCATATAAAATGATGCTTTGCAAAGAAAAAACACACATTATTCTTGGTAAGGAAATAGGAAAAATAAATTGGAACATAAACAACTAGAAGGATTATACCACGTGAAATTGCTTAATACTCATCAAAAAAGCATTTTGCCACGAGGTGTAATTATCGGGTTTCGAATTTATGTTTTAACATAAGAACTAAACAGTGTCAAGCCTTTTTGCATAGATAGCTTAAATAAGAGCTTAAAAAAGTGAACTTGAGATGAAATCAAAATTAAAAGAGAAAACAATTGCGGTACTTCCTTTTCTAAACATAAGTTCTACGGCTGATTACGAGTATTTTAGCGATGGAATTACGGAAGAAATTATCAATGCTTTAGCGCAAATCGACCAATTAAAGGTCATTTCCCGAACCTCGTCGTTTTATTTTAAGAACAAGGAAATTACCTTAAAGCAAATTGCCGAACAATTAAAAGTAGAAGTTATTCTGCAAGGCAGTGTGCGCATTGCATCCAATAAAGTTAGAATAACAGCGCAATTAATTCAGGCAGCCGATGATTACCATTTCTGGTCGGAATCCTGGGACAGAAGTCTGGAAAATATCTTAGAAGTTCAAGATGAGATTAGTCTTCTAATTGCTGAAAAGCTCCGTGAGCAGCTTGGTCACTTGGAAATAAACGAACATTTAATCGCAAACAAGACTACTAATTTAGATGCTTACGCCTATGTTTTAAAAGCAAAATACCATTTTAACAAATGGAATCCTGAGGATGTAAACACTTCTATCGAACTGTTTAACAAAGCAATAGAAATGGACGCCGGTTTTACGGAGGCTTATGTTGGACTGGCAGATGCTTATAGTTTTATGGCCACCACGCAATTTATGTCGCCCGAAAATGCCTGGAAAAAAGCGGTTGAAAACACACACAAAGCCTATGCCTTAAATCCTCAAAATGCAGGCGTACATTATTTATTGGCCAATCTTTCTTTTTTTACCGACTGCAATTACGAAGATGCGTTTTTACATATCGCTAAATCGGTGCAACTAAAACCGAGTTATCCCGAGGCACAACAATATATTGCTTTTTTATATATGCTTTCAGGCGATATGGAAAAAGCGAAACATCACTTGCAATTTGCCTTGAGTATTGATCCCTTAAATCAGGAAACCATTTTTTACAAAGCTTATTTTTATTACCGGTCGAAGGAATATGAAAAAGCGATGCTTATTTTGGATGATTTGCTGCTTAAAAATCCCAAAAATATTCCGGCATTTGTCGTTCAGTCCTATTGTATGCTCTTTCAAAAAAAATACGAAAAACTGCTCGAACGTATCGAAAATACGCCTAAAGAAATCTTAATTCCTCACGAAAAGCTAGGTCTACTTTGTCTTACTGCCATTTTTAAAGGGGATCAAAAAGTCACTGTAGCCTATTTAAAATCAGTAGAGAAAGAAGCTGAAAATCCAGCGGCATTTCAAGCGCACTCTTACTTGTTTTTGGCCTATGCTAATTTAAACAGATTTGATGATGCTTTTGATATTTTGGAGAATTCCCTAAAAATGAAGTCGTCTGTTTTGCTTTTGAGCTATTCCGATCCATTAGTTAATGGCTTGGTAAAGGATAAGCGTTATGGCGAGTATCACAACAGATTATACGGAAACAACAAAGAGCAAGAAAGTGCCACGAGAAAAAAGCCATTGCTCGATAAGGAAACAGCACAAGAATTGGCCGAAAAAACGCTGATTTATGTTGATATTGAAAAACCGTATTTAAATCCTTCTATTTCTTTACGCGATTTGGCCAATCAGCTTGAAATTCATCCGAATCAACTGTCTTGGTTATTGAATGAATACTTAGGAAAAAAGTTCAACGAATTTATCAACCACTACCGCCTAAATCACTTTAAGGAGTTGGCGAAAAATCCGGAAAATGCGAATATTTCTATTATCGGTCTTGCTTATGAAAGCGGTTTCAATTCGAAAACAGTTTTCAATACGTGTTTTAAAAAAGAATTTGGAATAACCCCTAAAGAATATCAAAAAAGCATATCCTAATCTTAGAAAAGAGTTCTGAATTATAAACCGGAACCTCTTTTTTGATAATCCGAACCAATAACAAATTTCAGTGAATTAGTTTTGTCGTGAATTTAAAAATAAAGCTATGCATTCAGAAAAAATGAAAGCCATGGTAGCAACTGGATATGGTTCTCCTGAAGTGCTACAACTACAAGCAATAGAAAAGCCTCAACCTAAATCCGACGAAGTCCTTGTAAAGGTAATGACTGCTTCAGCTACAACAGCCGACACACAAATGCGCCAAGGAAAGCCTTATATCTCCAGACTTTTTTTAGGATTAAGCAAACCCAATAAAGCGATTCCGGGAACAGGATTCTCCGGTATCGTAGAAAGTGTTGGCGATCAGGTTTTAAATTTCAAAAGTGGAGATCGCGTCTTTGGCGGAACCTTCCTTGATTTTGGCACCAATGCAGAATACCTTACCATTCCGGAAAATAGAGTTATCCTTTCTATGCCCGAAAACTTAAGCTTTACAGAAGCTGCTAATTTTTGCGATGGCCATATTACTTCGCTAAATTTTCTGAAAGAGCTTGCCGAACTAAAAAAAGGACAAAATGTACTTATTAACGGAGCTTCCGGCGCCTTAGGAAATGCGGCAGTTCAAATCGCCAAATATTTGGGAGCAAACGTTACGGCAGTCTGCAGCGGTAAAAATACAGGTCTTGTAAAATCGCTTGGGGCCGATGCTGTTATCGACTACCAAAAAGAGGATTTCACAAAGGCGAAAAAAACATACGACGTCATTTTTGACACCGTAGGAAAAAGTTCATTCAGAAAGTGCAAAGGTATTTTATCGGAAAGTGGTATCTACCTCTCTCCCGTTTTAAAATTTTCGCTTATGTGTCAGCTCATCAGTACCTCATTCATTGGTAAAAAAAGAGTGCTTTTTCAAGCAACAGGCACAAACTCAATTGCTAAACTTAAATCGCTTCTTATTGAATTGGCCGAAATGTATAAGAAAGGGAAGCTAAAAACAGTCCTTGATCGTCAATTTCCTTTGGAGAAACTGGCTCAAGCACACAAATACATCGAAAGCGGTCATAAAAAAGGAAATATTGTAATTGTTAACACAAAACTCTTTAGTCATGAACTGTAATAAAAGAAAATACGCACTAATAACCGGTATATCCATACTTGTTATGGCCTTAGTTGCCGGCTATTCCTATGGTTTCGTTTTCAACAGTATCGTTATCAATGCACAGGCAAACGAAACCCTTCATAATTTACAATCCTCTTTAAATTTATTCCTTAGTGGTATTGTTGGCTGGGGAATTATTTTGATTCTCGATTTATTGGTTGCTTGGGGAATCTTTGAATTCTTCCAGCAAGAACAGCAAAAGCTAGCCTTATTCACTGCTTTATTTAGAGTTGTTTATACCCTATTTTTGGGTATGGCCATTTTCTATTTAATTACCGTGCTTCCTTTGGTCAGGGAAAATGCAGATGCCACAACTGTAATGGCGGCTTTGAGTTCCTTTAATAATTTTTGGTCGCTTGGATTGATTGTTTTTGGGCTTCACCTGACGGGGCTTGGTTTATTGGCTCTAAAATCAGCATCTGTTCCCTCTATTTTTGCCTGGTTACTGCTTTTTGCAGGTATAAGTTATTTTGGTATCCACGCTGCAAAGGCACTATGGCCCATGCTGGAAAATAATATAAAACAAGTTGAATTAATCTTAGGCTTTCCGATGGCCATTGGCGAAATTGCGTTTGCACTTTGGCTGCTAATCAGAGGTGGCAAATTAAAAAAAGCGAAACAATGAAAATTTTAAAACAGCTACTCAAGGTATTTATAGCGCTCTTTGGACTTATCCTTGTCGTCCTTGCATCCATTCTTATGATCGATTCGTGGAATACTTCTTATTTGAAAATAAAAAATCATCCCGCTGCGGCAGAAAACAGCTATGTCATCAAAAATGTCAATATCATCCCAATGACTTCTGATACGGTTTTAGCCCATTCAAGCATCAAAATTGTTGATGGAAAAATTGAACAAATTGGGCAGCTTATTGACACTTTAAATTCAGAAGTCATCGACGCAAAAGGCGCCTTTCTGTCGCCCGGATTGATTGATATGCATGTTCATGTTTGGGATAAATACGAATTGGGACTCTATTTGGCCAATGGCGTAACGACGATTCGGAATATGTGGGGAATGCCCCTACACTTGAGAATAAAAAAGGAAGTTGATCAAGATAAATTGCTAAGTCCTGTCTTTTTAACCTCCAGTCCGAAATTAACCGGCAAAGAGGATTTAGGCGATGATAAAGTTCAAATCAGTACAGCGGAAGAAGCAAGACAATTGGTTAAGGAATATAAAAAACGAGGCTACGATTTTATAAAAACCTATGCCGGTTTGCCCGAGAATATAGAAAAAGCCATTATAGAGCAATCGTTTATCGATAATATTAGTGTTGTTTCTCATCCCAGCCGCGAAATCCCTTACCTGCATCAGTTTCATTCTCAAATAAAAAGTTTCGAGCACGCCGAAGAAATTGTACAGCAAGCCCTTAACTATCATCTCGACAGTTTAAAACTGGAAACCATAATTCAAAAATTCGCGAATACACAAACTTCTTTTTGCCCGACTTTAATTGGATATTATAAGATTTTTGAAATGCTCGATCAAGAGGATTCGATTATGGATTCCGAGCAAGTTCATTATATAAATCCGTTGATACAGTTAAGCGATAGTAAAGTGCAATACGAAAGATGGGCAAAGGAAAATAACAATTCCATCGCAACCTCTATTTTTAAGCAACATCAATTCCATCAATACAGCATAAAAAAAATGGCTGAAACAAGTGTAAATATCATTTGCGGTACGGATGCAGGAATTGGAATTACAGCTCCCGGATTCTCACTTCACGAAGAACTTGCCTTGTACAAAGGTGCAGGATTAAGTACTTATGAAGCTTTAAAAACGGCGACTATTAATCCAACGAAAACCCATCGAGAATTGAATAATGTTGGAAGTATTGAACAAGGTAAACTAGCCAATTTCATACTGACTTCTAAAAACCCGCTTAAGGATTTAAGCGTATTGAAAAATCCAGAATGGATAATGATAAAAGGACATCTTGTTACTAAAAAACAAAGCGATGAACTTAAAGAGAAAGCAAGAGATCGTAAAAATTTGCTCGCAACAGCGCTGAGGTATGCGGAATATATGTTTATTGAAAGATAAAAATATTGCATTAAAAATAATGCGTATAAATTACTGAAATAATGTGTTAAATAAGTGGTTATTTGGAATATACAACTTACCACGAAAAAAAGAGTCGCAATGAAAAAAGAAACTTTCCTTCGGGAATTTATGGCCGAAATTTGGAATAAAAAGCGTTTTGAACGAGTTGAACACTATGTTCACAAGCACTATACAATACACCTTGATACTTCAGATCCTTGGGAAGGAAAAACCTTAGATCACGCTGAATTTAAAGTACGATTGAATTTTTCCTTTGATTCATTTCCGGATATGTATTTTGAGATCACTTCGGCTATTGAAGATGAAAATCAGGTTGCAATTACTTGGATTTTAACAGGAACAAACCTGGGAAAAATTGGAGAATATCCACCTACTAAAAAAGCCATAAACACAAAGGGCATGACCATCTATCATTTCAAGGATGATTTGATTTGTGGGCATACACAGGTTTTTGACAGAACTACAGTTATGAAACAATTGGGGTTTATATAAGTGTAAAAAATATCAAATAATAGAGTATAAACGCATTCACCTTAATTTCCAAAAACGAATTTATTCTTAGAATCTAAAACAACCATATAATGATTAAACTAATAATAAATAGTCTGCTTTTCCTAGTTTTATCTTCCGGATTTCAATCGAAAAGTAATATTGAAAATTCAAAAAAAGAGCAAAATCCAACGGAACTAACTATAGGAACCAAGTACTATATAAAATCAAAGATTTTAAACGAAGATCGACCTGTAGTAATTGCATTGCCCAAAGATTATGCGACTTCAGGTGCACATTATCCAGTACTTTATTTAACCGATGGCTTACAAAATATATGGCATGTAATGGGCACAACTGAAGTCTTGGCAAGAACAGGGAGTATCCCACCGCTAATAATTGTCGGGATTGAAAGCACCAATCGCTTACGTGATTTTACGTTTTCCATAAGCAAAAATAATCCCGGAAGTGGTGGAGGAAAAAAATTTCTGGAGTTTATAGAAAAAGAATTGATCCCCTACGTCAATACAAATTATAGATCCGCCTCTTTTAAAGTTTTGGAAGGTCATTCTTTAGGTGGATTATTTGCGGCTACGACACTAATCGAAAAGCCTGATTTATTCGATGCTTTTATCATTATGAGCCCTGCCATGTGGTGGAATGGAGAGGAACTAACCCAAAAAGCTAAATCCTTTTTCAAACAAAATCACGATTTAAATAAAGCCCTGTTTTTTGGTATTGGTACTTACGAATCTGGAACAGATTATGGTATGCGCAAGGAATTAAAAAACTTTGTGAATGTTATTTCTGATAACAAACCCGACGAATTACGTTTTGAGCACAAAGAAATTGAAAAAGAAGGACATATGTCATCCACTTTATTATCCAATTATTATGGCTTAAAATATGTCTTTTCCGATATTACATTTCCTGATGACATCTATGAAAATTACAGCGACAAAAAGTTTCTCAATCACGAAAACTTTATTATGTATAAGTATGGGAAATCGGCGAAACAAGCTGCGGAAGCCTATGTTGGTTTAGCCTTGAGTTTGAGAGAAAAAGAAAAATATCAGGAAGCCATTACGGTTCTTGAAAGAAGCGTGGAAGCTTATCCATTTGATGTTGGATTAATGAATTTGTTAGCAAATACTTTAGAACTAAATAAAAAGATCGAAGAGGCCATTTTAGTTTATAAACAAGCGATTGAAACCTCCAAAAAATACAATTATAAAAGAGAGAAAGAATTTGAAAATCAGATGAAAAGACTGACAAAAAAATAGAATATAATTCACCTCGATTATAAAACTTAATCCATTAAACTAATACATTAAAACCCAGAACATGAAAATTAGATATCGATTAATCACCATACTGACAATTGGAATTATCTTGCTGATGCAGCAATTTGGATACACACAGGCAAATCAAAGTTATTTGCAAAAAACAGGCGTTGCGGATAGTCTTTATTCTCAAATTCTTAGCGAGTCAAGAAAGATCTATTTACAACTTCCTGCCAGTTATAACCCTGAGAAAAATCAAAAATATCCGGTCGTTTATATTTTAGACGGAGAGGTGTTTCTCCCAACGCTTAGCGATGTGCAAAATTATTACAGTGGCGGATTTACACCGGAGATGGTTCTTGTCGGGATTTCTAATGACAAAAACAGACTAAGAGATTTAACCACATCCACTATAAAAACAAAATATGGGATGCCATTTAATGAAGAAAATGGAGAAGCTGAAAACTTCATTAGTTTCATAGCGAAAGAACTCATCCCCTATATCGAAAAAAAATACCCCGTAACCAATTATCGAACCTTAATTGGTCATTCCTACGGTGGATTGTTTACCATTTATACTCTTCTAAAACACCCGTATTTATTTGCCAATTATTTAGCCATTGATCCCAGTTTGGATTGGGACGATCAAAAATTATTAATTGAAGCACAAGGAATACTTGCATCTCAAACTTTCAACCACAAATCTTTATTTATGTCGTTAAGCGGACAATTGCATATGCAAAATTCGGATATAACGATAAACAATGTTATGCAGGATACAACAGATTTCACTTTGTTTGCCCGTTCCAATATCGCTTTCTCAAACTTAGTAAGGCAAAATACTAAAAACAGCCTGTCTTTCGATTGGAAATTTTATCCCAGAGACTTGCATGGTACCATCCCTTTTCCTTCTATTATGGATGGAATGATCTCTCTTTTTGATTGGTATCAGATGGAGAATACGGATAAAATAAACGACTTTGACACACCAAAAGAAGAGTTACTAAGCATAATTAAATACAGGGAAAAGAAACTCAAAGACCATTTTGGATATGCAGAAGCTCCTTATCCTGAAGAACTTTTAAATATGTCGGGCTATATGAATAGGGATATGCAGCAGCTCGACAAAGCAAAAATGTACTTTGAACTTGCACTGGAATATTATCCGGAAAGTGCAAATGCATTTGATTCAATGGCCGAATACTATGAAGCAGAAGGCGACATTAAGACTGCCATTGAATATCTAAATAAAGCTTTTGAACTAAGCGCTAGCGATTACTTTAAAAAAAGAATTGAAGCGCTAAAAGCAAAAATCAAAAACTGAAACCGATACTAAAATTTTATTTTTATGAAAAATAGCGTCATCACTCTTTTAGGCATTTTTATATTTTCCCTTAATATTATAAATGCTCAGGAAAACAAGGCTATACAAATTGGCAATTCCTTAAGTATCCACTCAAAAATATTGAATGAGGAAAGAACTTGTTTAATTAGTCTTCCGGAATCATACTCCGATGCTGCCCATATGGATAAGCGCTATCCCGTTATCATTTTATTGGACGGCTCTACCCATTTTG
>JBFHQD010000019.1:0-21575 GCA_041592395.1 Bacteroidales bacterium | reverse complement strand
TAGGCTTGAAAAAAGAGTAATAATTAGACTGATTTTTTGAAACAGGAGCGGTGGAATAATATGGTTTAGTCTTTTCCCAAAGTAAGAGCCCAGATAGAGAATAGGAAAAAACATGAGCGTCATTTTTAAAGTCTGCATATGGAGTAAACCAATTAATCCATAGCCTATTAGGGCAATAATGGCCGTTACAATGCTAAACCATGAAAAAATTTCCCGAAATTCCTTATTGTTCACTTTTGCCGTATGCAGAAAAAGAGCTAAAGGAGGACCGCTTATTGAAATACTTCCGGTTAAAAAACCTAAAATCGCACCTGCAATTTTATAAGACTTATCGCTTAGTTTTAGCGAATATTTTATTCCCAATAGTGAAAAAACAGATAAGAGAATAAAAAACAAACTCATGATAACAATAAGGTAATTCTCTGAAATGTATTTGAGTGTCAAAACACCCACAATAGTAAATAGGGCTCCATATAAGATTAAAGACCTAAACTGTTTGTTCACCAATTTTTGTTCTTTTTTTTGGAGTACAATAATGATGGATGCTAATAAATTGCAAAGCATAAGAACGGGGATTATTTCTTTTGGCGAATACCAAAACATGAGTGGTGGTAGCGAAATCAAAGCAAACCCAAAACCGGTAATTCCTTTAATTAGACTTGCAATTGCAATAATCAAGAGTATCCAAAAATAGTCCATGCGTTTATAAATTAGATTGTAATACGAATAAGGAAACGCTACCAATTAAGAGCCACAGTATAATGCCCAAAAGAAAGCTCCTTATACCGGCTTGTTTGGCTTCTTTAATCGAAATATTAGAACCAATAAGAAAAAGAGCGATTACCATTCCCTTTTTGCCCAACCAATGAAAATGATTGAAAGTATTATGCCAATTAGGAAACTGATAAGCCACCAAAATAGCAAGGACAAACAAGCCGATAAACCAAGGGATTTTAGCTTTTCCACTGGTTTTGTCTTTCTGAACGAAAGCAATAAAAATGGATAAAGGAATAATCCATAAGGCACGGATTAGTTTTACAGTAGTTGCTATTTCGAGGGCTTTTGGTCCATAAGTAGATCCTGCACCCACAACAGAACTCGTGTCCTGAATGGCAATTGCAGCCCAGGTTCCAAATGTTTCTTGACTCATGTGTAAATAATGGCCTATAATCGGGAAAATAAGCAATGCTATTGCGTTGAGGATAAATATAACGACTAAAGAAAAGGAAATTTGATAATTCTTGGCATTGATAACCGGAGCAACGGCAGCAATAGCACTCCCGCCACAAATTGCCGTTCCTGCCGATATAAGCGTGCCCGTTTTGAGTTCAACTTTAAGTAGTTTGGCAATTAAAAGACCGGAACTCATAACAAAAACAACCGATAGTGCCGTATCAACAAAACCCGTTTTAGAGGCGCTTATAACTTGTGCTAAATTCATACCAAAACCCATTAATACAATGGATGCTTGCAACGAAAAAGAGGTATATTTTGTTATGTTTTCGTGTTTTAAACCCAGAAGCGATAAGACAATGCCTAATGCCAAAGCAAGAACTGGAGAGACAAAGGGCATAAAACATAAAAAGATGATAATGCCATAGATTAGTGTGATTTTTTTTTGAAGTAGTAGCATAGTTTCGCGCTGATAATTTGAGGCAAAACTATCTGTTTGTTATAATCTACACAAATGCTAAAAATTTATAATGTATAACTAGAAATTATAATGAAGAAGAAAGTCGATAAATAATTTCGGACTTAAGGATTCAGGGCCTTGCCGGGTTGCTATTCTGAATTTACGATTCAGATTTAGATTTTTGATATTTAATTTTACAATGGTCTTTAGGCGCAATTCTTGCTCAATGGCTTTTTCTGAAACAAGTGCGATTCCATCAAAATCGCTCAAAAAGTTTTTTATAGCTTCGGTGCTACCGAGGTGAATTAAAATATTGAGCTTATCTAAGTTTATCGCCTGCTTGGCTAAGGATTTTTGGATAACTTCTAAAGTGCCCGATCCTCTTTCTCTCAGTAGAATAGGTATTTGTTTAAAGTCTTCCAACGACAGATATCTTCGTTTTGCATACACACTATTGCTGCCAGTTACAATATTGATTTCGTCATCAAGAAAATCGATGTATTTGATATTCGATTGGGAAGATTCATTTTCGACCAAAGCTAGGTCAATTTCATTTTCCAACAATTTCTGTTCCATTTCAAATGAATTGCCATTGAATAAATGGAGTTCGATTTTTGGATAGCGTTTGTGAAAGGCCGCAAGTACTTTTGGGATGAGGTATTGCGATATGGTTGAACTTGCTCCAATGCGTAAAATCCCTTTAAAGGTGTCGTTTAATCGGCCAAGTTCAAATTCTAGTTCTCGGTACTGCTGTTTTATTTGTTTTAAATAGCCATAGGTTAGTTTGCCCGCTTTTGTTAAATATATCTTGTTCCCTTTTCTTTCGAAAAGCGCAATATTTAATTTGCTCTCTAGTTCTTTTATATGTCGTGATACAGCCGGTTGGCTGATAAACAAATCTTCTGAAGCTTTAGAAAAACTCAAATTTTCTGCTACCGATAAAAAAACATCGTCTCTATAGTCCATGGGTTTGCGTGTTCAATTTTAATTTGTTTGCTAAATAAATAGGAAGTCTAATCGACTCGTTTATCACGATATCAAAATAGCGAATTATTACTTTATCTTCAAGCCATACTTTTTTACCGAGGGCTCTCATGCCTCTTCAATCTCCAAAATATGTATCGGAATGTTTATAATGCTCTGAAAATCCTCTCCGGTTTCCATCATATCTTCGTCTTCTTCTTCGTAATACCAATTTATAGTAACGTCATTTCCTGCATTTGAAAGTTTTTCGAGTTTTTTTAGTATTTCGAATATAAATTTTGAGGAGCTCGTATTGATATATTCAAAACGAATATCGAGTGTGGTTGTTTTATTGGGTTGAACAGAATACTGATTGAGCCATTCGATAATGGGGTTATAAACCTTAAAAGTGTCGTCGGGTATCGATCTTCCACTAATTTTTAAAATTCCGGTTTCCGCATTAAAATCAATTGCCGGTGATTTTGTATTTCCTTCAAATATCATTGAATCCATAGTCTGTAGAAATAAGTACATTCAAAAATACATAAAATGCAGTTTGTTTTTTGTAATTTAGGTCACTAAATTTCAATAATCGACTATGAATAAAAAGCGCACCGGTATTGTTGACATTCCAATTACCACCTCCGAAGAAGATCGGTTAAACATGCGATCTTTTGAACAAGCACTCCTTGGTTTTATTAAATACACCAATACGCCTATTACTATTGCTATTCAGGGGGAATGGGGCAGCGGAAAAACGTCGCTTATGAATAGGTTGAGTGAACATCTAAGCGGTTCTGATGATGCGCTTTTTTATAGCATATGGCTCAATACTTGGCATTATTCGTTAACAGAAAATGCACAAAACACGTTGGCCGATATTATTCAAACACTCATAAATGAAGTCATTGAAGTTTCAAAAAAAGAACATCCCGAAAAACTTAGAAAACTGATCAAGGATGTGAGCGACGTTAGTTTAAGTTTATTTAAAGGAGCATCGCAAGTAGCCTTAAAAACAGTTGTTCCCGGTTTAAGCGATGATGCCATTCAGGATTTTGATAAAGCAATCTCACGAAAAAAAGAGGAGAAAAATTATAATCTCAACGACTTAAGAAATAAGCTTAGTAAATTAATATCCACTACAATAGAAAAAAATATCGAGAAAAATGTTGCTAAAAGAACATTTGTTTTTTTTATTGATGATTTAGATAGAATTGAACCCGCAGTGGCTGTTAAAATACTGGAAATGCTAAAAAACATTTTTGATATTGAGCATTGTATTTTTGTATTAGCCATTGATTTTGATGTGGTTGTTTCGGGATTGAAGCCAAAGTTTGGAGAAATGACCGAAAGCAATGAAAGAGAATTCAGGTCTTTTTTCGACAAGATTATTCAGTTGCCGTTTCGGATGCCGGTTCAATCTTTTGTTATCGATGATTTTCTGAAAGAAGCTTTGCTATCCATCAACGTGATTAGTGAAGAAGAAAGTTTACAAGACGACTTTGTAAAAACACTAGCCGAATTTGCACGTTCATCATTGGGCTCAAATCCACGAAGTTTGAAACGTTTAGTTAATTCCTTATCATTTATTAATCTTTTGATTCATGTAAAACAGAGCGAAGCCGGAAGAAAACAAGAAATCAGTTCTATAGAAAAACAAATTAGTTTTGCCGTAGTTTGTCTTCAGATCGCTTTTCCGTCGATTTACAATCTTTTAGCCGATCATCCGGATTTTTTGAATTGGAATGAAGAATTTGCACAGAATCACAACGCATCCAAGTCTTCATTAAAAGAAGCTACAGCACTTGCGCAATACGATATGTTTGCTCATGAATGGCAAAAAATAATCTACGCTAGCTGTTACAAATCTTCCTATCTGTATAAGCATACCTATAATATTATTCGAATGCTGGAGCGGATAAAGCAAATTGGTTCTGATCAAAATAGGCATATAGGCGATTTAATTGCCAATGTGTTTGAATTTTCATCGATTACCAATATCAAGGATGATATAAAACCTAAATTTGAATTTAATCCGGTAAGGGTTTATGCTGCTTTAAACACAAAGTTATTGCCCATTTTACAGAATAAATTACCTGATCAGTTTGAATCGGTTGATCGGGTTGGGAGAGTTATCGCAAAAATTAATTATGGATTTGTTTTCAATAGTCATTCAAACAAAGTTCAAGTGCAACTCCCGCTTCGTTATAATCGCCTTGCTGTTAAAGTCGGTTTTTCTATTGTTTTGTTTAGTTCCGATAAATTAGCACCAAATCCTTTAATGAATATTGAAACAAAAGGGAAAACGGAATATTTCAGAGAACTTGCATCGGCACTTATTGATTTGGATGAAAAGTATCCATCTATGCATCGAATTACCGATAATGGAGCTGGTTTATTTATAAAAAAAGACAAGTTGATGTTTGAGAATTATTTTCAAACTTATGTGGATTCGATAGACTATATTTATACAAATAAGTTTCTAGAAACTTTATCCGATTTTATCATTCAATTGGCTCAAATAAGTTTCAAATTCACTGAAGGAAAATGGGACTAAAGGGGTTGTATAGCTTCAATCGGAAATCAAGCCTGAATTAAATCTTCTTCTTGTCACTCTATAAGGGAATACTGTTCTTTTTTAGTTAAATACCGGCGATAGCAAAAGGCAATAATCAGCGCAATAAATCCTTCGACTTCATAAAATCAAAATTACGCTTTATTCCTTCAGTTTATCTAATTCTTCTTTTACCCTTTTGTTGATATCCACCTTAGCATTTTGAAAAACAAATATAGTTGTTCCAAATTCCCGCGCATATTTATTGCTTACCGAATCAGCGATAGTTGAAAATTCAAAATAGGGACTTGTTTCCGCAAATTCTTCATTGCGTTCTGTTCCGTATTTTATGCGTATCAGATTTGTATATTTGATTTCTAAGTTGAACCAATTCACATAATCGGCATCAAATGAAACGGCTTTTATCTTATTTTTAGTATAAAAATTAATGGCACCGGCTTGTCCGTAATTATCGCAAAGCACTAGGGTTTTATCAGGATTTACTAAACCTGTATAAGCTTTATCAACTTTGGCGGCTAACTCTTTCCAACCCAGCATATCCGCGTAGTCTTGAGGAATATCGTGGTCTTTTCCGTCTTCCCAACGAAGCATGCCATACTTTTTATACTTTTCTTGGTGTTTTATGATGTACTCCGGTGTTTTATTTGGAAATGCAAAATTGTACATCAGCATTGCCGATATTAGCGGCCCTGCATACAGTATAGGTTTGATAAATTTCCCTAATTTATTATCTAAAATTTGAAATAAATAAACGGTACCTATGGCAATGTATATTGGATATAAACCAATGGCATAATAATCTTTTGCTTTGAAATAGGTAAATATGATTAGCGTAAATAGAAATGACCAAAATAAAAAGCGAAACTTTTTAAAAGATTTTGAAAATAAAAGAGCATATAATGCACTAAGGATTATAAACAACGAACCCGTAAAAAAGAGAAGTTGATTTATTAGAAATGCCGTTCTTTCAACTTTTATGAGTTGAGACTTGGCTAATATTTGCAGGTGATGAAATACGGGAAAATCATTTTTATATTGCCATATTAGGTTTGGCGATACGATTAATAATGCCAATCCTATGGCGATGTAAATTTCTTTTCTTAGTAGTAGACTTCTACTCTTCGTTATCAATAAGGCCGGAATTACACCTAAGGCCAAGAATACAATATTGTATTTGTTTAGAAAACCGAGTGCAAAAACTACGGCCGTCCAGTAGATCCATTTGCTTTTGTCGGTATTTATGTATTTGATTAAAAAGAAAAAGCTTGCAGTCCAACTTAAAACATCAAATGAATTGGGTTGATATAAGGTATTTAAGCGAAGTAAAGCGGAAAATAATATGCAGGTAATCCCTAATATTTTTGCATACAGATTTCCTTTTAGTTCTGCTATAGTAAACCAAACGGCAAGCATGGTTAATGCGCCAAATAAGGCAGGGAAAAATTTAACCCAAAAAACGCCATTACCTAAGAGTTTGATTATAAGAGAAATCCACGAAGTAAAAGGCGGTACCGATGCATATCCAAAGGCCAGGTGATTGGCTTGGTCTAAGTGAAGAAATTCATCACGCTGCAAATCATACCCCGAATCAATTAGAAAATACTGCAGAAAAAATTTTAGAAGAATAAATCCGGATAAAATGGCGGTTTCTTTTTTTCTCATTTGTCAGATAATTAGTTAATTAACCCTATTTTTAGGAAACAGTATTGGTTTTTTTATAATCCAAATATAGCAAAGGCTTTTGGTATTATAAATTATTTTATCAAGCCTGAATTAAAACTTCTTCTGATTGTCGCTCTAAAAGGTAACGCTGTTCTTTTTTAAGTTTTTCCTTTTTTAAATACCGGCGATAGCAAAAGGCAATAATCAGCGCAATAAATCCTTCGATTAATACGGTTGTTTGGACGCCGATATAATGAGAAACCGTACTAATTAATAAACTGCCAAGAGGCAATAAAGTTGTTAAAACCATAAAATAGATGCTGATAACACGACCCCGAAATTGATTAGGAACATTAATTTGAACAATGGTATTGCTCAATGTACGTATGGGCATCATACCAAAAGCACCTACAGTAATAAAAAGTAAGGCCAACGAATAGGTTTCTGTTTGTGAAAATAAGATAAGCCCAAAGGCAAAAATTAGTGTGCTTATTGTAAGGACTTTATTTAAATCGGTATCTTCTTTTAAGGAGGCCAAATACAAAGCACTAAGTAATGCTCCAAATCCAATTACACCATCCAGAATACCAAGTGTGGAGGCCGATCCATTAAAAATATCTTTTGCAAAAACAGGAGTTAAAGTGGAAAATGGAAGCACCAAAAAACTCATAATACCGGCAAAAATAATAACAGAACTTATTACCGGCGTATTTTTTATATAAGCAAAGGCTTCTGAAAATTCTTTTTTTATATTTTTTTCCTTTTTTATTTTCGTTTCTTGTTTAGGCAACTTAATAAAAAGTAAAGAAATAATAACGGGGATAAAGCTAAAGGCATTTGCACCAAAACAAACTTCATCGCTGTATTTTTCTAAAACAAAACCGGCAATGGCAGGTCCAATCAATTTGGATAAATTAACCATCGAAGAGTTTAAGGCCAATGCATTGGGCAAATTCGCTTTGTTTATGATTAAATCTTTGATAAGCGATTGTCGGGCAGGAGCATCAAACCCATTAATAACGCCTAATACAGCACTTAAAATAATAATTTCCCATACGACATATTGCTTAAAAAAAACAAGCGTCAAAGTAAGTAAAACGGCTTGCAATAAAGAGATAACTTGTGTCGATAATAATATTTTATAACGATTATACCTATCGGCGATAATACCCCCATACAATGAAAAAATAGCAGTAGGAAAGAGTGTCGCAAAAACGGTTATTCCCAGCATTAATTTCGATTGGGTTACTGAATAAACTACCCAACTGACTGCGGTTTTTTGCATCCAGGTTCCCATTAAGGAAATCGATTGTCCGATAAAAAATAAGCGGAAGTTTCGATTTTTTAATGAATTGAAAGTAGTTATACTCATTGTGCGTATTTAAAATTTAATGATCAATCGTCTTTTTCTTGACTCTTTTTTGGTTTCTAAAACGTTAACTCGATAGGCGGATTTTTTCGGTAGGCTTCAAGAAATATGCTTCTTGTCTGATTTTTAAATGATTAATTGTAAAATATATAGAACAAATTAATTGCATGAAGCATTACAAATGGAAAACAAAAATTCAGAAAAGTTGCGGTGGTTTTAACGTAATTTTCAACTGTTTTTATGCCGTTTTTTTAATATCGCTTCAACGTCAACAAAGGTAAAGTTTTTTGTTTTTAATAAGATTAAGAAATGATAGATTAAATCTGCGGCTTCGTTTAAAAAAAGACTGTCGTTATCGTCTTTTGCTTCAATAACTAATTCCACAGCTTCTTCGCCCACTTTTTGGGCGACTTTATTAATGCCTTTTTTAAAGAGCTTATTCGTATAGGAATGGTCATCATTTTCTTCAATTCGTTTATCGATTACGTTTTGTAAATCGTAAACAAAGCCTTTGGCCGTTTCTTCTTTAAAGCAGGAAGTGCTTCCAGTGTGACATGTTGGTCCGGCAGGATTTGCCTTTATCAAAATGGTGTCGCTATCACAATCAATCTGAATGTCAACCACTTCCAAATAATTACCCGACTCTTCTCCTTTTGTCCAAAGTCGGTTTTTACTTCTACTAAAAAAGGTCACTCTGTTTTCCGCCTTTGTTTTGTTTAAAGCTTCTTCATTCATATAACCTAACATCAATACCTGTAGTGTTTTATCGTTTTGAATAATTACAGGTACTAATTCATTTCCTTTGTTAAAATCTATATTCATCGTATCGGTATTTTTTCAATTTTTAAATAATTTTTTAATTCGGGGATGGGAATTTCTCCGTAGTGAAAGATGCTTGCTGCCAAAGCGCCGGTAGCTCCGCTTTGTTCAAAAACATCTTTAAAGTGCGGCTTGCTTCCTGCACCACCAGAGGCGATTACCGGAATATTTACGCTTGCTGAAACTTGCCGGGTAATATCCAATGCAAAACCGTTTTTGGTTCCGTCATTATTCATCGACGTCAGCAGTATTTCTCCAGCGCCTAAGTATTCCACTTGTTTTGCCCATTCAAGCGTTTTAAGTTCTGTGGGCGTTCGTCCTCCGTCAACAAAAACGCTCCATTCTCCATTTTCAAATTTGGTGTCGATAGCCACTACAACACACTGATTGCCAAATAAGCTCGCGATTTCTTTGATTAATTCGGGACGCCTAACTGCAGATGAATTTACACTTACTTTATCTGCTCCGGCTTTTATTAAATGGCTTACATCCTCCACCGTATTAACTCCTCCACCTACCGTAAAAGGAATATTGATTTCTGCAGCAATCTTTTTTACTAAATCCAGAAGTGTTTTTCTCTTCTCCAGCGTTGCGGTAATGTCGAGAAAAACCAATTCATCCGCACCTTGATCAATGTATTTTTTGGCCAATTCAATCGGGTCTCCCGCATCTTTAATGTCTTCGAAATTGATTCCTTTAACGGTTCGACCAGCCTTAATATCTAAACAGGGTATTATTCGCTTTTTTAACATAGTTCTTGTAATTGCTTTAAGGTTATTCTTCCTTCATAAAATGCTTTGCCAATAATGACTCCTTCGCAAGAAATTGCTTTCAGTTGGATAAGATCATCGATGCTGCTAACGCCTCCGCTTGCAATCAGTTTCACTTTTGTTTCATCAATTATTTCTTTGTAGATTTCGTTCGAAGTTCCTTGCAACATGCCGTCCTTGGAAATATCGGTACAAATGGTATAAACTACGCCTTCGCGTTCATAGTGTTTGATAAAATCAAGCACATCCAAATCCGAACTTTCTAACCAACCCGAAGTTGCGATTTTTCGTTTGTTAAAATCAGCACCTAAAATAATATTGTGACTTCCGTATGTATTTAAAAGGTGTTTGAATAAATCCGGATTTTTAACCGCCATACTTCCTGCCGTAACTTGATTAGCCCCGCTTTCAAAAGCGATAATTAAATCTTTTTCTGTTTTTAAACCGCCTCCAAAATCAACTTTTAAGTTCGTTTTTGTACAAATACTTTCCAGCGTTTTGTAGTTGACAATGTGTTGTGATTTGGCTCCATCTAAATCGACGAGATGTAAATAGCGCAATCCGCTATCTTCAAACATTTTGGCTAAATCCAAAGGGTTTTCGTAGTAGATTTTTTTGCTTGTATAATCGCCTTTCGAAAGCCTTACACATTTCCCATCTATAATATCTATTGCGGGTATTATTCTCATAACGCTAGAAAATTTTTAAGGATTTGTTCACCTATTTCGGCCGATTTTTCAGGATGAAATTGGGTAGCATAAAAGTTGTCTTTTTGCATTGCCGCACTAAACGGTTTAATGTAATTACAGATTGCCGTGGTGTTTTTGCAAAGCTCCGCATAATAGCTGTGGACATAGTAAACATCGTTCTGAATAGCAATACCATCAAACAGTTTCCCCTTTATTTGACTAAAATTGTTCCAACCCATATGGGGTACTTTATCGTTCGAAGGAAATAGCTTTACTTCCGCATCAAAAATACCAAGGCATTTCGTTTTCCCTTCTTCAGTGCTTTTACACATCAATTGTAAGCCCAAACAAATTCCTAAAAAGGGCTGGGTAACTTTACTTATAACTTGGTCGAGCGCTCTTTCTTTTAAGTATTGCATAGCTGAGCTTGCTTCTCCTACACCTGGAAATATCACTTTATCAGCAGCTAAGATGACGGCACGATCATCCGTAATTACACTTTCATAGCCTAATCGGTTTAGCGCATTTTGCACGGATTGGATATTGCCCGCATTGTATTTGATTATGGCTATCATAGTGTTCCTTTTGTACTGGGAATGGTGTAATTATCGGTTTTACTTATGGCCATTTTTATCGCCTTTGCAAAAGCTTTAAAAATGGATTCAATCTTGTGGTGCTCGTTTTCGCCCTCTGCTTTTATGTTGAGGTTGCACTTTGCGGCATCGCTAAACGACTTAAAAAAGTGCATAAACATTTCTGTAGGCATTTCACCTATTTTTTCTCGTTTAAATTCGGCTTCCCAAATCAACCAAGCTCTACCTCCAAAATCGATGGCAACCTGAGCTAAACAATCATCCATAGGTAATAAAAAACCATATCGTGCTATGCTTTTTTTACTGCCCAAGGCTTTCATAAAGGCTTCTCCCAAGACTATTGCCACATCTTCGATAGTGTGGTGTTCGTCAATTTCCAGATCGCCCTTTACCGCTACATTCAAGCCTATATTTCCATGTTTCGCAATTTGCTCCAACATATGATCAAAAAAGCCGATGCCCGTTTCTACTTTTGACTGACCATTACCATCAAGATTTAGGCTAATTTCAATATTGGTTTCTTTGGTTTTTCTGTAAACGGAAGCTTTTCTTGGACGGGTTTTTAAGAAATTGTAAATGTCGGCCCAGCTTTTTGTGCTCAATACGGCATTTTCGTTTTCATCACCAATAAAAATAGCCTGTGCTTTTAAATTGGCGGCCAATTCTAGGTCAGTGGTTCTGTCGCCAATCACATAGGAATTTGCTAAATCATAATCGCCAAAGATATATTCGTTTAGTAAACCTGTTCTTGGTTTGCGGGTTGGTGCGTTGTCTTTTGGAAAGCTTTTATCAATCAGCACTTCTTTAAACACAATTCCTTCATTTTTAAATGCTTGTATTATTTTGTTTTGCGCAGGCCAAAAATTTTCTTCCGGAAAAGAAGGGGTTCCTAAACCATCTTGATTCGTAACCATAACCAATTCATAATCCAATTCTAGGGCAATTTTAGAAAGCCATTGAAAAACTCCCGGATAAAATTCTAGTTTTTCCAAACTGTCTAATTGATAATTTTCGGGCGGTTCGATGACCAATGTTCCGTCTCGATCAATAAATAGTATTTTTTTCATGGGATATTTTTTAAGGCCATTATTAATTTATTGTTTTCTTCAGGTGTGCCTACGGTAACTCTAATGCAGTTGTCAACTTGCTTGTTTCTATTTCGAATAATGATTTGTTGAGCGATGAGTTCATGGTAGATGTAATCAGCATTTTCTACTTCCAACAATAAAAAATTGGCATCCGAAGGAAAGATTTTTTTTATCTTTTTTATTGACATCAATGCGGCTTTTAAACGCTCTTTTTCGCTGAGAATAATGTTTCTGTTTTTTTGATAAACTTGAGGCTTGTTCAAGGCATTTATTACTGCCTTTTGATTCAATTGACTTACATTGTAGGGCGGTTTTACTTTGTTGAACAGTGCAATAATTTTTTCATTAGCGAAAGCTAAACCGACTCTTGCTGCTGCCAATCCCCAGGCTTTACTAAAAGTTTGACTTACAATTAAATTGTTGTATTGCTCGATTAAGCTTATTAAGGATGCTTCATTTGCAAAATCGATATAAGCTTCATCAACAAAAACAATACCCTTGAAATTTTTCAGAATAAATTCGATAGCTGTTTTATTCATTAAATTACCTGAGGGATTGTTAGGCGAGCAGATAAAAATTAACTTCAGGCTGCTGTCTTTTAAAAAAGGTTTAACTTGTTCTAAATCAATTTGAAAGTCGTTGGTAAGCGTTATTTTTAAAAGAGCCACATTATGGATAGCCGCAGAAACTTCGTACATTCCATAAGTTGGAGAAAAAGTTAAAGCTTTGTCATTGCCCGGATTGCAAAAGATACGGTAAGTCAAATCAATAACTTCATCACTTCCATTGCCTACAAAAATATTCGTCGAATCTACTTTTTTAAGAGTCGCCACTTTTTGTTTAAGCTCTTTTTGATAGGGATCAGGATAGCGATTGAGTTCTCCAAAAGGGTTTTCATTGGCATCTAAAAAGACGCCTTGCCGACCCGTGTATTCCTCTCTGGCACTGGAATAGGGCTGTAAGTTTAAAATATTGGGGCGAACAATGTCTTCGAGTTTAATCATTATTAATTTCTTTAAGTCTTAAGGTAACCGCATTTTTGTGTGCTATCAGCTGTTCTGCTTCGGCCATAATTTCAATCGCTTTACCAATGCCGATAAGTCCCTCTTTATTTAATTCTTGATAAGTGATTTTTTTTACAAAACTGTCTAAAGAAACACCACTGTAATTTTTCGCAAAACCATTTGTAGGTAAGGTGTGATTGGTTCCACTGGCATAGTCACCGGCCGATTCGCAACTGTAATTCCCTAAAAATACCGAACCGGCATTACGAATATTATTTCCATATTGATTTGCATTTTCTGATGCAAAAATGAGGTGTTCGGGAGCATAATTGTTGCTAAATTCGACACATTCGGCAATGCTTTTTAATACAATAGCTTTGCTATTGCCCAAAGCTTTAAGGGCAATTTCTTGTTTGGGCAATTGCTTTATTTGTATTTCTACTTGAGCCAGGCATTCGTTTACAATTTGCTCATTATCACTCAATAAGATTACTTGGCTGTCGGCGCCGTGCTCTGCTTGCGATAATAAATCGGCGGCAACAAATGTAGGATTGCAGGTTTGATCAGCAATGATTAAAACTTCACTTGGACCGGCGGGCAAGTCTATGGCAATACCGCTTTGTTGAATCAATTCTTTTGCTCTGGTAACGTATTGATTACCCGGACCAAAAATTTTATAGACTTGCGGGATTGTTTCTGTTCCGTAAGCCATAGCGGCAATCGCTTGCGCCCCTCCAATTTTGTATATTTTTTTGATGCCGACTAAGTTGGCCGAATATAAAATGGCCGGATTAATTTCTTCACTGCTGTTCGATGGTGTGCATAAAACAAGTTCGTTACACCCTGCAATTTTTGCGGGAATGCCTAGCATTAATATCGTTGAAAATAAAGGGGCGCTTCCGCCCGGAATGTATAAACCTATTTTTTCGATAGCTACCGACTTTCTCCAGCATTTTACGCCTGCACTTGTTTCGATAACTTCTTCTTTGATTTCTTGTGCTTGGTGAAAAGTAGCGATATTTTTGTAAGCCAAGGCTATTGCGCTTTTAAGTTCGGGTGTCACCTTGTTTTTTGCTTTTTCTATTTCCGATTCGGTAACGCGGATATTGCTTAACTCAACGCCATCAAACAAACTGGCGTATTTAATTAGCGCTTTATCTCCATTTTGTTTTACATCATTAAGAATGGTATTAACCCCTTGGGTTAATTGTTCTTTGTTTATGGCGGGACGTTGAATCAACTCCGGCCAAAGCGATTTGGTTGGATTGTTATAGGTTTTCATAATACCATTTTATTTATTGGAACGATTAGAATATCTTCTGCTCCGGCCGTTTTTAACTCGTCAATGACTTCCCAAAATTTGTTTTCATCTATAACCGAATGTAAGGAGCTCCAGCCTTTTTCTGCTAAGGGTAAAATAGTGGGGCTTTTTAATACAGGTAAAATAGCACTTACGGCCTGTATATTTTTGTCTGCTACATTCATAAGAACGTATTTACTGTTTTTGGCTTTTAATACCGCTTGGATTCTAAATACCAATCGGTTTAAAATTGTTTCTTGCTCTTGGCTGAGCTGAAGTGATTTTACGAGCACGGCTTCAGAATTTAGTAGCACCTTCATTTCTCTCAAGCCATTTTTAAATAATGTGCTACCCGAGCTTACAATGTCGCAAATACCATCGGCCAAACCAATATTTGGTGCAATTTCTACCGAACCCGAAATGGTGTGGATTTCGGCTTGAATTTTGTATTTTTTTAAAAAGGTCTGAAGTGTAACAGGATAGGAGGTTGCAATTCTTTTGCCCTCAAAATAGTGGATCGAATCGTCTTCGATTTCTTTAGGAACAGCCAGTGATACCCGACATTTAGAGAAACCGAGTTTCTGAACCACTTCCACTTGTTTTTGTTTTTCGAACAAGAGATTTTCACCTACTATGGCAATATCGGCTGTGCCATCTTCTAAATATTGCGGAATATCTGAATTGCGTAAGTATAAAATTTCCAAAGGGAAATTATCTACAACAACCTTTAGTTGGTCTTTTCCGTTGTTGATATCAATTCCACAATCTTTTAAGAGTTTTAACGAATCCTCATTTAGTCTCCCGTTTTTCTGAATAGCGATTTTTAGTTTACTCATTTTTTTTAGTTGTGCTTGAGTAAACCAAACGGAAGCGTAATTAAACAAAAAACCCGTTTGATTTACTCAAACGGGTTTTAGAAATATTTTTATTTTTTTACATAAATCATTTCCAGCTCGCTTGAGTGCAAGTATGCAAATGATGTAGATGTAAATTCGTGTAATTCATGTTTTTGTTTTATTGCAGGCAAAAGTATAGGTTTTTTCTAAAGATCGTTGGATTAATTGAATAAAATTTTTGATGATCTATTTAATTATTTGAAAATAAGATAGATAAAATCGTATGCTAGTTAGGTTAATTATCCAATCAAGCACAGATCTTGGGTTTTATTATATATTTATTCAATATTAAAACAAGGAATATCGACTTTATCACAATGGCCAGGTTAAATCTTTGTGCTTGTATTCTAGAGCAAAAGCAATTCTGAAAAATCATCTTTCGTAAAATGAGGCAATTAGAAAAATACTGTTCATTTTCGTTCAGTAAATAAGCAATAAAAAATTGGTAATCAAATGATTTGAGTGCTAAAATATTTTCAATACTGCAAAAAATTCAGTTTATTTGCATAGTAAACAAAAAAATGGCGAGCAAAAGATCCTTTTGTGAACTACTCGCAAAATCGCAATCAATAATTTCAAAATTAATAAAAGTCAAATGAAAAAATTACTCCTTTTTATTTTTGTGCTAAGCCTTGGATTTCAATCCACTGTAAAAGCCGATGAGGGTATGTGGGTTCCTATGTTCCTCAAGCAATTAAATATTAAAGACATGCAGAAAAAAGGCTTTAAGCTATCTGCAGAAGATATTTACAGCATCAATCAAGCCAGTTTAAAAGATGCCATCATTATTTTTGGTGGAGGTTGTACAGGCGAGATTGTATCTCCCGAAGGTCTTATTTTTACTAATCATCACTGTGGTTATAGTTCTATTCAGAAAGTGAGTACGATAGAGCATGATTATTTAACAGATGGTTTTTGGTCGAAAGACAAAAGCGAAGAAATCCCAATCGATGGTTTAAGCGTTAAATTTATGAAAAGCATGAGCGATGTAACCGCTCAAATGCTTGTCGGTGTATCGGATACTATGAGCGAAAGCGATCGCGCTAAAAAATTAGCCGAAAACGAAAAAGCGCTTATCAAAGAAGCTACCGAAGGAAACGATTACCAAGTGATTATTCGTAATTTCTTTGCCGGAAACGAGTATTATATGGTTGTTTATGAAGTATATACCGATATTCGTTTAGTGGGTACGCCTCCAGAAGCTGTTGGTAAATTTGGTGCCGATACAGATAACTGGATGTGGCCTCGTCATACGGGTGATTTTTCTATTTTCCGTGTTTATACCTCTCCTGAAGGAACTCCTGCAAAATATGCTCCAGAGAATGTACCTATGAAATCGAAATGGCATTTGCCAATTTCTATTAAAGAAACCAAACCGGGCGATTTTGCTTTTATTATGGGAAATCCCGGAAGTACTCAGCGCTATTTAACTTCTTATGGTATCGATTTGGCTATCAACGAAAGCAATCCAACGATTGTTAAAATCAGAACGGTAAAATTAGATGTGATGCGCGAATTTATGGATGCTGATCCAACAGTTCGCTTGCAATATGCTTCTAAATTTGCCGGAACGGCCAATTATTGGAAATATTTCCAAGGTCAAACCAAAGCGCTTAAAGCCAATAAAGTGGCTGATATAAAGCGTGGTATTGAAGCCGATTTTCAAGCTTGGGTAAATGCCGACGAAAATCGGAAAGCAAAATACGGTACTGTAATGGACGATTATAAAGAAGCTTACGAAGCTACTAAAGAGTACAATATGAGCAATTGGTATTTCCGCGAAGCTTTTTATCGTGGTTCAGAATTATTGCCTTATGGTGCCCGATTTGCACAATTAGGTAAATTATTAGCCGCAGATTCTGTAGATCAGGAAAAAGTAGATGCCACAATTGCTCGTTTAAGAGAAGGTGTTGCTGATCATTTTAAAGATTATTATTTGCCTTTGGATCAGAAGATGTTTGGTGAAACCATGCGTTTGTATTATTGGGGCGTTCCTGCCGATCAGTTGCCCGAAGTATTAACCAAACATGCCCAACAATTTGAAGGTGATTTTAGTGCCTGGGCAAAAGAAGTGTATGCTAAATCTAATTTCACTTCAGCAGAAAAAGTGAATGCTTTACTCGACAATCCAACGGCAGAAATGATCAATAACGATCCTGCAATAAAAATTTGGGATGGTGTTTTTGATGCCTATAGAAAAATGCAACCTAAATTAGGTCCCATTAATGAACAATTAGCCAAGGCTGAGCGTTTGTATGTTGCCGGTTTGCGCGAAAAAGATCCAGAAAAAAAATATTATCCCGACGCCAATTTCACTATGCGTTTAACTTATGGAACTATTGGTGGGTATCGTGCTGCGGATGCTGTTGATTATAAATTCTACACAACTACCGATGGTGTTTTAGAAAAAGAAGATCCTACAAATCCTGAATTTGTGGTTCCTGCTAAACTAAAAGAGCTTATTCTGAAAAAAGATTTTGGCCCTTATACCAATAAAAAAGGGGAGATGCCTGTTGGTTTCTTGAGCAATAACGATATTACCGGTGGTAATTCTGGTAGTCCGATTATGAATGCAAAAGGCGAGTTAATTGGACTTGCATTTGATGGTAACTGGGAAGCTATGAGTGGCGATATCTCCTTTGATAATAAATTACAAAAAACAATAAATGTTGATATTCGTTACGTCTTATTTATCATTGATAAATTAGGTGGTGCTCAAAACATTATTGATGAGCTAACGATTGTAAAATAAGCATAGCTTTAGAACAATTAAAAGCGAGTCGAAATTTTTCGGCTCGCTTTTTTCTTTAGAAATTTATACGGTGATTTTGGAGTTAGCGTACGAATAATAAACCTCCTACTCCGGTAAAAACGATAGAAAATGAATGAAAAAGAAATTCTGAAACAAACCGTTGATTTTGTTCGGCAAAAATTAGAGGGCGAAGGAAGCGGTCACGATTGGTGGCATATTTATCGCGTATGGCAAAACGCAAAATCGATTGCTGAGGAAGAAGGTGGAAATATATTTATCATTGAATTAGCTGCTTTGCTTCACGATATTGCCGATCATAAGTTTCACAATGGCGACGAAACCGTTGGTCCACGTGTTGCACGGGAGTTTTTGATGTCGAAAAATGTTGGTTCGGAAAGCATTCTTTCTGTTATTAAAATAATGGAGGAGATTTCGTTTAGCAAAGGCATTACACCAAGTAGTTTGGAAGGCCGGATTGTGCAAGATGCCGACCGATTGGATGCTATTGGTGCCATTGGAATTGCGCGTGCTTTTGCTTACGGAGGCTATAAAAAAAGGGAAATTTACAACCCCGATATTCCTACAACGGAGTATCTTACAAAAGAAGAATACAAGCAAAATACCAACCCAACACTCAATCATTTCTACGAAAAATTGCTCTTGCTAAAAGATTTGATGAATACGGGAAAAGGAAAGAAAATGGCTGAAGAACGTCATCTCTTTATGGAAAATTATTTGGAGCAGTTTTATCTGGAATGGGAGGGAAAGAGATAAACTTTATTTTTGCATTAAACTTGGGGTATATCCTTTGCTACTGATTAACGAATTAAAAATCTATTCGTCCATTCGTGGCCATTTTTATACCACAGATTAATAATTGAAAAACTATCTTTGTTCAAAATCGAATCGATGCATTTTAAAAATCCGGCATTTAAACATTTTTCTTGGGCTTTTTTCGCTTTACTTTTACTGAGCAGTCCTTTGTTATTTAAAGATAAAACCGTTTTAAATATTTGGCTAAACCAACATCATACTTTATTTCTCGATTATTTTTTTAAATACGTTACCAACCTTGGAAATGGCTGGGTTTTACTTTTCGTTCTGCTTCTTGCTTTAAGTCGAAATTATTTCTTGAGTTTTGTCTTTGTTTTGTCCGTGCTTTTCGAGTTTTTGTTGGTACAAATCGTTTTAAAACATGGTTTTTTTGAGGATATTGTTCGCCCAATAAAATACATCGCAAATAGCGATTTATTACATAAAGTGCCCGGCGTTAATATCAGTACTTTGCATTCTTTTCCTTCGGGACATACGCAAACTGCTTTTCTCGTTTTTGCTTTTTTAACTTTGTTTTGTAAGCGTCGTTTTTTGGCTTATATGTTTTTGCTTTTTGCAGTTTCTGTTGCTTTATCGAGGGTTTATCTTTTACAACATTTTTTTATCGATGTATGGTTTGGCGCTTTAATCGGTTATCTTTTTTTGGTGATTTTGCTATTTTTATTTAATAAATACAGCCCTTTATCAACTCATCCAAAATGGACGAAAGGCTTTTGGAGTAAAAAAGAAAACAGCGTTTATTGAAAGGCCGAACAAGCGGTTATGTCTTTTTGGTTTCTTTTCTTGTTTTTAAAATTGTATTTCAAAATAACTTCGTGACCACCTCCATTATATATGGCGTTTTTATTCGTGATTAACATATCGTAGGAATATCCAAATTCCAATTCTTGAGTAAGCATAATACCAACTAAAAAAGCCATGGCTCCTTTTGAACGGAACATTAGTCCACCGGCAAATTTATTATCAATAATAAACAAAGAACTAAGGTCGGCTTCTGCTGTCAGGCTTTGATCATCTTTCGATTTATAGAGGCTAACAAATCCGGATGGTTTTATAAGAACCCTTTCCGTAAGCGCATAAGTAGCACCACCTAAAAAATAGTATTTATTCGATTGAAGACTTAGGTCTGACGACGAAAAAATAGTATTGTGTAAATAATCGTGTTGAATTAAATCGGGTACCGAAAAACCAAAATAATAATGATCGGTATAAGCAAAAACACCAAAACCAAAATTGGGTAAATACGTGCTTTCGATATTGTTTTTAAATGCCGGATCATCCGGATTATCCAAAGTTAAATCCGTCAAACCGATTTGGAGCATATTCAAGCCTGCTTTTAAACCAAAAGAGATTTTAAGTTTTTTCTCCGACCGAATGGTATATGAATAATAGGCTTTTATCGCTATGTTTCGTTCGGGGCCTACACGATCATTTACAAAAGAAAATCCGACGCCCACATTTTTACTGGTTGGAGCTTGGATTGAGAAGGTTTGAAATACGGGTGCACCCGGAATGCTAAGCCATTGTGAACGATGAATCAATGTGGCTGTCATTTGATTTTCATAGCCCGTATAGGCAGGGTTTACGGCCATCAAATTATACATATAATGCGTATACATAGCTTCTTGTTGAGCAGTAGCTAAACTTCCATAAAAAAGCATCAATATCAGCACTATTTTTCTCATACTTTTCTTTCTTCGTTTTTCAATTCTTTTCCTTGTTCTTTTATCGTATTAAATAAACAAAACCTTTCTTTTTTGCCTCTCCATTGCCAAGATTTAAAATATAGAAGTAAGTATCTTGAGGCAAATCTTCATTGCTGTATTTATTTTCACCTTTCCATTCGTCGTGATAATTATGGGCTTCAAAAACGGTTTTACCTGTTTTATCGAAAATTAGGATTGAATTATCAGGATAATTATAAAGTCCTTTTATAATAAAATGATCATTTATGCCATCTCCGTTAGGCGAAAATCCATCGGGAATAAACAATGGACTAGGAATAATAGAAATATAAACCATAGCCGACGTTTTGTTCCCTGTTTTGTCGATAATGGTATATTCGAATGACTCCTCAAAACAATTTCTACAACTTGGGGTATACAGCAAATAATCGTCAAAAGGATTCGAAGGCGTATTATTATCATAAACGATAAGCCGAC
The DNA here is from genome assembly GCA_041592395.1 of Bacteroidales bacterium. Lineage (GTDB taxonomy): Bacteria > Bacteroidota > Bacteroidia > Bacteroidales > UBA12170 > UBA12170. The sequence goes on along the minus strand of JBFHQD010000019.1, from coordinate 466 downwards.
CTTGTACGGGTTGTGTATCTATTTGAATGCTTACTTCAGATGTCGATAATCCGTCGAAAATATCATTATCAAGCATTTGAAGAATATTGTTTTCACTGTCTTCGTCGACACTATAATAATCATCCTGCGGTTTTGCTGTTTTAGGTTGAACGATGGTTAAGTTTAGAATTAGGAGACTATCGCATCCGGCCATATTTACCAGTCTTTGTATATAAACGCCGGATTCAGAAAAGAATTCTCCATTCAACTCAAAGCTATTTATGGCTTCGTAAAAGAGTTCCGAACTAGTTGGTTGATTGATGGTCAGGTGTAAAGTCAGCGTGCTGTCGCAGCCATTTGCATTGATTAAATTCTGAATATAAGTTCCGGATTCCGTAAAAGTTTCACTGTTTAGTGTAAAGCTTTCGCAGGCGGTTTCTGTGATTTCAGAACTAGTGGGTTGATTTATGCTGAGATGCAAAGTGAG
>JBFHQD010000018.1:0-21741 GCA_041592395.1 Bacteroidales bacterium | reverse complement strand
TTCGATGCCTTATGCCTTGCATAAAGTAAATCAACTCTTTTTAAGCAAATAAATATGCGTTTAGCATTAAACTTCAAATTGGTCATCCATATTCTTTCATTTTTATTAATGATCGAAGCCGTTGCTCTTTTGATTAGTGCTGGTATTGCTGCAATTTACGATGTAAATCAAGTCCTCCAATTTAATCTCTTAGATGCAAACGGAGGTTTTTGGTCACTTATTGTCAGTGCTACTATAACGTTGATAATAGGTCTTTTAGGATGGCGATTAACCTTTGGCGTTAATAAATTGGTTTCAAAAAAGGAAGGTTATTTGGTTGTTGCGTTTAGCTGGATTCTGATTTCTTTTTTCGGCAGCTTGCCTTTTTATTTAAGTGGATATTTTCCTTCTTTTACAGATGCTTTCTTTGAAACAATGTCGGGATTTACTACTACCGGAGCATCCATTTTAACCAATATAGAATCCTTGCCTAAAGGATTGCTTTTTTGGAGAAGTCTTACACATTGGATTGGCGGTATGGGAATTATAGTGCTGTCTTTAGCTATTTTACCTCTTTTAGGAATTGGCGGAATGCAGCTTTTTGCCGCCGAGTCGCCCGGACCGACTTTTGATAAGATCCATCCCAAAGTAAAAGAAACAGCCAAAAGACTTTGGGCTATCTATGTGTTGTTTACTTTTCTTGAAGTTGGCTTTTTAATGTTAGGCAAAATGCCTTTTTTCGATGCCATTTGTCACGCTTTTGCAACTATGGCTACCGGAGGTTTCTCAACACAAAACGCAAGTATTGAAGACTATTCGGCTTATATTCAGTATATTATAATTGTTTTTATGATTCTAGCCGGAACCAATTTTAGTCTACACTATTATTTGTTGATTGGCAAAGTAAAAGACATCTGGAAAAACGATGAATACAAGTTTTACCTGGGTATTATTTTTGTCGTTACCTTAATCGTTAGTGCAGGATTGTATTTTAAAATGGGTTTGGGCTTAGAAAAAGCATTCCGCGATGGGCTTTTTCAAGTTGTTTCTATTCTTACAACAACGGGATTTGTAACTGCTGATTATCTTATTTGGCCACCGATACTCTGGTTTGTATTGTTTATATTGTTTTTTGTTGGTGGTAGCGCCGGTTCTACAGGAGGAGGCGTAAAAGTAACGCGCGTATTGCTTCTGTTAAAAAACAGCCTTTTGGAACTCAAGCGTTTGGTGCATCCCAATGCAATAATTCCTGTGCGTTTAAATGGTAAACCTGTTCAGCAAAGCATTGTTTTTGTTGTGATGTCATTCTTTCTGATTTACATTTCTATCTTTGCTTTCGGTGCCATTATTTTAGTGGGTTTAGGTCTCGATTTTACCTCCGCCATCGGAGCATCTGCTTCTTCACTTGGAAATATAGGCCCGGCATTAGGTAGTGTTGGTCCCATCGAAAATTATGCCCATCTGTCCGTTTTGGCCAAATGGTTTTTATCCTTTTTAATGTTGTTGGGTCGTTTGGAGCTCTTTACGGTCTTAATTATTTTCTCGCCTACTTTTTGGCGAAAATAAAGTCTAAATTTTTTAATCTTTCTTTATCAATCTTTTAAAGCGAAAATAGATTTCCTTAGCTTTGCAAAAAGCTGCCGAAGAATATGAAGCCTAATTTTGATAAACGAAAACTTGTGATAATCAGTATTTTTCTGGTCGTCGGTATGGTTTATATCGCTCGCTTGTTTTATGTACAGGTTTATCAAGATAAATACATATTATCGGCTCAAAATAATGTCGTTCGAAAAAGAGTAATCTATCCTTCCAGAGGATTAATTTACGACAGAAATGGTCGCGTTTTAGTAGCCAATGATGTCGCTTACGATTTAATGATAACGCCCAATCAGATGGGAAGTATCGATACAAATCGCTTTTGCAAATTATTGAATATCAGTAAAGATGATTTTATAAAATACTACAATAATGCACGGCATTATTCGCCTTATAAAGCGTCCTTATTTATCGGACAATTGCCAAAAGATGAATTTGCTTACTTGCAGGAAATACTTTACGAATTTCCGGGATTTTTTGTACAAAAAAGAACTTTAAGACGCTATCCCTACGAAGTTGCGGCTTTAAATTTGGGCGATGTCGGAGAAGTCAATCGTTACGAGTTGACCCATAATTCGTATTATGCCTTAGGCGATTATATTGGGAAAAGTGGTTTAGAGAAATTCTATGAAAATGAATTACGTGGAAGTAAAGGTGCTGAATATGTTGTGGTTGATGTTTTTAACCGTGTAAAAGGAAGCTATAAAGAAGGTAAGTTTGATACTCTAGCTGTGCAAGGTGAGAATTTATATACCGGATTGGATTTGGAGTTGCAAGCCTATGGTGAAAAATTGATGGTCAATAAAATAGGAAGTATTGTTGCAATTGAACCTTCAAGCGGTGAAATATTGAGCTTAGTCTCAAGTCCAACTTTCGATCCTACAATGTTGGTAGGAAGAAAGCGAGGAGAAAACTTCAATGTATTGGTCAATGATAGTTTAAAACCCTTGTATAACCGTGCAATAATGGCCACATATCCGCCGGGATCTGCTTTTAAGCTGGTTAATGCATTGGCGGCTCTTCAAGAAAAAGCGATAACACCTTCCACGCAATTTGTTTGTAATGGCCCCCTTAGCGTTCCTATTAAATGTACGCATAATCATATTACTCCTTTATCGCTCATAAGCGGAATCCAACAATCTTGTAACCCCTTTTTTTGGCAAACGTTTAAAAGTACGTTAGAAAATTCAAAATACCGTAAAACAAGGGATGCATACGAAGCCTGGTATAAAATTGTGAAGAGTTTTAATTTGGGCGAAAAATTCGATTCGGATTTGATGTACGAAAGTCGAGGAAATATTCCTTCTCCCGAATATTATGATAAGCTTTATCGCGGTCGGTGGAATGCTTTAACAGTGCGGTCTTTGGCTATTGGTCAAGGTGAAATTTTAATATCACCCATTCAATTGGCCAATATGACGGCTATTATTGCAAATCGAGGCTATTTTTATTCGCCTCATTTGGTTAGAGCCATTGCAACTCCTGAAAATTTAACAGAATCCGCTAGGAAAAAGAACAGGGTGCTTGTTGATAGTCTGCATTTTGAAATAGTTATTGATGGCATGGAAAAAGTGGCAAGTATCGGTGGTACTGCTTGGCGTGCCGCACTTGATTCGATAGCTGTATGTGGAAAAACCGGAACGGTGCAAAATCCACATGGGAGAGATCATAGTGTTTTTATCGCTTTTGCGCCAAAAGAGAATCCTAAAATTGCCATTGCTGTTGTTGTGGAAAATGCAGGCGACTATGGTGGAACTTGGGCTGCTCCAATCGCAAGTTTGATGATGGAAAAATATTTTTATGGTGTTATTAAGCACAAAGAGAAGGAAAAACGAATTTTAGAGGCCGATTTAATACCACGCGAATGAGAAGACGAAAAAGTATATTTCATAATTTAGATTGGTGGTTGGTAATGCTCTATTTAGTGCTTGTAACTATTGGTCTTTTTAGTATTTATTCTGCGGTATACAACCCAGCAAATCCTTCGCTATTTGATCGTTCGCAACGCTATGGTAGTCAGTTTATTTGGGTGCTGACTGCCTTCGTATTGGCTTTTTTGGTCTTGATGATTGATATGAAGTTTTTCACTTCTTTTTCGTATATTATATACGGAGCGAGTATGCTGCTTTTGTTCTTCGTATTGCTGTTTGGTAAAGAAGTGGCAGGTTCTAAATCGTGGTTAGATTTGGGTGGATTTTCTTTACAACCTGCCGAATTTGCAAAAATAGCTACCAATTTGGCCTTGGCGCGTTACCTGAGCGGACTGAATATCAATTTAAACAAATCGAAAAACGTGCTGATTGCAAGCAGTCTCTTACTAATTCCCATTGCTTTAGTCTTGTTGCAAAACGATACGGGTTCAGCATTGGTTTACATTTCTTTTGTTTTGGTATTATACCGAGAAGGTTTTAGTGGAAATTTTTTACTTTTTGGCTTTTTAACTGCGGTGTTATTTGTATTAACCTTGATGGTAGGCAAATTTATTGTACTCGGGATTCTGGTTACACTTGCTGTGATGATGTTTCTTATTATGCCCAAATTAAGGAAGAATATTTTTACCCTGCTTGGTTTGTTTGTGATCGTATCTGCCTTTGTTTTTTCTGTGGATTATGCTTTCGAAAATGTGTTACAACAGCATCAGAAATCACGAATAGAAGTGTTGTTGGGGAAAAAACAAGATTTTCAAGGAGCGGGCTATAATGTTAATCAATCGCTTATTGCAATTGGATCGGGTGGTTTTAGCGGAAAAGGATTCTTGCAAGGCACACAAACGAAATATAAATTTGTTCCTGCGCAAAGTACCGATTTTATATTTTGTACTATTGGCGAAGAGTGGGGATTTGTAGGTAGTTCAGTAGTTATTATCTTGTTTTTGTTTTTATTGATACGCTTGATATTTGTTGCCGAACGACAACGTTCTACTTTTAGTCGAATTTATGGTTATGGCGTAGCATCCATCTTGTTTTTTCATTTAGCCGTAAATGTGGGAATGACTATTGGGCTTGCTCCGGTTATTGGAATTCCGTTGCCTTTTTTGAGTTATGGAGGTAGTTCGCTTTGGGCTTTTACCATTTTGCTGTTTATTTTTATTAAAATGGATGCCTTCAGATTGGAATTATTGTAAGCTATTTTTTATTGTAAATTCGGGTTTGACGAGCAATGGATTCCTTATGTACGAGCTCCAAAACTTTAGTTAAAAACGCCGTATCTACACCTAAATTTTTTCCGTTTTCAAGTCGTTCTTGGATTATATTCGACCAGCGTTTGAGCTGTAGAATGGTGATATTGTTTTCCTTTTTGTATTGACCGATTAAGTCGATAATATCCAGTCTTCGTGCTAAAATATGAATCATTTCAGCATCGAGTCGGTCTATTTCTGAGCGGTATTCTTCTAGTTTTGATTCAAATTCAAAATCGCCTTTGCGCTCCCTGATAATGATTTTACTGAGTAATTCTTGTAAAGCTTTTGGCGTTATTTGTTGCTTAGCATCGGTGAGTGCTTTATCCGGATTGCAATGCGTTTCAATCATAAGACCATCCATCTCCAAATCAAACGCTTTTTGAGCTATCTCTGCCAATAAGCTTCGTTTTCCTGTAATATGACTCGGATCAGTAATTAGGGGTAGCGTTGGAAATAAGCGTTTGAGTTCAATAGGAATTTCCCACATAGGGGCATTTCTAAAAGCCGATTTTTTAAAGAAATCGAATCCTCTGTGAATGGCGGCTAATTTTGTAATTCCTGCGTCATTCATTCTTTCTAAAGCTCCAATCCAAAGCGCTAAGTCGGGATTTAATGGGTTTTTTACCATTACCGGAATATCTACCCCTTTCAATACATCTGCAATTTCTTGAACGGAAAAGGGATTTACTACGGTACGGGCACCTATCCACAATACATCAATATCGTATTTTAATGCGAGTTCAACATGTTTTGGATTGGCAACTTCAATAGTTGTTTTTAATCCGCTTTCTTTTTTTGCAGTTTGCATCCACTTTAGTGCTTTTTCGCCATGGCCTTCGAACATATTTGGTCTTGTTCGTGGTTTCCATACACCGGCTCTAAATAATTTTACCGCATCAATTTTTGCAAGTTGCATTGCCGTTTCAAGCACTTGCTCTTCCGATTCGGCACTGCAAGGACCGCTGATAATCAGTGGTAAATCACTTGGTTTTAGCCAAGCATTTATCGAATTTATTTTCAACTTTGAAGTCATGGTGCAAAAATACAATTTTAGCGAATCCGATGTGCTTAAAGCAAGGAAATGAGCGGAGAATAAAATAAATAGGCAGGTTTTGTAAAAAGAGATGAGGATAAAAAATTTTCTGATGAAAAAACTTACCTTTGTTCTAGATAAAAAAAATGGAAAAACGCTGGGTAATAAAAGAAAAAGGAGATGCCGAAATTATTGAGCGGCTTTCGAAGGAGCTTGATATAAGCGAACCTCTGGCTAATTTGTTAGCTCAGCGAGGAATAAAATCCTTTGAAGAAGCGCGCACTTTCTTTCGTCCGGATTATAGTCAATTGCACGATCCCTTTCTTATGAAAGATATGGATAAGGCTGTTGCTCGAATCCAGAAAGCAATCAAGTTAAAGGAGAAAATTTTGGTCTATGGCGATTATGATGTCGACGGAACCACCGCGGTTGCCCTTGTCTATTCGTTTTTAAAAAAGATTGGCGCACAACTGGATTTTTATATTCCCGATCGTTATGCCGAAGGATATGGCATTTCTGTTCAAGGTATTGATTATGCCGCAGAAAATAATTTTAAGTTGATTATAGCTCTGGATTGCGGCATTAAAGCCATTGATAAAATTGAATATGCCAAATCAAAGCAGGTCGAATTTATTATTGGAGATCATCATCGTCCCGGCGATATTTTACCGGATGCTGTTGCTGTTTTGGATGCCAAACGCGAAGATTGTCCTTATCCTTTTAAAGAACTATCGGGCTGTGGTGTTGGTTTTAAACTGGCGCAAGCTTTGGCACAAAACAAACAATTGCCCTTTAAACAATTGGAAGAATACCTCGATTTGGTGGCCATTAGTATTGCCGCCGATATTGTTCCTATTACCGGCGAAAATAGAGTTTTGGCTTATTTTGGTTTGGAAAGAATTAATAAAATGCCAAGAAAAGGCGTGGAAGCCATCTTAAAATATACCAGCGTTCGCAAAGCGCGTCCTCGAAACTTAAATCAAGCCCAAAACATGTTTGATAAACCATTGGGAATTAGCGATTTGGTTTTTCAGTTAGGACCTCGAATTAATGCTGCCGGTCGCATCGAAAGCGGAAAAGATTCCGTGCGTTTATTGATTAGTAAAACGCAAGAAGAAGCCGATGTTATTGCCGATCAAATCAATGATTTAAATACAGAAAGAAGAAGTTTAGACAGTAAGACTACTGAAGAAGCCTTAGCTATTCTCGAAAACGATCCCGAACAAAAAAATAAAAAAGCAAATATTGTATTTAAACCCGATTGGTCGAAAGGCGTGATAGGGATTGTAGCTTCCCGCCTCATAGAAAACTATTATAAACCAACGGTTGTTTTTACAAAATCCAATGGATTGCTCACGGCTTCTTGCCGTTCGGTGCATGGATTTGATATTTACGATGCCATCGAATCGTGTAGCGAACACCTCGAGCATTTTGGTGGACATAAGTACGCCGCCGGTCTCTCTATCAAACCTGAAAATTACGAAGCTTTTTGTCACTGTTTCGAAAAATACGTGCAAGAGCATATTACGGAGTCATCGCTTATTCCTCAAATCAAGATAGATTTAACATTGAGTTTAAACGAACTGAATCAGAAATTTTATCGCATATTAAAACAATTAGCACCTTTTGGTCCGGGAAATATGCTGCCTGTTTTTCAAGCCGAAGAGCTTATCGATACCGGTAAATCGCGTATTGTTGGCGAAAAGCATATTAAGCTTGATGTGGTGCATAAAAATACTTCGGGTTTTCCGATTGCCGGAATTGCCTTTCAACAAGCCGATAAATTTGGCTTAATTAAGTCGGGGACAAATTATTATAAAAAAGGGAATACCGAAAAACAAACCGTTTTTAATCTGTGCTTTACACTAGAAGAAAACAATTGGAACGGGGTCAAGAATTTACAACTCAACGTAAAAGATATCAAACCCTTTAAATCATAATAATATCATCGCCATCGTCGTCTAAGGGGTCGATATTCGGAGGATCGTTAGGCACATATTCTTTTTCTACCTTGCTCAACTTTTTTAATAAAAAAGAAAAATACAACATGCCTATTCCAATTATAAGTATCAAAATTCCAAAGAGTTGAATAAGAATACCCATAATCATTTCGGAAAAGAAAATGAGCAAAAAGCCCAAAAGAATAGTTGCAAAACCGTTGATTTTATGCCAAGTTTTACCTTTTAGTTCAAGCGTAGAATTTAAGCTTACAGAGAGTTGATAGACGCCCAATACTATAGCCCATAATCCTGCCAGTATCAATAAGAATTTAAACGATGCTTCGGGATAGAACATCACTACACCTCCAATGAGTAGGTTAAAAAGTCCTTGAACCATCCAAAAGAGCATATTCTTGTTTTCTTTGGCGTAATTAAAAGCGCCAAAAATCAAAATAAGGCCAACAAAAGCAATAATTATTCCTACTACAAAAACGAGGTTTTTTATGGTTTCGATAGGAACAATTAATAAAATCAACCCAAAACTAATAACGAGGATAGCGTTAATTAAAATCAATATCCATTTTTTTGATAACAGTTCCATAGTATTGTTTTTTCAGATTTATATTTGAGCTCAATTCTAAATGCCAAAAAATTTCGAAATGAGGTTCCTTTTATACAAAGCTAAAAAATTTTAAAAGGGGTTTCACTAAAATGAGAATATAAAAAAAGGCAGCCTTTGAGACTGCCTTTTTTGAAATCGTATAAAGATTAGTTCTAGTTACACTTTAAAACTTCTTTAATCTGAAATTTTGCAGCATCAACATTAGGTCCTGTAGTTACTTTTTTATAAGCAGCACAGGCGTTTGCTGAATCATTTTTTCCTTCAAAAGCTTTTCCTAACTCAAAATTTACAGCCGAAGCATCGGCACCGGCAAGCGTTAGCGCTTTTTGTCCGGCTTCAATAGTGGCATCCCATTTTTTCATTTTGTTGTTAGCTAAAGTCAACAAATAATAAGTATTAGGAGAACTTTGCGAATATTTTAAAGCTTTATTTAATAAGGCAACGGCTTCTGTATTATGTTCAATTTGCAATTCTGTTGCTGCTTTTGCTTCAAACATTTTTTGGGCCGCTTCTTTTGCACTTTCTACTTTTTTGGTCGCCGATTTATTGGTTGCTCCAAATTTAATAACCTGATCAAAAGCTTCTGAAGCTTTATCTAATTCTTCCATTTCTTTGTAAGTCATTCCCTTGCCATAGAAAGCATCCACACATTTGGGATTGTATCCGATCGCTTCATCAAAAACTTTTAAAGCACCGTTATAATCTTTTTTAACCAATAAGCTCAATCCTTTAGAGGAGTAGATTTTTGGTATATAAGTACTGGCTTGTTTGGCTGTTTTGGCATCGCCAACTTCGTTTGCATTTTTAACGGCATTTTTCAATGCTTTTGCAGCATCGTCAAATTTTTTCTTTTTATAAAGGGTAATTCCTTCTTTAAAATAAGTATAAGCCAATGGTTTTTGTACCGTTGCTTTTAACTGATCGGCTTCGAATCCGATTTTATTGCAAATAGAAATACTTTCTTCCCAAGCTTTAATGGCTCCACTATAATTTTTTGCTTTATCTAACTCTAATCCCTCGTTAAATTTGGCTCCTGCAGCGTTAAGGTCTTGGCCGTTCACTAATGTTACTAATCCTGTTAAAAGGATCAAACAGGTAAATTTCAGTTTATTCATTCTCACAATTTTATCTTTATTTGCATTATTTTATCGGGGCAAATATATAAAAATCAGTCGAAAACAAAAGCGACTTAACATTTTTTCATAGAATGATGGCGTTTTTATTTTCGAAACATATGAAATATGCTTTATTTTTGTTTTGTTAATATAAAAACGATGATAGAATTAAAAATTACAGAAGCCACAAAAGGCAGTCGACCTAATATAACCTTGCCGAATCCCGGAATTTTAGATTTCTTAAAAGAAGAAGGTGTTAGAAAACTGGTAAGTGATCATTATAATAAATTAAGAACAAGCAGTATAAAGCATTTATTTCCTGCAGAAAATGTAATGTTTGAAGCTGCAAAAAAGAATTCAGCCGACTTTTTTGTTCAGATTTTGGGCGGCCCCAAATATTACAACGAAAATAGAGGAAACCCGATGCTGGTTCGGAGGCACAATCCTTTTTCAATCAATGCCGATGCGCGAAAAGTATGGTTGGGCTTTTATCAAGAATTATTACCTGAATTGGGTTTGCCCGATCATTTATTGCGTTCTTATTGGAATTATCTCGAACAGTTTTCGATTTGGATGATTAATTCGGATTGATTTTTAGAGTTTTTTCAGTGGATTTTTATCCGCCTCTTTCCATTTGATATTGCATCCTGAACTGGGCAGTTGGTTTTTACTGGGTGTTTTGCCATGGATTACATCTTCTAGCGCTGCACGCAAATGTTCTCCGTTTACAGGGAGTCCGTTTTGTGGTCGCGAATTATCCAATTGACCGCGATAAACGCATAAATCGGCAGCATCAAATAGGTTATAATCTGGGGTACAAACCGCCTGATAAGCTTTGGCTATTTCTTGCGATTCATCATAAAGATAGGGAAATGAAAAGTGCTGTTCTTCAGCAAATTGTTTCATCAATTCAGGTGAATCTTCGGGATAGTTATTTACATCGTTCGAACTAATGGCCACAAAGCCAATGCCTTTTTTTTGGTATTCCTTAGCGATACTTACCAACTCTTTTATCACATGGATAACGTAAGGACAATGGTTGCAAATAAACATAACCAAAGTGCCTTTTTCTCCTTTAATAGCATCAAAATTAATTAGCTTACCGGTAACGGTATCAGGTAATAGAAAATCAGGGGCTTTGAATCCAAGAGGTATTTTAATTGTATATGTCTGCGCCATAATTTGTTTTTTTAATTTGGAGCTAAAAATAAAGATTTTGTTGCCTAAAACAAAAAAAGAGTGATTCTTATTGTTTTTAGGTTGGAATTTATTTTTATCACTATTTCGCCCTGTTGTTTGCAAAAATCACTAGCTATTTTGTCGCCTTTTTTCCTTAGATTTGTTCACAAAACAAATGCAATTATGGCACTTACAATAGAAACTGTTCGAAGTAATAAACAAAAAAAGACCTTTGCTTATTTGCCGTTCGAAATATATAAAAATGTACCTTTATGGGTTCCTCCAATAAAATCGGATGAGCTCAAATCTTTTGATGCAGCCCATATTCCGGCTATGGAATTTTGTGAAACCGAATTTTGGGTGGCCTATCGCGATGGCAAAGCCGTGGGGCGCATAAGCGCGATAATCAATCCTAAATACAACGAAAAAACAGAGAAAAAATATGGTCGTTTTTCGAAACTCGAATTCATCGACGATAAAGAAGTTTTTTTATTACTCATGGATACAGCCGTTGCTTGGATCAAAAAACGGGGAATGGAATTGGTTCACGGACCTTTAGGTTATACCAATTTAGACAATCAAGGCATGCTGATCGAAGGTTTCGAACATCTTCCGTCTGTGGCTTCTGTTTACCATATGCCTTATTATAAAACCCATTTAGACGCTTATGGTTTTGAAAAAGAAATTGATTGGATCGAATTTCGATTAACACTGATTGATCATGCCAATGAAAAGGCCATTCGTGGTGCAGAAATCATCAGAAAGCGCTATGGATTTAGAATTGAGACATTTACGGAAAACAAACAATTACTTCCTTATGTAAAACCTATTTTTGAGGTTGTAAACGGTGCTTTCCGAAAACTTCATTATACGATCGAGTTTAACGAAAAAATGATTGAAGAGTACAAGAACAAGTATTTTAAATTAATCAATCCAAAATTTGTTTTTGTGGCCAAAAAGGAGGACGAAGTTATTGGGTTTATGCTTGCCGTTCCTTCTTTATCCGAAGCTATGCAAAAAGCAAAAGGCAATCTCTTTCCTTTTGGTTTTTATCATATTCTCAAAGCAATGAAAAAGCCCGAAGTACTCGATTTTTTCTTAATCGGAACGATGCCTGAATACGAAAGATCAGGAGTGGCCGTCATTTTATTTGATGCTTTGATGGCCGAAATGCGAAAGCAAGGAATCAAACATATGGAAACAACCGGTGTGTTTGAAACCAATCATAACGTGATTAGTAATTGGAAAAATTTTGATCCTATTCAACATAAACGAAGACGCTGCTTTATTAAAGCTATTTAGCTAAAAAGAGAATTAAAGTTAGGCCCTCGTTTTATTAAAAAAAAATCTATGTCAGACAAGAAAAAACTTTTTCTTCTCGATGCTTATGCATTGATATACAGAGCGTATTATGCACTTAATCGAAACCCGCGTATCAATTCAAAAGGACTAAATACGTCTGCTATTTTGGGCTTTGCTAATTCGCTTTACGATGTATTATCGAATGAAAAACCGGATTATATTGGCGTTGTTTTCGATCCGAAAGGACTTACCTTCAGAAACGAAATTTATCCTGAATACAAAGCACAACGCGAAAAAACTCCCGAAGATATTAGCCTTTCTATTCCTTATATCAAAAAGCTGATCGAAGCCTTTAATATTCCTGTTGTTTTGGTCGAGAATTACGAGGCCGACGACGTTATCGGAACCTTGGCAAAGCAGGCTGAAAAAGAAAATCTGATGACCTATATGATGACGCCCGATAAAGATTTCGGACAATTGGTTAGCGAGAATATTAAGATTTATAAGCCGGCGCGAATGGGAAATAAGGCTGAAATTTTAGGTGTAACCGAAGTTTGCGAAAAATTTGGAGTAAAACGTCCCGAGCAAGTCATTGATTTTCTGGGTTTAAGCGGCGATGTTTCAGATAATATTCCTGGAATTGCCGGTGTAGGCCCTGTTACAGCAAAAAAACTGATCGCACAATTTGGTAGTGTAGAAGAAATGGTTTTGAGGTCTGCGGAAATTAAAAACCCGAAACTACGCGAAAAAGTGGAAGCAGCTAAGGACAATGCGCTTTTGTCGAAAAAATTAGCCACCATCGATATTCATGCCCCCATTAAATTCGATATTAAAAGCTTTGAAATCGAAGAACCTAATACAGAAGCATTAAAAGAAATCACGAGCGAATTGGAATTTAGAACATTTGCTGCACGTGTAATAAAACAAGGTTTTTCGGGTAATTCTGAGGCCGCTCCAATTGGAAATAATCAACAAGGAAATACAGAGGAAGAAGGTTATCAAACCGATTTATTTAGTTCTGCAGGCGTGGAAGTAAAAAGTGTGAGCGATTTTAAAACACTCGAAACACAAGAGCATCATTACGAATTAGTCGACAACCTAGAAAAAAGAAAAGAACTGATTAAAACATTGGGCTCTTGCATGGCTTTTTGCTTTGATACAGAAACGACCGGATTAGATCCGAATGTCGATGAATTAGTTGGCGTGTCTTTTTCGTTTGGTCATCATACGGGTTATTATGTAAACCTTCCCGAAAATTTTGCTGAGGCAGAGGCTATTATGCAAGAATTTAAAGCGGTCTTCGAAAATGAATCCATTGGAAAAATAGGTCAGAATCTGAAGTTTGACATTGCCTTTTTGAAATGGTATGGAATAGAAGTTAAAGGCCGATTGTTCGACACCATGATTGCACATTATCTTTTACAACCGGATATGCGACACGGCATGGATGTTTTAGCCGAAAATTATTTGAATTACAAGCCTATGCCTATTGAGCAGCTGATTGGCAAAAAAGGAAAAGGCCAAAAAAATATGCGCAGTGTGGCTTTGGATTTATTGAAAGAATATGCTGCCGAAGATGCCGATATCACCCTTCAACTAAAAGATGTTTTTGAGCCTAAATTGCAAGAAGCCGGTTTGTTGGATCTTTTTAATGAAATTGAAATCCCTTTAATTCCCGTTTTAGCGTCTATGGAAAGTGAGGGGGTGAATCTGGATTCAGATGCGCTTAACAGTTTTTCTTTAGAGCTGGGTGAGGAAATAATGAAACTGAACGATCAGATTCAGGAAATGGCTGGTGTTCCGTTTAATGTATCCTCGCCAAAACAATTAGGCGAAGTGCTTTTTTTGCGTATGAAAATTGTGGAAAAAGCGAAGAAAACAAAATCCGGACAGTATTCAACAGGCGAAGATGTGCTGGCCAAATTGGAAAATAAGCATCCTATTATTCGTGCCATCCTCGATTATCGTTCGCTTACAAAACTTAAATCAACTTATGTCGATGCCCTGCCACTATTGGTAAATCCTCGCACCAAAAGGATACATACAAGCTACAATCAAACGGTGGCTGCTACGGGGCGATTAAGCTCTACAAATCCGAATCTTCAAAATATTCCGATTCGAACAGAAAAGGGTCGCGAAATTCGAAAAGCATTTGTTCCTCGCAATGCGGATTATATTCTTTTGGCAGCGGATTATTCGCAAATTGAATTGCGTATTATTGCGAGTATGAGTGGCGATGAAGCCATGATGCAAGCATTTAAAGAAGGTGTTGACATTCATACAGCAACGGCATCTAAAGTGTATAATGTTCCAATTGAGGAAGTTACAAAAGATATGCGTCGGAATGCGAAAGGCGTAAACTTTGGAATTATCTATGGCATTTCTGCATTTGGTTTGTCCGAAAACATTGGTGTTTCTCGCAAAGATGCCGCTGAAATTATTGCTAATTATTTTGCCAATTACCCATCCATTAAGCGTTATATGGAAAGCACAATTGCTTTTGCAAAAGAAAATGGTTATGTAGAAACCATAAAAGGTCGGCGGCGCTATTTAAAAGACATCAACTCGGCCAATGCAATTGTACGTGGATTTGCCGAACGAAATGCGATTAATGCACCTATTCAAGGTTCATCGGCTGATATGATTAAAGTAGCGATGATTAACGTTTATCAGCGCATGCAAGAAAAGAAAATGAAATCGAAAATGATTTTACAAGTGCATGATGAATTGGTTTTTGATGCTCACCGCGATGAGGTGGAAGCGCTCAAAATAGTGGTTGAAAAAGAAATGCGTGAAGCCGTTTCTCTAAATGTTCCTATAGTTGTAGATATGAATACCGGTGAAAACTGGTTAGAAGCACATTAAAATGCAAAACGAAAAAGCACTGCGTTGGGCTATTAATATAGCTGCTTTGGTTGTGTTGATGGATCTTTCGGCCGTAAATATTGCGATGCCGGAAATGCGTGCTTATTTTGGTTATAGCGTTTCTTTTATTTCTTTGGTCTTGATGATTTCGATGCTTACGGCTACAAGTTCGGCTTTGATAATCGGAAAAATAAGTCAACTGTTTTCGCCAAAAAAATTGTTGATCATTGGGTTTTCCGTCTTTGGTCTGACCACTTTTTTAAGTGGTATAAGTCACCATTTTTCTTTCCTTTTGGTTTTGCGTTTTATTCAAGGCTTTGCCGAATCCACTTTGTATGTGATTGGCCCCGCCCTTATTAAACGCTATATTTCTTCTGAGAAACAAGCAACGGCTTACGGCCAATGGATGATGAGCACCGGTATCGGGATAAGCATTGGCCCTTTAATTGGTGGTTATCTGGTAGGCTGGTTTTCTTGGTCGGCCGTGTTTTTTATTAATGTCCCGTTTGTGCTTCTAGGTCTTTGGTTCAGTACCAGACTGAAGCTTGAGACACCTCCAAAAAAGCATGAGCTATTCGATAATATCGGTGCATTTTTAAGCTTTGGTTTTCTGGGAAGCATTATTGCAGCTGTAAATATTGGTAAACAATTGGGATGGAAAATAGCGGTCTTATTTTTGGCGCTTGCTGTTTTATTTTTTATCGCTTTTCTTTATCGCGAAAAGAAATGCAAATTCCCCATTTTACATCTGAATCTGTTTCGTGTACGTAACTTTTGGTTGGCTAGTTTTGGCTTTTTTCTGTTCTTTGTGGTTAATGTAGGTTCGCGCTTTTTGCGTCCTTTTTATTTTGAAGAAGGACGGGGTTTCGATTCGGAATTATCGGGCTTGCTTATGGTTATCTCTCCCGCAGTTATGGTTTTACTTTCGCCGTTCACCGGTTATTTTCAGCGCTTGTGGGGCGTAAAAAATGTGGTTATTTTAGGTAATCTATTTCTTTTTATTTCGATGATCTTGTTTAGTCTTTGGACACAAGACAGCAGCCTGCAATTCTTGATTATTTCTATGCTGCTGTTAGGAATCGGCATGGGATTTTATTATCCTGCCGCTACTACCATTGGCATGCTTGCCCTGTCAAATGCGAATTCTGGAATGGGATCGGCCGTAATTTCTTCCTCAAAAAGTATGGGAAAATTAATTGGGGTGTTGGTATTTGCTTTTTTATTTAGTTCCTACCTCGAAAAATTAAATATCAATATCGATACCGCAGTTATTCCGGAACGCATTGCCGCCATTCAATTTGTTTTTCGCGTTGCCGCCGGAATTTCATTTATAGCCGTGTTTTTTTCTTTCTTCTTTCAAAAAGACAAAGGGATATAAGCGCTAGGTTTTACGGATTGAATTGATCATTTATAGGTTTTGAAAAATCAGTCGGAAAGCTTACATTTAGCATTCAAAAAAAAACAATAAAAACGAGCCTTTATGCATCGACTAATTCCAGCTTTTCCGACCGATATTCCACAACTTAGCCGTAAGAATTTTATTTCTTGGCACGATGTTGATTTTAGTGGATATTTAAGTATTTATTCGCTTTTTAATTTTGCTCAGGAAACGGCTTGGAAACATGCCGAAGATTTGGGATTTGGTTTTGAAAAATTGGGAAATCAAAATTTGGCCTGGGTCTTATTTGGAATGCGTATCAAAATGCTCAGCACCTTACCCAAATGGCAAGAAGAGCTCATTATTCAAACGCAACCAAAAGGGATAACAGGGATGTTTGCAAATCGCGATTACCGTATGTTAAACGCACAAAATCAGTTGATTGCAGTTGGGTCATCGAATTGGGTAATTATCGAAACGGAAACCCGCCGACCCCAACGCCTCGATCATGTTTTTGATTCTTTGCGTTTTTCTGAACAAGTAGAGAATTTGGTTTCAAGATTAAAACCGCGTGGCGACTTCCCTTTTTTGTTGAATACCTATAAAGTTAAAACGAGTGATATCGATTATTACGGCCATGTGAATAACGCCAAATATATCGCTTGGATAAGCGATTTGTATACGCCCGAAGAGCTTAAAAAATTCCCTCTCGAAGAAATTTTAGTCAATTTTTTGCAAGAAACACGCTTTGGCGATGAAGTGGAAATTTTTGCTGATAAAAAGGAAAACAGTGGTAAAGTTCGATATAAAATGCAGCGAAAAAGTGATGAAAGAATAATTCTCTTGGCAGAAGCTGATTGGAAATAAAACAAATCGTATGCAAAAAAGGAATTCTGATAACAGTCTGTATTTTTCCACCAGCGCTTTATTAACCAAAGAAGTAAAAGTGGGAAAGCTTATTTTTGGAGGAGATCACCCACTGGTGGTTCAGTCTATGACGAATACCAATACGCTTGATACCATGGCTACGGTAGAGCAAGCCATTCGCATAATTGAGGCCGGTGGAGAATTGGTTCGGTGCACGGCTCAAGGCGAAGCCGAAGCTAAAAATCTAGAGCAGATTAAAAAAGAATTGCTGACAAGAGGATTTGATACTCCTTTGGCTGCCGATATTCATTTTAGTTCGAAAGCAGCGGAAATTGCTGCGCAATATGTTGATAAAGTGCGCATTAATCCGGGGAATTATGCCGAAAAAAATAACAAAAGCGACTATTCCGAACAGGATTATCAGCTCGCTTTAGAGCAAACAGCCAAAAAATTAAAGCCCTTAATCCTAATTTGTAAAAAGCATAAAACGGCCGTACGTATTGGCGTTAATCATGGTTCCTTATCCAATCGGATTTTGAGCAGATATGGAAATACACCTTTGGGTATGGTGGAGTCGGCTTTGGAATTTGTGCGCATTTTTGAAGCGGAAGATTTCGATCAACTTATTATTTCTATTAAATCGAGCAATGTGCTAAGCATGTTGCATGCCAATCGCTTATTGTTTGCTCGTATGCAGCAAAATAAGCGTGTATATCCCATACATTTGGGCGTTACCGAAGCCGGAAATGGAAAGGAAGGCAGACAAAAATCGATAGCCGGAATAGCGACTTTGTTAAGCGAAGGAATTGGAAATACTTTACGCGTTTCTTTAACCGAAGCGCCTGAAAATGAAATTCCTATTGCCCTGCACTTACGCCATTTTTTAATCAATAAAAAAGAAGAAAAGAGAGGGGAGGAATTATTAAAGCGAGGGACAGATCCTTTTTCTTATTCCAGAAGAGTATCGCTACCGATAAATACCGTTGGCGCTAAAAATCCACCTGTTGTTATTGCGCCTGCCATACAAACCTTTGGTTGTAAAGTGCCACGACCCAAGCGCGGCGAAAATTATCCGGAGGCTGATTTTTTATATATTGGGAATGAAAAGCCCGTGTTTCTTGCCGATGAAAAAAAATACATACAAGATTTTAAAGTTTGGAATAAAGCTTTTTCCAATTGTTTTCCTCTGCTTAATGCAAGTGATTTATTGCAGTGCGAAAAACCGATGGAACAAACGACTTTTGTTCGACTAACAATTTTAGAGCTTAATGCGGAAGACATACGAAAGGCATTACTAAATATGCCTTTGGCCGTTCTTGTATTAACTGCCAATACTGAGAATCCGGTTTTAGAATGGAGAAACGCTTTTTTTATTTTAGATCAAAATAAGTTGAACTTGCCGGTTATCTTGCATCGAAAATTTGAAATTGATCAAGAAGAAGAGCTGTTGATAGAAGCGACTCATGCATTTGCTTCGCTTTTTCTTGATGGTTTTGGCGATGGAATTTGGATGGAAGATAACAGAGGAATTCATCTGTTTACACAAAGGCAAATGGCTTTTGGAGTGCTCCAAGCTTGTCGATTGCGTTTATCACAAACCGATTATATTGCTTGTCCTTCTTGCGGACGGACTTTATTTAACATAGAAGAACGTTTGGCCGAAATTCGGGAAAAAACAAAGCATTTAAAACATTTGAAAATTGCAGTAATGGGCTGTATAGTGAATGGTTTAGGCGAAATGGCTGATGCAGATTATGGCTATGTGGGCAGCGGTAAAGGAAAAGTGAATTTATACAAAGGGAGGGCGTTGAAACATAAAAATATTCCGGAAAAAGAAGCTTCTGATGCTTTAATTGATTTAATCAAAACGGAAGGTGATTGGAGGGATTCCGAATGAGATTGTATTGTGCCTTTACGAATTTGTGAAGCACTCGAACAAAAAAGCCGTCTCAAAATTGAATTCGAGGCGGCTTTTTACTTTCTATTAATTCAATTATTGCTTAATGATTTTTTGTGTCAAGATTGTTTCTCCATCCATTACGCGTATAAAATAAATTCCTTGATCTAAATCACTTAAATCGATTTCTGTTTTAGAATTGCTCGCCAAGGTTTCATAAACACGTTTTCCCATAACGTTGTAGACTTCAATTTTCGTATTTGTATTAAAGTCGCTGCCTAACTGAACAAAGAATTTGCCTTTATTTGGATTAGGATAAATGGATAGTTCCCGAGCGATAATATCATCAATTCCTAAGGCTGTTCCTGCAATATGAGCGCCCAAATATTCAGAATCTGTAGAATTGGCATTGGCAACTTGGGCTAGACTTACTTCCGTCCATTCGCCGGTGCCGTCTAAAACACTCATTGCTGTGCTGCCTGTTGCAACCGTTGATTTGCGGTAAAAGCTTTTTTCAGCTCCCCAGGTTCCTGTCGCATAAAGGCAGTCGATACGGTTTCCCCAAGTATTGCCACCATTCATCAAGGCTATTGGATCGTCGCCATTGAAATAGGTGGCGGTGGTGCTTGTAACTGCATTTGCAACGGCATAGGCTGGATTTTCTGCCGAAGCATTTTTATATACCAAGCTTTGTCCCGCCGCAATAGTTCCACTTAAAGCGGAGCCATTATCATAGATAGCATTATCATCCGGATTAGCTGTATTGCTAAATCGACCTAAATAATAGCTGCTCAAGTCGACAGACTCACTTCCAAGATTCGTGATTTCAATATACTTATCATTGCTAGCACCTTCGTAATATTGCGAAATAATAACATCCGATTGTTCGGGCGGATCGGAAGTGGTAAAGGTAATTGAGCTTGCCGAACTTGCATTGTTATTATCATCTTCAACAGCATCTAAAGAAATAAAATACACGTGACTGTATTCCAAGTTGGATGCAGTAGTCAACGTAATCACTTGTTTCGTTTCGTTAATTGCGGCTGTAAAATCAATGTCAGCACCGCTGCTATTTGTTTCTTTGAATTGGATAAGATCGGCCACATTGCTAGCTGTTATTTCTGAGTCGTTCAGGTTGCGGACCGCTTCATCAAAAGTGATTTCAGGCGAAACATTTATGGCCACATTGCTAGCACCATTTGGAGGATCAAATTCGATAACAGGAGCTGTTATATCCGCTTCTTCGGTCGTAAAAGTGATTTCAGCAAAGGCTTGTACATTTTCGTTTTCATCTTCAACTGCCGCAACGGAACTGTAATAGATTTGATTGTTTTTTAGCGCTGAAACAGGACGAAGTGTAATAACTTTTTTGTTGGCGTCGATGCTGGCCGTAAAGGCAACATCAGCACCTTGGCTATCCGTTTCTTTTAGAACCAACAAATCAGCCACATTTGCATCGGTAATTTCAGAATCATCGCTATTTCGGATAGCTTGACCATAGACATAGCGAATGGTTGTATTTATAGAAACATTGGTTTCGTTATTTTGTGGGAAAGTACTGAAAGAAGAGCTCCAGACCAAGCCCACATTATTTCCCCAAATGTATTCGATCAATTCAGGATGATCGATATAAGGATTTCTGTTGTGCTGAAATTGGGTGTAAATGATATCGTTTCTATTGCGTTCCCAATCATCTACAGGATCTTCACGATTCCACTCAATAAGTGTCGATAATCGTCCATGAAAAGGGCTTTGATCACTTGCTGTTGGCAACGATTCCGTCATTTGCAGGTCGGGCTCACCGTTTTCTCCTTCATAACGAGTGGCCATATAAAAAATCATCCGCGCAACATCTCCTTTTACGGCATCGCGAGGTTCGAAAGTCCATTCATTTTTATCGATATAAGAACCGGTCCAAACGCCATTGTCAATAACTTGCTCGCAATTATTGCAATTATCGAAAGAACGGTTGTTGCGAATCGTATTCACTTCGTTATCTTCAGGTCGTAAATGATGAGCATCTGTTCCCGGGCCGAGATCTGTACCAAAATCGCCGCGCGATTTAGCCCAAACATGTTCGCGAGTCCAACCGGTTCCGTTATTGTATTCTTGCGCTGCATTTACAGAAGTTCCGGAATAGAGTAAAATGACATTGTCGGCATTGTTTGGGTCTTTGTCCGTTTGTTTTAGCATATCCCAAACATCGGTGCTGCTTGATGTATAGGTATATTCTGTATGTCCTTTAATAATATGATATAGAGCTGTTTTTAGTGCGTCGTCTTTTAATCCTTCCGCATTTTGATAATAGTCTCCATAAGAAGTTTGACCAAACAGAACTGATGACCAAAGAAGTAAGAATAGTCCAATGAATTTGTGCATTTTCAATATTTTTTTGAAGGCGCAAAGGTACGATATTTGTCCGATTAGTACTATTAACCTAAACAATAAGGCATTGGTTTTTTTACGAAGCGCTCACTAAATCAATGCTTTTTTGGCTGTCTATTGCTTAAGAAAGTCTCGTTTTTTTGTGTTTTTAAAAGAGGGGGGCTTTTGGTTTTTATCGCTACTTTGTTTACGATCTACTTTTAAACTAAAAAACGGGCATTCCAAAATGAAGCAATAAAAATTGCCGGTAAATACTTTCTAATCAGCTAAAAATAGCCTATCTTTGACTACATTAGCGTCTAAGCATAATTTTTTTAAGCGACAACTATGGCAATTGAAAAAAAGTTCAATACATCGAAAATAGTAGCTGGATAAACCATGGAGCATAGCAATAGGATAAAT
>JBFHQD010000017.1:0-21962 GCA_041592395.1 Bacteroidales bacterium | reverse complement strand
CACCTTCAAAATCGCTTTATGTTTTAAGGGCTATAAAAGGAAAGCGAGTACGAATGTTCTAGTTTCTAGGAATAGCAGCATATCCGTTAATTATTGTTAATAATGGCGAACTAAATTTTTTGAGCCACTATAAAAGTTTAAATTTGCGGAGAAATTTTTAGCAAATAATTCATTTGTAGCTAATTATAAATAAACACTCCATGAGAATTGGTATATTCGGAAAATCATTAGGTGATGCATCTTATCCGTTTTTAAATGAGCTAATCAATGTGCTTAAAGAAGCGGAAATAGAAGCTTCTTTTTATGCTCCTTTTGCTGAAGAGATTAAGCATAAGGTGGATATAAAAGGATACTTGAGCTTTACCGGTCCAAATGCAGAAAATGAAAACTTAGACTATATTATTTCTTTGGGTGGAGATGGCAATATGCTGAATACGATTGCCATGGTACACGATTCTGAAATTCCGGTTTTGGGTATTAATATGGGGCGATTAGGCTTTTTATCCAGTGTCAATCGCGATCAAATCAAAGAAGCCATAACCTCTTTAAAAAACGGGGATTTTAATATCGATTCGAGAAGTTTAATTCGATTGAGTTCGCATGCCGCCCTTTTTAATAATAAGAATTTTGCATTAAACGAAGTTACCATATATAAACAACAGCCCAACTCTATGATTTCGGTTCATGTTTATATCGACGAAGTCTTTTTAAATTCTTATTGGGCAGATGGACTAATTATTGCTACACCAACCGGTTCAACAGCCTATTCTTTAAGCACAGGAGGCCCAATTATTTCGCCCGAAGCGCATAATTTTATAATCACCCCTATTGCCCCTCACAATTTATCGGTACGCCCACTCGTTATTCCAGATGATAAGAAGGTGAGAATTCAAGTAAAAGGTCGTGAAGAAAGTTATTTTGTGAGTCTCGATGCTCGCACCCAAAGTTTTCAGTCTGACGAAGATTTAATTATCGAGAAAGAAAGCTTTGAAATAAAACTGATTCGCTTACCTGAAGAACATTTTTTCTCTACCATTCGCGCAAAACTTTTATGGGGAATTGATAAACGAAATTAACATGAAAAAACAGTGGGCTAATTGCTATCTTCAGGAAAAAAGAAAATCAAGCAAATTGATTTTTGGTCTATTTATTATGCTTTTGTCTTTTGCAAGCGTAAAAGCACAAACTTTTGAGGTCGGCGCTTTTGCGGGAGCCGCTTATTATTTAGGAGACCTTAATACCAGCGATCATTTTAAAAATAATGACCTGGCTTATGGCGGTCTTTTAAAATACAATATCAATGATAGATTGAGTATTGGATTATCTGCAACGCAAGCTAATATTGCTGCCGATGCTACAAATTACAATGCTACATTTACGCCATCTGTAGCAGATTTAAATTTAACATTAAATGAATTGGCACTCACGGGAGAATTCAATTTTTTTCCTTATTCCACGAGCGAAGGAAATAGATTATGGACGCCCTATATCTTTGGCGGTGTAGGCTATTTTAGTTCCGATTATACAGATTCTTTCAGTATGCCATTTGGACTAGGAATAAAAATAAACCCGCTCAATAAAATTGGGCTCAATTTATTTTGGGGCGCCAGAAAAACGTTTACTGATGAATTGGATAATTTAGCTACAATCAATTACAAAGCTTACAATTACGATTGGTATATTTTTTATGGATTAAATATTACTTTTGCCTTCCAATTAAAAAAAGACACGGGTTGTCGAAATTTAATAAGAAGGTAGGATGATTATACTAAATTTGCACGATGAATTTTAAAGAGCAGATCGATACAAAACGTTTACCGCAACATATTGCCATTATAATGGATGGCAATGGTCGCTGGGCCAAAGAGCGTGGAAAACTACGTGTTTTTGGTCATGAAAACGGAGTGACTGCTGTTAGAAATACAGCGGAAGCTGCCGCTGAAATTGGCGTTAAATATATTACGCTTTATGCTTTTTCAACAGAGAATTGGAGTCGACCAAAAACAGAGGTCGATGCCCTAATGAGTTTATTGGTTAAAACAATAAACAAAGAAACGGAAACACTCAACAAAAACAAGATTCGCCTGCAAGCCATTGGCGATATAAAAAGTTTAAAACCGGACACTTATAAAGAATTACTTAAAGCGATAGAAAATACGAAATCGAACGACAGAATGACGCTTGTTTTGGCTTTAAGTTATAGTTCTCGCGGTGAAATGGTAAATGCGGTAAAACAAATTGCCGAAAAAGTTCAAAAAGGAGATTTAGATGCGGAGGCTATCAATTGCGATTTGATAAACCAACATTTAAACACTCATTTTATGCCCGACCCCGAACTTTTAATCAGAACCAGTGGCGAACAACGTATAAGTAATTTTATGCTTTGGCAAATTGCCTATACCGAATTGTATTTTTGTCCTAAATATTGGCCTGATTTCGGGAAAGAAGATTTTTACAAAGCCATCGTCGACTATCAATCACGCGAAAGACGATTTGGTAAAACAAGTGAACAGATAACTAAGTAAGCTAAGATGCAGATTAAAAATTATTTTACATACACTAAACAGAGCCTAACAAGTGCTTTTACATTCTTATTCATTCTCCTTTTTACCGCGCCTTTAATGGCACAGGAAACAGAGCTGATTAATTTAAATTATGAAAAGCCTCAATCCTATACCATAGAATCAATAGAAGTTAGTGGCATTGAATATCTCGATGAAAATGCTTTAGTGATTATATCCGGTTTAACCATTGGTAAAAAAATCAATATTCCGGGCGATGATATAGCAATTGCTATTCGTAAGCTATGGAAACAAGGCCTTTTCGAAGATATTAGCATTGGCGTTATCGGTGTTCGCGATGATAATGTTAGTCTAAATATTACGCTCAAAGAAAGGCCAAGACTGTCGAGCTTTAATTTTTCGGGAGTAAATAAAAGCACTACGGAAACCTTACGAGAAAAATCAAAACTTATTCCCGGTGATGTAGTTACCGAGAACTTAATGATACGTACCAAAGAAATAATTGAGGGTTATTTTATTGAAAAAGGATTTTACAATACAGAAGTTGAAGTTCTTAAAAAACCCGATCCAAAGCGTCCAAACAGTGTTCAACTCGATATCAAAGTAAAGAAAAACAGCCGTATTCGCATCGACGAAATTCATATTATCGGAAACCAAGAAGTAAAATCAGAAAAACTGAAATCGGCGCTAAAAGAAACAAAAGAAAAAGCGTTTATCAGACCCTTGAGACATGCCGATGAGTTAGCTGCAAATATTGTTAAAGATGTTGTAACCTTCAAATGGCCAAAATTAGGCAAGGACTTTTCTGATTATTTCAGCAAAAGTTTCCGTATGACGATTTTTAAATCCTCTAAATTTGTTCCGGATAAATTTGAAGAGGACAAAGCCTTATTAATAGAGCGTTATAATAAACTTGGCTATCGCGATGCGAAAATTATAAGCGACAGCGTTTATCGCAAGAAAAACAATACAATGGCCATCGATATTAAAGTTGACGAAGGCAATAAGTATTATTTCAGAAACATTAAGTGGGTAGGTAATACCATATATTCTGATACGGATTTGGATAACGTTTTGCAAATCAGAAAAGGAGACCCATACAATAAAGAGCTATTGGAAACGAATTTATCATTCAGTCAAAACGGACCTGATGTCAGCTCTTTGTATATGGACAATGGATATTTATTTTTTAATGTAGATCCTATTGAAGTGCAGGTAGAAAACGATTCTATCGACCTTGAAATACGGATTCGCGAAGGCGATCAAGCCTATCTTAAAAATATCATTATAAAAGGAAATACAAGAACAAACGACCACGTAATTGTACGTGAACTTCGAACACGTCCCGGACAGTTATTCAGTCGCGAAGCCATTATAAGAACACAGCGCGAGTTGGCTCAATTAAAATATTTCGATCCCGAAAAAATGGGTGTCGACGTACAGCCCAACCCAATAGATGGAACTGTAGATATTATCTATACTGTTGAAGAAACCTCTTCCGATCAAATTGAACTTTCGGGAGGTTGGGGATATGGTCGAATTATTGGGACAGTTGGATTGTCTTTCAACAACTTCTCCATACGCAATATCTTTAATAAAAAATCCTATCAGCCTATTCCTTCCGGAGATGGCCAGAAATTAAGCTTGCGTTTTCAAACTTATGGTGCCGGATATATGAGCTATAGCGCATCATTTACAGAACCATGGCTTGGAGGTAAAAGACCAAATGCACTGAGTGTTTCTATTTACCATTCCAAATATGCACAAACCTCTTACGATTACACAGTAGACCCAACAAACACATTCGCTATCAACGGATTAACTGTAGGAATTGGACGTCGTTTGACTTGGCCTGATGATTTTTTCCAAATGTATATGGGCATTAATTTGCAGCAATACGATTTGAACAACTACAATATATTTACATTTGGCGATGGTACCGGACAGTTTAATAATTTTAATTATACGGTGACCCTTAATCGAAATTCTACCGACCAGCCTATTTATCCACGCGGAGGTTCGGATGTTGGATTAACCGTTGAACTTACGCCGCCTTATTCCTTATTCTCTAATAAAGATTACAGCAGTATGGACGATGAGGAAAAATACAAATGGGTTGAATATCATAAATGGAAGTTTAAATCCAATTTCTTCTCTTCTATTGCGGGCGACCTTGTTTTGAGTACACGTGCACAATTTGGATTCTTGGGATATTATAATAAAGATATAGGTGTAACTCCTTTCGATCGCTTTTTCTTAGGCGGTGATGGATTATCCGGATACAATAATATGGATGGTCGCGAAATACTTGCTATGCGTGGTTATGCCAACGAAAGTTTAACTCCTAATTATGTAAACAATTCAAACTTAGGAGGTGTTATTTACGACAAATTTACGTTGGAGTTGCGTTATCCTTTGTCCTTAAATCCAAGTGCGACCATTTATGTGATGGGATATTTAGAAGGAGGAAATTCCTGGGATAGTTTTGCCAATTTCAGACCTTTTGAAATCTACAAAACAGCGGGTGTTGGTGTTCGCGTATTCTTGCCTATGTTCGGACTCTTAGGTCTAGACTGGGGCTATGGATTTGATGATGTTCCGGGAATGCCCGATGCAGGAGGAAGTCAATTCCATTTCTCAATTAATCAAAGTTTAGATTAAACTTGGCATAGTTTTGGAATTCAAGAAGCTTTAATGCATAATAATTGCTTTATAAAAAATAAAGTTCAATAAAAACTTCGCAACATGGAAACACGTAAAAAATTAAAGATTGGCTTTCTTTTAGCCTTTTTATTAACATCAGTCACTTTTAGCTATGCACAAAAATTTGCTATAGTCGACAGCGAATATATATTACAAAACATTCCTGAATATCAGGATGCTCAAAATTCTTTGGATCAATATGCCGAAGATATGCAAGTTGAAATAGAGAAAAAATTTAGTGCTATCGATCAACTGTATCGTAAATACCAGGCCGATGCCGTATTATTGCCCGAAGACATGAAGCGTAAACGCGAGGATGAAATCATCAATAGCGAACGCGAAGTAAAAAAATTCCAAGAGGAAATTTTTGGGCAGGATGGCAGCCTCTATAAAAAAAGAGAAGAATTGGTGCTTCCAATTCAAGAAAGAGTTTATAGCGCTATCGAAAAAATTGCAGCACTAAAAAATCTAGGTGTTGTATTTGATAAATCATCAGGTGCCAGTTTACTCTTTTCTGATCCTAAACTCGATATTAGCGATGAAGTTTTGGAAGAGTTAGGCTATAGTTATAATACCCAAAGAAATAATTAATAAAAAATCTTAAAAAGACGGTATTGTTTCGGATAAAACTATAAATTTGCGCCCTATTGATAGGCAAAACATTGCAAAATGTGGCTGCTAGAAAAAAATAAACTGAAATCTAATAAAAAAAAAGAATGAAAAATATTTTAAAAGCTTTTGTAGTTGTTGTTTTGTTTGTTGCTAGTATGAATGTTCAAGCTCAAACTAACGTTAAAATTGGATATGTTGACTTCGCACAGATTGTAAGTTTAATGCCAGGTCAAGATTCGATAAATACAAAATTGCAAGCTCATGTTGCTTCCTTAGAAAGTCAATTAAAGACTATGCAAACAGAGTATGAAGCAAAAATCAACGATTACCAAGCTACACAGGCAACTATGTCTCAAATAATTAAGCAGACAAAAGAAAAAGAAATTATGGATCTTCAGCAACGTATTGAGGCTTTCAATCAACAAGCTCAGTATGAAATCCAAACTAAACAACAAGAATTAACTAAGCCATTAATTGAGCGAATTCAAAGAGCCATTAGAGCAGTAGGTAAAGAAAACGGATTTGCTTATATTTTAAACGGTAACGAGCAAATTATTCTTTATTCTGATGGAGGAATCAATGTATTGCCACTAGTTAAAAAGAAATTGGGTTTATAAACAATAAACTTACCTCTTAAAAACAGCCGTCAATTTTATTGATGGCTGTTTTTGTATTGATACATTACATCCGATTATCAATTATTCTATTTCCTAACGTATATTTGCAAACCATGGATAGTAAAGATTATCGAAGCAAATTATTTCAAATAAAAAACGAAGCCCAGTTTAACGAAATGTGCTTGTTTGCTTTTGATTATCAATACCATGGAGTTGAAATATACCACCAATTCGTCGATCATTTACCCATCAATCCCAAAACGATTACGCATTATACGCAAATCCCATTTTTACCTATTTCTTTTTTTAAATCGCATACTCTTATTCAAGGCGAGCCGCAAATCGTATTTAAAAGCAGTGGCACAACGGCCATGCAGAGAAGTCAGCATTTTGTCCGAGATTTGAGTTTATACGAACACTCTTTTTATTCGGGGTTTGAGCAATTTTACGGTTCGATTGAAGAATATTGTGTACTCGCCTTATTGCCTTCCTATATCGAAAATGGAGATTCCTCACTGGTTTATATGGCAGAAAAACTCATTAAGAAAAGCAAGAACAAAGACAGTGGGTTTTATTTGAATAATTTAAGTGAACTGGCAGAAAAACTCAATATATTGGATGCTTCAGGACAAAAAATTATTTTAATCGGCGTGTCTTATGCCCTACTCGATTTAATTGAACAATTTCAATTTAAATTAAAAAATACGATAGTGATGGAAACGGGCGGAATGAAAGGGCGACGCATAGAAATGATTCGCGAAGATTTACATGCTCAACTGAAATCGGGTTTTGGTCTTCGTAGCATTCATTCAGAATATGGAATGACGGAACTATTATCGCAAGCTTATTCAAAAGGAAATGGCATTTTTACAAGCCCTATGTGGATGAAAATTTTAATCCGCGATACGAACGATCCATTTGATATACTGTCAGATAGTCAGTCGGGCGGAATAAACATCATCGATTTAGCCAATATTAATTCGCTCGCCTTTATCGAAACAAAGGATTTGGGAAAAATACACAGCAATCAGGATTTCGAAATTCTAGGAAGGTTTGACGATAGCGATATACGCGGATGTAACCTATTAATTGCCTGATACAATAGTCCTTAAAATTAATCGTTTTAGTATTGAGAAAATAATAAAGATGTATTGTAACCAGATCCATTCCGAATCGTCTAGTATATAACTACAAACATTTAGAAACTATACGAAGATAAGAATTTGGTTTGGCACATTTTTAGCTTATTTTCTGCTAAATAATAAACACCCTAACTAAAAATTGTTAATTTAGTAAATTGAAAGAAAATACAGACTATGACCTCTATAAAAATAAACTCCTATTTAGTTTCAATCTTCATACTCCTTTTTGCATTTAGCATAAGTAGTGCTGTTGCGCAAAAAGTATGGACACTAGAAGATTGTATTAACTATGCTTTCGAAAACAATATTCAAATAAAACAAAGCAAATTACAAATCGAATCGGATCAGGCGGGTTTAAAGCAAAGCAAATTCGAATTTGCACCTACTTTAAACGCCACATCATCTTATTCATACAATTGGAGAAAATCACAAGATCCAACTAACCTAGGCATAAGTAACAATACCGGAAGTGCCAATTTTGGCATTAGTTCGGGATTAACGCTATTTGATGGATTTCAGACTTACAATACGGTAAAGCAAAATGAACTGAGTTATACCTCAAGTCTTTACGATTCGGAAAAAATGGAAAACGATATTGCTTTACAGTTAACCGGAGCATATCTAAACATTTTATTCAACCACGAAATGTTGATGGTGGCTCAAAGCCAAGCAGATGTTACCAAGCAGCAAATCGAGCGTACCCGCAGTCTAGTGGAAGCCGGAACGCTACCAAAAGGCGATTTACTCGAAATTGAAGCTCAGGGTTTAATGGAAGAAGTTAATGTGATAAAAGCAGACAATAATTTAAGTCTTTCTTACCTCGATTTATTGCAAATATTAGATTTATCAGCGAATGAAGAATTTGAAATAGAACGCCCCGATATCAACATTACCGATGAACTTTCTGTAATTCCTTCGGAACAAGTTTATGCCAACGCTGTTAATTTTATGCCCGAAATAAAACGTGCCGAATTGGATGTGATGAGCTCGAAAAGAAGTGTAATGATTGCACGCGGAGCAGCACTACCTTCTTTATCATTACGCGGTGGAGTTAACACGGCCTATTACGATTCGTATATCATCGATCGCACTGATCCATCGTCTCCGGTTATCCCTTTTGGAGATCAATTGATAGATAATTTAGGTAAATACCTTTCGATATCTTTAAACGTTCCTATTTTCAATGCTTACCAAACGACAACACGTATTAAGCAAGCTGAAATATTAAATTTAAACAGTAAATTCAATTTAGAATTAACCAAAAACACCTTACGTAAAAATATCGAACAAAAGTATTACGATGCTATTGCTGCTTACAAAACGTATCACGCTAATAAAGCAACCGTAGCTTCGCTAAAAGAAGCGTTTAAATATACACAAGAAAAATATTCTTTAGGAATGCTTAATTCTGTTGATTACAATTTGGCAAAATCCAGATTAACGCAATCAGAGTCTGATTTGCTGCGCGCAAAATACGACTATATTTTCAAAACAAAAATTCTTGACTTTTATATGGGTGTTCCATTAAAATTCTAGTATAAATTAGATCATAATTGACAAAACTAAAAGAATGAATAATAAGTTAATTTATTGGATAGGCGGTGGACTGATCGTTGTAATTATTGTTTTAGCCATCTTAAAAAAGAACGGAAAAATTGGTAAAACAGATGCGACTAAAGTTACAGTAGAAAAAGTAACAACCGCCACAATTATTGAAACAGTCACCGCAAACGGGAAAATTCAACCGGAAAAGGACATTATGGTTAGCCCGTTTATTTCGGGTGAAGTAGTTGAATTAACTGTACTTGAGGGCGATATGGTTCATGTTGGTCAATTATTGGCTAAGATAGATCCGGAACAATACATTGCCGCTTACGAGCGCTCCGAGGCAGGACTAAATTCTCAAAAAGCAGCAGAAGCCAACGCGAAAGCCAACCTCGCTCAAGCAAAAGCCGAAAATATTAAAAACAAATTGGATTACGAACGTAATTTAGCTTTGTGGGAAAAGAAAGTTATTTCGGATGCCGATATGGAACGTATCAAATCGACTTATGATGTGTCACAAGCCAGAGTTGATGCCGCTGAACAGACCCTAAAATCAGCTGAATTTCAAGTAAAAAGCTCTGCAGCTACCCTTCGCGAAGCAAGAGAAAATTTAAGCAGAACAGCCGTTTACGCCCCTCAGGATGGAACAGTTTCGAAACTGAATGTTGAGCGTGGCGAACGTGTTCAAGGAGCTTCTCAGTTTTCTGCCGGTACCGAACTTATGCGCATAGCCAACCTCAATAATATGGAAGTAAGTGTTGAGGTAAGTGAAAACGATATCGTTCGTGTTCATTTAGGCGATACAACGTTAATTGAAGTGGATGCCTATTTAAACAGAGAGTTTAAAGGCTTGGTTACTGAAATTGCGACTTCGGCAAATACTCAAGGAACAAGTGCCGATCAGGTAACTAATTTCGATGTAAAAATCAGAATATTAAGCAATTCTTATCAAGATTTGATTCCTAAGAACAATCCTTCTTATTCTCCTTTCCGTCCGGGTATGTCGGCTTCGGTTGATATTCAAACAAATACAGAACGTAATGTTCTTACTGTACCTATTGCCGCTGTAACAACACGTGCGGATACCACGGGACGCTTACAATCTGCAAAAGAAAAGCGCGACGAAAAGAAAAATGAAGCCGAAGGAAAATCAACTTCTAAAAAAGAAATTAAAGAATATGTATTCTTATATGTCGATGGAAAAGCGGAAATGAGAGCCGTAAAAACCGGTATACAAGATAACTCGATCATTCAGATTTTAGAAGGCGTTGAAGAAGGCCAAGAGGTAATTACCGGTCCTTATACGGCCGTTTCGAAGACGCTGAAAAACCATGATGCCGTAGAAAAAACAGAGAAAAAAGATTTGTTTGCCGATAAAAAAGACTAACCAATCTTTAATCCATTCTCACAATTAAAAGAAGGCTTCAGTATATTTACGGAGCCTTCTTTTGTATAAGCTCCTAATACCAAACATTCAGAAATAAAATCGGCAATTTGCTTTGGCGGAAAATTAACCACAGCAATAATCTGCTCTCCAATCAATGCTTCCAAAGTATAATGATCGGTTATTTGTGCACTCGATTTTTTTATCCCCAATTCGCCAAAATCTATCCAAAGTTTGTAAGCAGGTTTTTTTGCTTTTTTAAATGCTTCGGCTCGAATTATTGTTCCGGTGCGAATATCAATTTTCTCAAAATCATTCCATGTTATCATTCGCTAAAATTAGGGAAAAAGGCTTTTAATTTTAATAAAACAGACTAGGAAAATGAAACTCGCTCTCGTATTATACGATCCAACGCACTCACCCAAGTATCGGAATGGTTTAAACTTTCAACCAGTTCTAGGTTCTCTCCTCCTGCCTTTTGAAACAATTCGGCATATTCTATACCCAGTTCTACCTTGGTTTCTAAACAATCAGCAACAAAAGCAGGGGCAAATATTAAAACATTCTTTTTCCCTTCTTTGGCCAATTTAATTACCAGTTCATCGGTAAACGGGTTAAGCCAGTTTTTAGTCAAGCGCGATTGAAAAGCAAGAGAATAATCGGCTTCTTTCAGTCCCAGTTTTTCGACCAATAAGCGCTTAGTAGCGTAGCAAGTTGCTTTATAACACCTTTTTCCATGAGTCGGCATTTCTGTAGTGCAGCTACACGTGTTTATGCTCTTTTCAGGATGCGCGTTCTGAATATGACTCAAGGGTAAACCATGGAAAGAAAAAATAAAATGATCGTATTTTTTGAGCTCATAATCGTTTGCCCGAGCAAGCCAAGCGTTTATAAATTCCGGATGATTATAAAACTGATCGACTACTTTTATATCCATATTTAACCCAATTCTTTTGGCTTCTTTATAGACTTTCTGAATGGCTGTTTCGGTTGTTGACAAAGCATATTGAGGAAACAGAGGAAGCACGATTACTTCAGAAAATTGGCCCGATGCTATTTCTTCCAATGCTTTTTGTATCGAAGGATTTCCGTAACGCATGGCGATAAAAACAGTGTATTCATCACCCATTTTTTGAGCTAATTTCTCTTTTAATTTTTGCGTATTTATTAATAATGGAGATCCCTCCTTTTCCCACAACTGCTGATAAAGTTTAGTCGATTTTGGCGCTCTAAAAGGTACAATAACCAAATTGACCAATAGTTTACGAAACAGCCAAGGCAAATCAATAACAAATGGATCGTTGAGAAATTCTGACAGGTATTTTCTTACACTACTGAGCTCCGGTTTATCAGGAGTCCCGACATTAACGAGCACTATTGCTTTTTTCTTTTTCCCTGATTGATCAGTCATCGGCTGTTCTTCTATTAATACAAATAGTTGTTGTATGGATAGCGCACACTATGAATTTTCTTTACTTCCTCGTATATCAGCTCACGGATTTCCTTGAGATTCGTTTTTTCCTTTGCAGAGATAAAAATGGCCGGCGCATTGTCTTTGTGCATCCAGGTTTTCTTCCAATCTTCTAAAGAATAATTTGCCTTACTTTCCGGACTTAAATCATCGGCTTCTTTTTGAGTATAGGTAAATGCATCGATTTTATTAAAAACCATGAGCACCGGTTTATCACCGGCTTTAATTTCGGATAAAGTTTGCTTAACCACATTGATTTGCTCCTCAAAATCGGGATGCGATATATCCACTATATGCAAAAGCAAATCCGCTTCCCTAACTTCGTCTAATGTTGATTTAAAGCTCTCGACCAAGCCATGGGGCAGTTTGCGTATAAATCCAACAGTATCAGACATTAAGAAAGGTAAATTTTCGATAACCACTTTTCTTACCGTAGTGTCGAGTGTAGCAAAAAGCTTGTTTTCGGCAAACACTTCCGATTTACTCAATAGATTCATCAAGGTAGATTTTCCGACATTCGTATAACCTACTAGAGCCACACGAACCATACTTCCACGATTAGATCGTTGGGTTTCCATTTGCTTATCTATTTGTTTAAGTCGTTCTTTTAACAAAGAGATGCGATCGCGAATAACACGGCGGTCTGTTTCTATTTCCGTTTCACCCGGGCCACGCAGTCCTATACCTCCACGCTGTCTTTCGAGGTGTGTCCACATACCGGTTAATCGGGGCAATAAGTATTGATATTGAGCAAGTTCTACTTGTGTTTTGGCATGAGCCGTTTGGGCGCGTTTTGCAAAAATATCCAATATAAGATTGGTTCTATCCAAAACTTTTATTTCCAACGCTTTTTCCAGATTTCTTATTTGAGAGGCTCCTAATTCATCATCAAAAATAGCCATATCTACTTCTTCGAAATCGATATAAGCTTTGATGTCTTCTAATTTTCCGGAGCCGACATAAGTTCGCTTATCAGGAGTTGGGAGCTTCTGCACAAAGCGTTTGAGTGTTCGTGCACCGGCTGTTTCAACCAAGAACTCAAGTTCATCAAGATATTCCTTACTTCTGGCTTCGTCTTGTCCTTTATTAATTACTCCAATTAATATGGCTGTCTCTTGTATTTTTGCGGTTTCGTTCAAGTTATATCAATTTAAAATCGATGCAAAATTACTCATTTATAGCGAACTGCATCATTCATAATAAAATTATAATGAAGGATTTTGAAGGAAATAAGAATGCCTTTAAAATTTGCGAATGCCTATAATTTCGCGAACATCTTTAATGGTTTTCGCTGCACTTTCTCTGGCTTGCTCGGCACCCCTTTTAGTAACTTTGCTTAAATAAGCCGTATCATCATACATTTCTTTAATCCGCTCGCGAATAGGGTTCGTAAAATTAATCACATCCTCGGCCAATTGTTTTTTCATATCGCCATAACGAATCTCACCCTTATTCCAAAGCACATCAAAATGCGAAACCGTATCTTGAGAAGAGACGACAGCCATAAGATCGAATAGATTCTGAATAACATCGGGCTTAGGCTGGTTTTCTCCGGTTGGTCCACTATCCGTTACCGCTTTCATTATTTTTTTACGAATGGATTTTGGATCTTCCGCTAAAAAAATGGCATTGCCTTCCCCTTCCGATTTCCCCATCTTACCACTTCCATCCAAGCCCGGAATTTTAACAAGACTTTCGCCAAAATTATAGGCTTGAGGAATAGGGAAATATTCATTTTTATACATTCTGTTAAAACGACGAGCAAAGGTGCGCATCATTTCCAAATTTTGTTCCTGATCTTTGCCCACAGGCACTTTTGCTGCTTTATGGATAATAACATCAGCCGCCATTAAAGTAGGATAGGTAAGCAGGCCTGCATTTACATTGTCGGGTTGTTGCCTTACCTTGTCTTTAAAAGAAGTAACCCGTTCTAGCTCTCCTAAATACGCATTCATATTGAGCAACAAATACAATTCGACAACTTCCGGAACATCGCTTTGCACGTAAATACATGCTTTTTCAGGATCAATTCCGCAAGCCAAATATTCTGCCAAAACAGAACGTACATTATCATGCAAATTAGCCGGTGTGGGATGTGTTGTTAATGAATGATAATCCGCAATAAAAAAATAAGCCTGGCTATTTTCTTGCATCTTCACAAAATTCTTAACGGCACCAAAATAATTGCCTAAATGTAAATTTCCCGTTGGTCTAATTCCGCTAACTACTATTTCCATAATCCTTATTTATTGGCGGCAAATTTACGCAATCTTATGCGAAGAACAGCTATTTTTTCGGGACTCTGCAAAAAGTTCCTTTCGCTATATACAATTGACGAATAGATTGGTTTTCTTGCGCATCATTTAAAATAGATGGGATTTGCTTTTTTAGCGACTCTAAATCAGCTGATAGCACCATAAACCCACCTTGATCTTCTTCAAACACAGCACTGGATAACAGCTCTTTATCCCATTTTTTACTCCACTCCGATATCATTTTTTCGGTCTTTTCGGTCTTTTGCTTAAAAACACGAATAAACGAAAGCGTAATCATTTCTACAGGCTCGTCGAAAGAACAAACTTGGCCCGTTATAAAACGAAGCGGAAAAATCTCGATCAAAAACCGTTTAGCCGCAATGGCAGGATCGGTTTGCAATAGATTTTGTACATTTTCGATACTGTTTTCCTTAAAGATAAAAAGGCCGCCGCCATGATAAAAAGGACCGGCAGCTATAATTTTTCCTTCGCTATAAAGGCGGTCGATATTTTCTAAATGACGCCTTTGCAATTCATTTATACTATTGGTGTCTAATACTTCCTTTTGTGGATTACTATTTAGAAAGACAAAAAACAGCTTGCTCGAATCTTGAGCAAACAGACCTATAGGTAAAAAGAGCATGAGCACTAAGATTTGGATTCCTTTCATGGCTAATCTGTTAATTTTCTCTAAAAATAAACAAAAATAGCTATACAGATACCTCATTATGGGGATTGTGAGTTCAATAACATAGCAGCACTTTTGCATCAGAAATTCAAACATACAATTATGAAAACAATACTTACCTTCATTTTTTGCTTCATTTTTAGTTTAAGCTTTGCTCAAAACAATTTTGACAATGTACAAACAGATCAAAGTTCAAAATTGAAATTTGGGGCTTACGGTCAAATCGATTACAATCAACCTCTCCTAAATAATACGACTGCGAATGGTGAACTCGATATTCACAGAATTGTATTGTTAATGGGTTATTCATTTTCTCCAAAATGGGAATTGCTAACCGAAATTGAAATAGAACATGTTAAAGAAGTTTATGTAGAGCAGGCATATATAAGCTATAAAATGAACAGATACTTCAACCTTAAAGGTGGTTTATTGCTTATTCCGATGGGTTATATAAATGAGTATCATGAACCACCTGTTTATTTTGGAGTTGAGCGGCCATTGTTAGATTCCAAAGTTGTACCAACAACTTGGCGCGAAATTGGATTTGGGGCATACGGTCGTATTCCTGAAGCCAGTTTAAAATATCAAGTTTATTTAGTGAATGGATTTATGGGTTATAATGGAAGTGCCAAATTTGATTCGGATGATGCCTATAGAGGAGGAAGACAAAAAGGTGCTGAATCAAAAATGAGCTCCCCAAATTTAAGTACAAAAGTAGATTTTTATGGAATTAAGCATCTAAAACTGGGTTTATCAGGCTATTTTGGTAAAACACAATCGAGTTTATTTGCAAACCTAGCTGATGCCGATCAAGTCTCTCGATTGCAAGCCGATAGTTCGGTAGTTGCCATTCGGATGTTTGGTGTTGATGCCC
Organism: Bacteroidales bacterium; assembly: GCA_041592395.1. Classification (GTDB taxonomy): domain Bacteria; phylum Bacteroidota; class Bacteroidia; order Bacteroidales; family UBA12170; genus UBA12170. The sequence goes on along the minus strand of JBFHQD010000017.1, from coordinate 6,149 downwards.
AATATCTGAATAAAGGGTTTCAATTGCGAGGACAGGCCATTTATGCCTACAATAAAAATGCGGAAGCATATAATGCTTTTGGAAATGCCGATTTAGGAAAAGAAATTTTTGGTTACTATTTGGAAGTTGCTTACAATGTATTCTCATCACTAAAAACAAGTACAAGGTTGCTTCCTTTTGTTCGTTATGAAAATTTCGACACCCAATTCAGTCTGGTTGAAGGTGCTTCGAAAAACCCAAAAAGTCATAGAAAGGTAATAGTAGCAGGTATAAGTTATTACCCAACTGCCGAATTGGTTCTAAAAGCGGATATGCAATGGTTAAATAACGATTTTCTCTCTTCACCCGATAAAACCATAAATGCAGGTATTGGTTTTATGTTCTAAAAATCCTATTCCATGTCGAAAATATTGATATTACTCATCGTTCTAATTTTTAATCCTTTAACTGTAAGTGAGTCAGTGATAAGCGAAAAGATTATGAATAAAGCGGAAAAACAAGTTAAAAAACTGTTTAAACAAGACATTGAATTTGTTTTTTTCGCTCCCCCAACGAATACCGATGAAATCAGCAATTCCAATTTTTATTACTTGAAAGATGTACACAATAAGCATATTGGTATTGCGGTAATAACCTATGCAAATGGATGTTTAATTGGTGGATGTTCTATCGAAAACAAAAATCAAAATCGTTACGAGAAATTCTACATTTTAAGTGTCTACAATCCCCAAAAAGATTTAATTCTTGTCCATATCTTAGATTATCCGGGCGAACATGGTTTTGAGATTTCAACCAAATGGTGGCTCAAGCAATTTCTTGGTAGTAGCGACAAAGCGTTTCAGTATCGCCAAAATATTGATGCTTTGTCAGGCGCTACGGTTTCTTCACAAACTGTTGTAAACGAAATAAATAAGATCAACAATATTGTAAACGCTTTGGCCTTATAAAACAAAAACCCATTCACAAAAAAAGCGAATGGGTTTTAAATTTGTTTGATGCGTTGTGGATTTCTTAAATATCTGTTTTAGCCAGATAAAAATCTACCATTTCGTATTTACTTTTAATACGCTCGTTCATTTCATCTAAAGTTTTTGGTGGAGGAACAATCGCTTTATCACCTCTAACCCAATCTAAAGGCAAAGCCACTTTCTTCTCATCAGCTACTTGCAAAGCATCCAACGCGCGAAGGATTTCGTTCATATTACGACCCACATTTAAAGGATAATACATCACCAAACGAATCTTTTTCTTTGGATCGATAAAGAATACGGCACGTACAGCAGCAGTTTCACTTTCGCCCGGTTGTAGCATTCCGTATAATTTAGACACTTTCATATCAATATCGGCTATGATTGGGAAATCGAAATATACGCCCGTTTTTTCACGAACATTACTTACCCATGCCAAATGCGAGTGAATGCTATCTATACTTAGTCCCATTAGTTCTGTGTTCAAGGCGTCGAATTCAGGCTTGCGTAAAGCAAAACCAGTCATTTCAGTCGTACATACTGGCGTAAAATCTGCCGGATGAGAAAATAAAACCACCCATTTGTCTTTTGCGAAATCGGAAAACTTAATAGTGCCTTTTGTTGTTACCGCAGTAAAATCCGGTGCACTATCGCCAATAACCGGCATTTTTACAATTTGTTCTTGATTTTCCATAATTTTATTTGTTTTTATTATTTAATTAAATCGTATTATTTATTTATTGATGGCGCAAAGATAAGGCTGGAATACATATATGTCAAATCAATATTTTTTATAGTATCATAGATTTTGTCTATATTTGCAAAATGACAACTTTAATACAATTAGAATATATAGTGGCAGTCGATACGTATCGGCATTTTGCAACTGCCGCCGACAAATGCTTTGTTACGCAGCCAACCTTAAGCATGCAAATAAAAAAACTGGAGGAACAGCTTGGTATTATACTCTTTGACAGAAGCAAACAGCCGGTTATGCCCACCCTTTTAGGCGAAAAAGTGATAGAACAAGCGCGCATTGTTTTGTCGGAAAACGAGAGAATTCACAAAATAATTCAAGAGGAAAAAGAAGATATTAGTGGAGAGATACGCATTGGCGTTATCCCCACTATTTCGCCCTATCTCTTGCCTTTATTTACGGGACGCTTGAAAGCCAAATACCCGAAAGTGAAAATCAAGGTGGAAGAATTGGTAACCGAGAGCATCGAAGAGCGATTAAAAAAAGATTTGCTTGATGTGGGGATTTTAGTCACCCCTTTAAACAATCCGGGCATTATTGAACATCCTTTGTATTATGAAGAAATGATGCTTTACTCCAATCAAAAGCATCATCTCGCTATTCAACCCATCATCGAAATAAAAGATATTGCAACACCAGAAATATGGCTGCTCAGCGATGGCCATTGTTTTCGTCATCAGGTAGTTAATTTATGCAATATTCAGGATTTTAAATCCGATGCCTTACCTTTTGAGTTTGAAGGAGGAAATTTAGACACTTTGATGCGCATCATTGATAAAGAAGGCGGTTATACTTTAATTCCGGAACTCACCAGTTTAGAATTTGACAATGCCCGACTCGCTCAGGTTCGTAAGTTTGATGATATAAAACCCTTGCGTGAAGTGTCTTTAGTGTATACACGAAAAATGGCTAAAACAAAATTAATTGAAGGAATTGCGCATACCATTATGGAAACTGTACCCGATTATATGTTAGATAATTCCAGAGGAACTATTGTAGAATGGAAATAAAAAAAGCCACACTCGAAATGAAATGTGGCTCATCTTACTAATTAGTATTAATTATTTTATTGTCACTTCTTTAAAAGCGTCTTCAATATTTCCGGGTGTGCTCATAATTTTCATAAAGGTACCCATGGTTAATTCAGGCCAATAAAGAGCAATTCTATATTTTCCGGGCAACATGGTTACCTCATTTCCTTGCAATATAATTTCATAGGGCATTGCGGCTAAATGACTTTCACCAATAATGGGTAAATATTTTGCTTCTCCTTTTTCTTGATCAATAAAAGCAAGTCCAAAAACAGCCGTTTTTTTATCGGCAAAAACTTGTTCATACACTTTTTTCACGCCTGTAGCATTTTCTAAACGGGCTTGGATATGAGCTAGTCCTTCCTCAAAACTGGCATAGGTTTCCAAAGTCGTCGGATCATCAAAATAAGGCATCATCATTTTGTAATGATAATTCGAAAGTTTATCTGCACTTAATTCGCCCCCAAACGGAATTAATTCTCCGTATAAACCCGACAATACCGATTTAGCATCGGAATCAATACTTGTTAAAACAGATTTTTGTTTATCAAAATCATCACGGAAATAAGCATAAAACATATAAAGCGGATTTTGCAAACTTACCGTTACGGATGAGCCTGATTTTTGCAATCCAATTTTAAGCACTGAAGCCAGGGCTCCTCTATCCTTAAAAGCAAGACTAGCTTGTTTTAAATCTTTTCTGCTAAAGCAGATCACTAATAAATCATCGGATTGCATAGGCTTGTATTGACCCACAATTTCGAAGTTTTTAGCGCTTAAAGCCGCACTTATTTCATTACTTATTTCCAAAACAGCCTTTTCTTGAGGACCGGTTTTTACAAAAGGAGAATAGGTTTGCTGAGCCGTACTTATACTAAAAGAGAGAAGTAAAACGACTATAGTTCCTAAAATTTGTGTTCTCATACTATTTATATTTAATTATTTAACTGTTTATATATTAGGATTCAAATATATCGAAAATCTGTTTCTCTTGTTATTTTTTTAACGATTAATTTACTATTTGTTTAATAATTAAAAATAGATGAAAAAAAAGAACGAATTGTTTTGCAAATAACAAAGAAGGTGCTATTTTTGCATTGTTTTTACAAAAACAATGTTATTTAGTTAACATACTTCTTAAATAAATTTTGTTTTATAATTTAGGTTTTTTGGTTTTGCCTCTCGAGTGGTTTCGAGAGGCTCTTTTTTTTATCCGTTTTCTACATTTCGGCGTATATTTACGCGTAAAAGAATAAAGCATGAAAGGCCAAAACTACCTTATATTATTTGCCGTTTTTCTCTCTTTGTCGGTTTATGGTCAATTCTCGCCCAAAGTAATAGATTCGTTAAATGCGGAAAGATCGCGACGATTGACAATTAAACGAAACTTAGCCTTGGAAGCCTTGACCCGTCGAAATCCGGACTCGTGTTTAATCCTAAATCTCAACAACTTAGAATTAGAATACTTACCTGATTTATCGACTTACCATAAAATAGAAAACTTAAGAATAAACAACAATAAATTAAGTGAAATTCCTAAATACCTCTTCTTAAACGAGCGCTTAAAATCGGTCGATTTAAGTTCAAATCAAATTAAAAAGTTGCGTTTACACAAAAACGAAAGCATTAAATCCCTCGATTTAAGCAAGAATAAATTGAAACGCTTTCCGCGTTCGATTAAGAAATTAAAAAACCTTAAAGTACTAATTTTAAGCAATAATCGAATTAAAAAGGTGCCGCGATTTGTACTCAAAATGGACGCTTTAAATGAAATAAAACTAAACGATTGTCAATTTAAGTTAAACAACAGACAAATTCGTCGCTTAAAAAACATCAAACAATTACAACTTGCCAAAAACAATATCGCTTCGCTTCCTGAAAATATATCGCTTTTGCAAAATCTAGAAAACTTAAACTTGGCTCAAAATAAACTATCAAGTCTTCCTCCCGATTTTATCGAATTAAAAAATCTAGAACATTTAATCTTTTATAAAAATGCGTTTACAGAAATCCCGCAAGTCATTTTTCAGCTGAATAAGCTTGTAGAAATTGACTTTTACTACAATCAGTTAAGTGAGATTCCGAAAGAAATAGAGCAACTCGAAAATTTAGAATTGCTATTTCTATCTTATAATCAAATTTCAAAAATACCCGAAAGCCTGCTCCATTTACAAAAGCTGAAAGCGCTATTTATTCATCATAATAAATTTTTATTTCTGCCGGAATGGATTGCCGATTTCAAAAACTTAGAAATTCTTGATTTAGGTTTTAATAATTTGCAATCGCTGCCTGACCTTAGCGCTATGGAAAGCTTATACGAGATTGATTTGCAGGAAAATAATCTGGAAACAATTCCTTTAAATCTGCTCAACAAAAAAGGCTTGCGAAAAATATTTCTCACAGGAAATCCCTTTATTTTAGACGCTGACGAAATCGAAGAATTTCAAAAATTAATGGATGAGCTCGCAAAAAAACAAGTCCGTGTATTTTTCTAAATCCTTTTCCCTAATTTTGTTTAAATGAATAAATACCAAAACTTACTGCTTTCTATTTTTTCGGGAATCTTGTTTGGCCTTGCCTGGCCGCCCAATGGTGTCCCGTTTATTTTATTTTTTGCTTTTGTTCCGCTACTAAAGCTCGAAGATAGTATTGCTAAAGATACCAATGGGGCAAAAACTTGGCGAGTGATTGGCTATGCGTATCTCGCATTTATTATTTGGCATATTATCAGTGTTTGGTGGATTTGGAATGCTTCGGATTATGGCGCCGTCATGGCCATTTTACTCAATGCTTCATTTATGGCCGTAACTTTTGGACTTTATTCTTTTTCTAAAAGTTATTATCAAAAAAGAATTGCCCCTTATTTTTTACTCCTCATTTTCTGGATTGCTTTTGAATACTTTCATCTCGATTGGCCTTTGTCTTTTCCCTGGCTCAATATTGGCAATGCTTTTGCCAAATACCCTGCCCTTATTCAGTGGTACGAATACACCGGAATTTTTGGTGGCAGTTTCTGGATTTTGATCCTAAATATTGAATTTTACCGATTGTATAAGCTCCTTTTTCAAACAAAAACATATAAAAAGGCGGTCTATTCCGGTATTTGGCTATTCATTTTAATCGCTGTTCCGATAACGATTTCGATTATTCGTTATACAAATTATACGGAAAAAACCGACCCTGTAAATGCAGTCGTTGTTCAACCCAATATGGATCCCTACAGCGAGCAATACGAAGCGCCACCTCAAGAAGTTATTCAGCGAATAGAGGATTTAAGCGCCCCTTTATTAGATTCGACGACCACCTTTCTGTTAGCTCCCGAATCAGCTATTCAAGAACACTTACAAGAGCCCGGTTTTAATTATTCCACAAGCATGGGATCGCGTACCGTTT
>JBFHQD010000016.1:0-22114 GCA_041592395.1 Bacteroidales bacterium | reverse complement strand
GAACGCCAAAAAGGCGATCCATAATCCATGATTGCCGAGAGGTGTTTTTAACAAATAAAATAAAGGAATGTAGATAATTAAACTGGCTATAAACATCGAATTTCGCATGGCTTTGGCTTGTGTTGCTCCTATATAAATGCCGTCGTAAATAAATGCCGCAAAACTTAAAATCGGAATCAATGCAACCCAAATAAAATAGGGCTGTGAGTCGTTAATAAGATGAGGAATATCGGTGAGCAAAAACATAATGTTTTTTCCAAAAAAGAAGAAAATAAAGGAAAAAGGAATACTGAAATACACCCCCCAAAGCAATAATTGTTTAATTACCTTTCTAACAATTTCAGGATTTTTATTTCCGATATATTTTCCAACCAAAGCTTCAGCGGCATTGGCAAATCCATCGATAAAATAAGAAAAGAACAAGAAAAACTGAAAGAGTAAGGTGTTTATTGCTAAGATTTTATCACTAATTTTGGCGGATGCGCTCGTGAAAAAACTCAGGCTGGCAATAAGAATTATTGTTCGTATAAAAATATCGAGATTCACATCGAAATAGGATTTTAATGCTTTTTTCTGTAGCATTTCTTGCCAATTCCATGTATTTAATTTTGCTCGATGCTTATAAAAGATAAGAAAAAGCCCTGTACTAAAACCTAAATATTGAGCCAATAAAGTGCCCCAGGCAACACCGTCCGATTTTAGGTGAAAAATTTTAATAAAAATGAGGTTAAACCCTAGGTTGGCAAGGTTTACCAGCAAGGCCAAAAAAAGTGGTGTTTTTGTATCTTGTCGCCCTATAAACCACCCCGTAATGGCATATAAACCAAGAGTAGCCGGTGCCGCAAAAATGCGAATATTGTAATATTGCGAGGCATAAACAGAAACTTCTTGACTGCTGTTTAATAGTAATAATCCAACATAAATGATCAAATCTTTAAAAAGAATCAATAGAGCTGCAATGGCTAAAGCCAACAAGAGCGAACGTGAAAATATCAGCAAACTTTCTTTTTCGTTATTCTGGCCATAGGCTTGGGCAGTGAACCCCGTTGTGCCCATCCTTAGAAAGCCAAAACTTAAATAAATAAAACTGAAAATGACACCCCCAATAGCAATGGCATTAATGTAAAGCTCTGATTCTAAATGTCCCATTAATGCTAGGTCTACAATGCCAAGTAGCGGAACACTAATGTTACTGATAATATTGGGTATGGCTAAACGAAGGATTTCTTTGCGCATTTTGCAAAAGTAGCCAAACAACTAAAATAAGCCGCTTTTCAATTATTTATTTAGAATGAATTTAAATTGTATATTTGAAGAAAAAAAAAGATGAGCAAATTTATAGTATTAATTTTCGCATTTATGAGTATTTCCGGATTTTCACAAAGTAACTTTTACGATTTTGTAGTCAAAGACATTGATGGTAATGACTTTGCTTTTAGTCAATTAGTCGGCAAAAAAGTGATGATAGTTAACACCGCTTCAAAATGTGGATTCACGCCCCAATACGAAGCCCTTGAAAAGTTATACAAAGAGTTTGGCGGCCAAGATTTTGTAATTCTGGGGTTTCCGGCCAATAATTTCTTGTCGCAAGAACCGGGCACGGATGAAGAAATAAAAGCTTTTTGCTCCTTAAATTATGGAGTAACTTTTCCAATGATGAGCAAAATATCAGTAAAGGGAGATGATATGCACGAGCTTTATAAGTGGCTTACTGACAAAGAATTAAATGGAGTTGAAGATTCGAAAGTGAGTTGGAATTTTCAGAAATATTTAATAGGAAAAACGGGTAAACTTGAAAAAGTTTTGTCGCCAAAAACAAAACCTTACGATACAGAAATAGTGGATTGGATCAAAAATTAAGTCCTTATTATCACTGGTATAAAAAATTACTTTTTAGTAGTAAAAATATTATTTGTTGGCGGTTTTTATATTTACTAATTTAGTTCGCTCAAAAGAAACTCATTTAGAGCATATACATTAAAAAATCGTTATGAAAATATTAGTTACCGGAGGTACTGGATATATTGGTTCTCATACTGTTGTAGAACTCCAAAAAAAAGGCTTTGAAGTTATTATCGTGGATAATCTTTCCAATTCACATGCCAATGTTGTTGATCAAATTGCGCAAATTTCGGGTATTCGTCCGGCATTTGAAGAATTGGATCTAACGGATACTGAAAAAACAAACCAATTCTTTAATCAACACCAAGATTTACAAGGCATAATTCATTTTGCTGCTTTTAAAGCAGTAGGCGAGTCGGTAAACGATCCCCTTATGTATTACCGAAACAATTTAGGCTCCTTAATCAATATTTTGGAGAACATGAAAACACATAAGATTGATAACCTTGTATTTTCCTCCTCTTGTACGGTTTATGGTCAGCCTGAAGTTTTGCCTGTGTCGGAGAATTCACCCATTTTAAAAGCCATGTCGCCTTATGGCAATACCAAACAAATTGCCGAAGAAGTGATTACCGAAACGAGTGAAGTTACGAATATAAAAGCAATCTTATTGCGCTATTTTAATCCAATTGGAGCCCACGAATCGGCATTGATTGGCGAGTTGCCTTTGGGCGTTCCTAATAATTTGGTTCCTTTTATTACCCAAACAGCCATTGGACTGCGCAAACAGTTAAGCGTTTTTGGATCAGATTACAATACACCTGATGGCACAGCCATTCGCGATTATATTCACGTTGTCGATTTAGCACAAGCGCATGTAGTCGCGGTTGAGCGGATGATAGGGAAGAAAGGGAAAAAAGATGTGGAAATATTCAATTTAGGAACCGGAAATGGTTTTTCTGTGTTAGAAGTCATTCATTCTTTTGAAAAAGTAAGCCACGAAAAATTGAATTATAAAATTGTGGATAGAAGGCCGGGTGATGTTGAAATTGTTTATGCCGATACCACATTTGCAAATGATGAATTGGGATGGAAAGCAAAAAAATCATTGGACGAAATGATGCTATCTTCCTGGAATTGGGAAAAAGCACTTGCCAAAAAGAAGCAATAAAAGAATTACAACCTTGAATATTTTAGCCTATAAATAAGAAATTATGTCCTTTAAAAAGAAAATTTTAATTACCGGTGGAGCGGGATTTATCGGATCGCACCTTGTCCGTTTGTTTGTGAATAAATACCCTGAATATGAAATTGTTAACCTTGATGTTTTAACTTATGCAGGGAATTTAGCCAATTTAAAAGATATCGAAAACAAGTCGAATTACCGTTTTGTAAAAATGGATATTGTGGATGCAAACGCCATAAGCCAGTTGTTTCAAGAAGAACAATTTACGGATGTTATTCATCTTGCTGCCGAATCGCATGTCGATCGGTCGATTACCAATCCCACCGAATTTGTAATGACCAATGTTATTGGTACAGTTAACCTTTTGAATGCCGCTAAATTCATTTGGAAAGAAAATTTGCAAGCGCATCGCTTTTACCATGTTTCTACCGATGAAGTTTATGGGAGTTTAGGCGAAACGGGCATATTTACAGAAACTACAGCCTACGATCCGCATAGTCCTTATTCGGCTTCAAAAGCCAGTTCCGACCATTTTGTTAGAGCCTATTATGATACTTTTGGATTGCAAACGGTAATCTCAAATTGCTCGAATAATTATGGAGCATATCAGTTTCCTGAAAAATTATTGCCTTTGTTTATCAATAATATTAAAACAAATAAACCGCTTCCGGTTTACGGAAAGGGAGAAAATATTCGCGATTGGCTTTGGGTAGAAGATCATGCCAGGGCTATTGATGTGATTTTTCATAAAGCAGCCAGTGGTAGCACGTATAATATCGGAGGTCATAACGAGTGGACCAATATCGATTTGATAAAACTGCTTTGTAAAGTCATGGATAAGAAATTGGGCAGAGCCAAAGGCGAAAGCGAAAAACTGATTACTTATGTTACCGATAGAGCCGGTCACGATTTAAGATATGCTATTGATAGCAGCAAACTTCAAAAAGATTTAGGTTGGACACCAAGCCTCCAATTTGAAGAAGGACTTGAAAAAACGGTAGACTGGTATTTGGAAAATACGGAATGGTTAGCCCAGGTTACTTCGGGTGATTATCAAAAATATTACGAAGGGCAATATGCCAAAAGATAAAAATTCTTGTTCTTTTGTATCGGTTACTTACTGAAAAGATACAAAAACAAACTGGCGTATTGTTTATTTGTAATCAGACGGTTAAATAGGTATTTTTGCTTAAAATTAAATATCAAACCAGTTATGAAAAAAGTATCCTTCTACATTTTTATGATGTTTTTTGTGTTTTCATTCACAAGCTGTACAAAAACACTGAATCAACCTACCGACGAACCGGTTTCAACCATGTTGCAATTGAATGTTCCCGGAGATTTTGAATTTGAAACTTCAAGAAGCGTGACGGTTTCTATAAATAGCTTTAAATCGTCGCAAGCCACTAAAGTGAAATACGATATCTACCTTTATAATCCATTGGGCGAAATGCAAACCTATACCTCTGTCGGAGATAACGGCGTAGCGGTTACGGAAACTATTCAAGAAATGGATGCCCTAAGCAATCTTGCAGCATCTATTATAACTTCGGCTTCTAGTTTTGACGTCCAAGTTACAGTTCCAACGCATTATAGTTCATTGTTCGTTATGAAAAACGATGGAGGTCATTATTCTTCAGCCATTGTTCCCGTTAATAGTAATAAATTGACAGTAGCTTTTGATGCTCAAGCGGGCTCTTTTAAATCAAGTAAAGCGACTTATACCGTTGATATGATTTATGCGGTAAACAGTGAATCTGAAGTTTTTCAGATCAATACTGAAACAGGCGAATATACTGCTGTAACTACAATTCCGGCAGGAAATGGTGGTAGCAATACTTGTGCTATCGACCCCGTTAATGAAATTTTATATACGGTTGGATTAACAAAGCCATACTATTTATTGGCCTATGATATGAATGCCGATTCGTGGAAGACAATAGGCGAAACCGATGTCTCTTGTCCTCGCTTAGCTTATAATGTTTCAAACGGATTGTTGTATCTTTCTTATGAAGATAAAATTCGATTAATAGATCCTTCGGATGCCGATGAAGTAAAAGACTATAAAATAAAAGACCTGGATGACAAAGATGGAGGCGATATTACCATAGCCAAAGATGGCTCGATTTATGTTTCTACCACTTCAGGCATTTATTTATTATCCGTTAAAAACAAAAACGATTTTTATTCAACACGGATTTCGGGTACTATTACCAATTATCCTACCTCTATGGCTTTTGATTCTGATGGCGTTTTATGGTGGGCAACAAATGTGAGCAGTAAAGGACAAGTTTTTACCTTTAATTTGGATAATTTTCAGGAAACCAGTCATTTTTCAGCCTTTGATCATCAAATTGATGATATGGATATTTTACCTGTTGAAGTTTTTGTAGAAGATGATGCTGACAACGATGGAGCCATTGATTTATATGACGAATATCCAAACGATCCTCTTCGTGCTACAAATACTTATGTTCCATCTATTAGCGGATTAGGTAGCTATGCTTTTGAAGATTTATGGCCTTATCAAGGCGATTATGATTTTAACGATTTAGTATTAAATTACAGATATACCAATGTATTAAATGCGGATGGTTTACTTGTAGAAACCAAAATGTATTTTATTGTCAAAAATGTTGGTGGATCGTTTAAAAATGGTTTTGGAATCGAGTTGGATGTCAACAAAGATTTGGTTGAACAAGTTAGTGGATATAGTCTTACGGAAGGTATTGTATCGCTGAATGGACAAGGAATAGAAAACGATCAGGCCAAAACAGTAGTCATTTTGTTGGATAATGCTAAGAATTATGAGAATGTAAGTAATAATGTTCTGAATCTTACAATTACTTATACTCAACCCATTCTTCCAAGTTTATTAGGCGAGTTTAATCCTTTTATTTTTGTTAATGGCGATCGTGGTAGAGAAGTTCATCTTCCTAATTATAATCCAACCAGCTTAGCCTCTGCTGATTTACTTGGTTCAGGCGACGATGTTTCGAATTCGGCAACAGGAAAATATTATACAAATTCGCTTCAACTGCCTTGGGCAATTAATATTATCGATGATTTTGACTATCCGATAGAAAAATCACCCATTATAGCCGGCTATCTTAAATTTGCCGCTTGGGCAGAATCCGGAGGAACGCTTTACCCAGATTGGTATATGGATAAGGAGGATTATCGCAACGACACTTTTATAGAGTAAATTTTGGATACTGTTTTTGAAGCGCTCTTTTCGTTTTTTCTACGGAAAGAGCGCTTTACGTTTACGAACTAATTTGCTACGATTACGAGTTAGGGTTTATTTTGCTTTTAAAATTATTTATCTTAGTGCTTTAATAATGATAGTATTAACCACGAAAATATCAATCGTATGAAAAGAACTCAACTGTTTATCTTCGTTTTATTGTTTCTCGTTTCTATTACAAGTTGTCGCAAAGAGCTTGATCCAATCGAGAATCCCGCAGATCCTACCGATCCGGATATTAGTCTTTTAGACTTAAATATTCCCGGTGAGTTTGCATTTGAAACCTCAAAAGAAGTGGCTGTTTCATTTAACGATTTTAAATCATCAAAAAGCAATCCCGTAAAATATAATATCTATTTATATTCCGACCAAACGACTTCTGAAGAAGTAAGCTATGAGGATGAAGATGGCCTAATCGTAACCGAAACCATTGAAGTTTCTGATGTATTGAATAATCTTGTGGCCTCAATAGTTTCTATTGACGATAATTTGACTGTTAATATTAATGTTCCTGATTATTACGAATTCTTATATGTTATTCGGAATGAAATGGGGGTTTACTCCAGCCAAATTATTCCTATTGTTAGCAATAAAGCGGCTATTTCGAATCAAAATTCCAACTTTAAAGCCAGTGCCAAAGATCCTGATGATGTTTTATATGGCGTAAATTCCAAGCAAGATTTAATAACGATTAATCCCGAAACGGGCGAAGCTGTAGTTATAAGCCAGTTTCCAAGTGGTTCCGGAGGCGCAATAAACTGTGCCATCGATCCTATCAATAATATATTGTATACAATAGGAAGATCCACCAAACATTTGTATGCTTTTGATCTTCAAGAAGAAACGTGGAGCGATATTGGCAATACTAAGCTTAAGGGAGATCGATTAGCCTACAACAAAGAAGATGGTCTGCTTTATTTTTCGGTTGGCAAATACCTTAAAACAGTTGATCCTAGTACAGGCACAGTAATTTCCACCTATAAAATAAGTGGATTAGACAATACTTCGTTGGGAGATATCGCTTTTGATAGCGAAGGAACCTTGTTTATGACTGCAAAAAAAGGCTTGTATCGTTGCGAAATCACAAGTAGCAATGCCTGCCAAGTCACTAAAATAAATGAAGATAATTTACCTTTTTATCCCTCCGCTATGACTTTCGATTCTAACGATGTACTTTGGGTCGGATACAATTCGAGTAATAAAGGACAGCTTGTCGTTATGGATAAAGAAAGTGGTGCTTGGGAGTATCGTTTTGAACGATTTGATGTTAGGCTCGACGACTTAGCTTCTATACCTGTTGAAGAAGAAGTTGTGGACGTGGATACTGATGGTGACGGAATTATTGATTTGTATGATGAATACCCCAATGACAATAAGAAAGCCTATAATGTTTATACGCCTTCTGCCAATGGGTTTGGTTCCTACGCCTTCGAAGATTTATGGCCCAATTTAGGCGATTTTGATTTTAACGATTTAGTGATGCATTACAGATATACACATATTATGAGTGCAAGCGGTTTAATTTATCAAACCACTATGGAATTTGAAATTGCTAATGTGGGAGGCTCGTTTAAGAATGGTTTTGGTATACAAATAAATGCCGATGAATCAGTTATTCAGGAAGTTACAGGATATAATCTAACTGAAAATTTGATATCGCTAAACAGCAAAGGTTTAGAAAATAACCAAACAAAACCCGTTATAATCGTTTTTGATAATGCGTGGTCGAATATAAATGATAACGATGGAAAAATGAAAATCGTGATCAACTATACAACGCCTATACGCAATAATCAAATGGGAAGTTTAAACCCTTTCATCTTTATAAATGGCGATCGTGGACGCGAAGTACATCTTGTTGATATGGTTCCTACCGACTTAATGGATACAAGTTATTTCGGAACGGCTGATGATGACAGTAATCCGGCTATCGGAAGGTATTACCGAAATCAGACGAATTTGCCTTGGGGCGTTACTATGCTTACCGAATTCAAATTTCCTAAAGAAAAAATAGCAATCAATAAAGGGTATACTAAATTTGCTTCGTGGGCAATTTCAAGTGGAACCGATTACAACGATTGGTATAAAGATCAGAGCAATTACCGAAATGATAATTTTTTAAGTAATTAGTCTCTATAAAGCAGTAAAAAAGAGGCCTGATTCACACTAGAATCAGGCCTCTTTTATTTTGAAAAACAATCAAATAATCCGACAGTTTTTTGCCTTTAGCTCTTTATCAATGCGGTTTTTGAAATCGCATTCTATTATTCGGACACTTTCTAAATGATGCAAATTTTCTTGATAACTTTGTTAATATCCACTAATTTTTGCTTTGGGCTCTGAAGCGTCAATTTGTATTTTTATAATCTATAAAATAAGTAAAACCAAAAAATAAAATTCTTATGAGAAAAATTAATGTATCACTATGGGCTTTTTTAGTATTAGTTGGTTTAGCAAGTTGCAATAAAGAGCTCGAAAAAGACCCCGTAGATCCAACCGATCCCAATGTTAGTTTATTAGATTTAGAAATTCCGGCCACGTTTAATTTTGAAACGTCCAAAGAGATAACGATGTCTTTTGATGGTTTTAAATCTTCAGCAGACGCAAAAGTAAAATACAATATTTATTTATATAATCCTGAAGGTAAAACAATTACAACTTCAACTGTTGGAGATGATGGAGGCGATCCTGTGGCGCAATCGGGCATGCTGGTCGATGCCATGAGCGATTTAACTTTTACTCAAATAACCAGCGCATCCAGCTTTGATTTGAATTTGACAATTCCTTCGTATTACGATTCAATATTGGTTGTTAAAAACGATATGGCCGATTATTCTACCGCTATTTTACCATTGAATGGGTATAAATTGGCCGTTAATTTGGATTCTCAAAGCCAACTTAAAAGGACTTCAAATTCAAAAGCCGAAGCCGTTGATATTTTCTATGGCGTTAATAGTTTGCGTGAATTATTTAAAATTGATTCAGAAACAGGGGAAATGGAAGTTATTTCAACTATTCCTGATTTTAATGGGAGTTATACTTGTGCTGTCGATCCGGTAAAAGAAATTGTTTATACCGTTGGAATTACTTCGCCTTATTATCTGTACGCCTACGATATTGCCAAAGACGAATGGAAAGCCACGGGAAGAATACGTTATTTTGGGCCAAGAATGGGTTATAATATCAACGATGGATTGCTTTATTATTCGTTTGATTATTGGGTGCTTAAGATTGATCCTTATAGAGGGCGCATGCTTTCTTATTATAAAGTGAATGGTCTAGACGAATTAGATGGTGGCGACCTTACTTTTGATGATGAAGGCACTATGTTTCTTTCAACTACTTCCGGGTTGTATCGCTGCGAATATACCGGCAATAATAGTATTTCTGCTACACGTATTTCTGCTGAAAATTTGCCCAATTATCCCAATTCTTTAACTTACGATTCCAATCAAAATTTATGGTGGGCATCTAATGTTACCCCAAAAGGAAAAGTATATATTATGGACGATGTTACAGGAGGATGGGAAAATAGATTCGGTGATTATACGCATTATATTCACGATTTAGCTACACTTCCTTTAGACGAAACTTTAGTTAAAGATACGGATAGCGATGGCGATGGAATCATCGATTTTTATGACGAGTATCCAAACGATGCCGAGCGGGCTTATAATGTTTACACGCCGTCTATCTATGGTATAGGGACTTATGCTTTCGAAGACTTGTGGCCAAATTTAGGTGATTTCGATTTCAATGATATGGTAATCAACTACCATTATAAGCACGTGTACAATAGTGCTGGTTTAATTAAAGAAACCATAATGGACTTCAAAATCAAAAATGTTGGCGGTTCGTTTCGAAATGGATTTGGTATTGAAATTAATGCGGATCCTTCTATAGTCAAACAAGTATCGGGCTACGACCTGAGCACTACTTTGATTTCTTTGGATAGTAAAGGATTAGAAAATAATCAGACGAAACCTGTTATTATTGTTTTCGACGATGCTTGGACAAGTTCTGCTGTAAATGACGGAAAAATCCAAGTACTTATCGAATACAGTCAACCTATTGCAAACAACCAAATTGGAGCGTTAAATCCCTTTATTTTTATCGACGGAAATAGAGGCAGAGAATTGCATTTGGTCGATATGGAACCAACCGATCTTATGGACACTTCTTTATTCCGCACAGCCGATGATGATAGTAATCCGTCTATTGGAAGATATTATAGAAACGAAACCAATTTGCCTTGGGGAATCAATATTTTATACGACTTTACCTATCCTAAAGAAAAAATTGCAATCAATAAGGGTTACACTATGTTCTCTTCTTGGGCTGTTTCAGGAGGAACACAATTTACCGATTGGTATAAAGATCAAAGCGATTATAGAAACAATACTTATTTAGTGATTGATTAAAGATTAAAAGCCATTTTTTAATATTGAGCCCGCTCCATAACAGCGGGCTTTTTTTTGTCAATTTGTCAGCATTCATTTGGGTGGTATCAAATTTGTAAATAGAGCCTCTAGAAAATTCAAAAAACAATATAAAATGCAAAAAGGACAGATTAATGTACAAACGGAAAATATTTTTCCGATTATTAAAAAATTCCTCTACTCAGACCACGAGATATTTCTACGCGAGTTAGTTTCTAATGCCGTTGATGCTACTCAAAAGCTTAAAACATTAGCTTCTTTGGGTAAATTTAAAGATGAAATGGGTGATATTACCGTGGAAGTTATTTTAGATAAAAAAGCGAAAACACTGACTATTCGTGATAAAGGTATCGGAATGACAGCAGAAGAAGTTGATAAATATATTAATCAGATTGCTTTTTCGGGTGCTGAAGAATTTGTCAAAAAATTCAAATCCAAAACCGAAGCAGAGAAAAATGCCATTATTGGCCGTTTTGGCTTAGGTTTTTACTCTTCTTTTATGGTTTCTGATATGGTTGAAATTCATACAAAAACCTATAAAAAAAGCGGTGCCAATAAAGCAGTTAAATGGGAATGCGACGGTAGTCCAAATTATACCATAGAAAACATCGAAAAAGAGTCGCGCGGAACCGATATTATCTTGCATATTTCGGAGGATAGTAAAGCGTTTTTATCAGAAAGTAAGATTCTTGAGCTGCTAAATAAATACAATAAATTTATGCCTGTTTCGATAAAATTTGGAACAGAAAAGATTCAAGAAAAAGTTGAAGGCGAGAAAGATAAAGACGGAAATGATGTTTACAAAGAAGTTGAAAAAGACCGCATCATTAACAATACCAATCCTATCTGGAAAAAAGCACCTGCTGATTTAGAAGATAAAGATTACAAAGATTTTTACCGTGAGCTTTATCCGATGAATTTTGATGAGCCTTTGTTTCAGATTCATTTAAATGTAGATTATCCGTTTAATCTAACCGGAATCTTATACTTCCCCAAACTAAAGAAGAATTTGGAAGTACAAAAAGATAAAATCCAACTGTATAGCAATCAAGTGTTTATTACAGATTCTGTAGAAGGTGTTGTGCCCGAATTCTTAACGTTATTGCATGGGGTTATCGACTCGCCTGATATTCCTTTAAATGTATCGCGTTCTTATTTGCAAAGCGATGGTGCGGTTAAAAAAATTGCCAATCACATCAGCAAAAAAGTTGCCGATAAATTGGAAGAATTATTCAAAAACAACCGCGAAGATTTTGAGAAAAAATGGGACGATATCAAAGTGTTTATTGAATATGGTATGCTATCGGATGAGAAATTTTACGATAGAGCTCAAAAATTCTGTTTGTTAAAAAATACAGAAGGCAAATACTTTACGTTAGAAGAATACAAAGCCCAAGTAAAAGATTTGCAAACGGATAAAGACAAAAAAATTGTCTATCTCTATACCAGCAATACCGAAGAGCAATATAATTTTATTCAGTCGGCAAAAGACCGTGGCTATGACGTTTTGGAAATGGAAGGTGTTTTAGACAATCACTTTGTAAATGCTTTGGAGCAAAAATTAAGCGATATTCAGTTTAAACGTGTGGATGCCGATACGATTGATAAGCTGATTGCCAAGGAAGACGAATTGCCATCAAAATTAGACGATAAGCAAAAAGAAACCCTGAAACCGATTATCGAAAAAAACATCGATAAAGCAAAATTCACCGTGGTTTTTGAATCACTTGGCGAAAATGAACAGCCTTTCCTTATCACGCAAAGCGAGTTTATGCGCCGTATGAAAGATATGGAAAAACTAGGTGGTGGCGGAATGATGGCTATGGGAGGTTTCCCCGATAGTTATAATTTGGTCGTTAACGCGAATCATAATTTAGTCGGAAATCTTTTGGAAGAAAAGGACGAAGAAAAACAAGCTTCAACCGTAAAACAAATGTACGATTTGGCTATGCTTTCTCAGAATTTGTTGAAAGGAAAAGATTTAGCCGATTTCATCAAGCGTAGTTTTACGCTTATAAAATAGTCATATTCAGGCTGTTTAACCTTGGTTTTGGTTTTTTTAGCTGATTTCACCTGGTTAGACAGCCTTTTTTGTATCTTTAAATTCTATATTTAAAATTAAATAAAATGAAAAAATCTTGGATAGTATTAATCGTTGTTGTCGTTTTAATCTTTATCGGCTATTCATCAATTAAAGGTATTTATAATTCTATGGTGACCGGTTCGGAAACTGTCGATGCACAATGGGCACAAGTTGAAAATGTTTATCAGCGTCGTGCCGATTTAATTCCAAACCTTGTTGCTACCGTAAAAGGATATGCTGCTCACGAAAAAGAAACGCTCGAAGGTGTTGTAAATGCACGGGCAAAAGCAACTTCAACAACCATTGATGCAAACAATATGAGTCCTGCTGCTTTGCAACAATTTCAGCAAGCGCAAGATGGATTAAGTTCGGCCTTATCGCGTTTAATGGTTGTGGTTGAAAAGTATCCTGATCTAAAAGCAAATCAAAATTTCTTGGAGTTGCAGGCCCAATTGGAAGGTACGGAAAACAGAATAACTGTAGAACGTAAACGCTTTAACGACGAAGCACGGGCTTACAATACGAATATTAAAAAATTCCCAAATAACTTATTTGCGGGGATGTTTAACTTCGACGAAAAAGCCTATTTTCAAGCTGTTCAAGGCGCTGATACCGCACCTAAAGTTGAATTTTAATCCATTTTATTATGAGTAAACTTGCTTCTACATTTTTTAGTAAAGAAGAAAAGCAGCAAATAAAACAGGCCATTTTTGATGCGGAAAACGAAAGCTCCGGCGAAATTCGTGTGCATATCGAAAATAAATGTGCTAAAGATGTGCTCGATTGTGCATCGCAGGCTTTTGCACAATTAAAAATGCATAAAACCGAATTGCGTAATGGGGTGCTTTTTTATTTTGCTATTCAAAGTAAAAAGTTTGCTATTCTAGGCGATATTGGGATTAATCAAAAAGTGCCGGAAAATTTCTGGGACGAAATTAAAGAGGAAATGCTAGAGGCTTTTAAAAATAATGATTTTGTGGGTGGTTTGTCTAAAGGAATCATCAAAGCCGGACAACAACTCAAAGAACATTTCCCACATCAGAAAAACGACATAAACGAACTAAGCGATGAAATTTCTTTTGGATAATATAAAATCAGGCCACTCAATTGCAGCGTTTCGATCAATTCTTTTGATACTTCTTTTTTCAGTATCTTTAGGTGTGTTTGCTCAATTTCCGGCAAAACCGGACAAAATATATCCGGTCAACGATTTTGCTAAAATATTGAGTAGGGATCAAGTAAATCAATTAAATAATCAACTCATCGATTTTAGCAAAAAAACATCTGATGAGATTGTTATTGTGACTGTCGACGATTTAGAAGGTTACGATAAAGCGCAGTTTGCCGTTGAATTGGCACATAAATGGGAAATTGGTCAAAAAGGCAAAGACAACGGCATCCTGATTTTAGTAAAACCAAAAACAAATGCTTCAAGAGGTGAAGCTTATATTGCGGTAGGTTATGGTTTGGAAGGCGTTGTGCCTGATGCCATTGCCAAACGTGTTGTGGAGTACGAAATGATTCCCGCCTTTAAAGCGGGTGATTATAATGCAGGATTGGTTGCGGCCACTAAAGTATTGATGGATATTACTAAAGGTGAATATACAGCAGATCAATATGTAGAAAGCAAAGGCGGCGATTTTGCGGGGTTGATTCCTCTCGTCATTTTTATTATACTGTTTATCCTATTTGCTAGTAAAGGTAAAAACAGAAGTACCGGAATAGGCTCAAAAAGCAGTCTTCCTTGGTGGACATTGATGTTTCTTGGAAGTTCGATGGGCGGAGGAAGAAGCAGCAGTAGTGGATGGGGCAGTTTTAATTCCGGAGGTGGAAGTTTCGGTGGCGGAGGCTTTGGCGGCTTTGGTGGCGGCGGAGGTTTCGGCGGCGGCGGCGCAGGAGGAAGTTGGTAATAAAAAGATTGAGCTAATGAGAAAAATAATATTCTTCTTGTTTTTGGGTGTTGGATTTATTGGTTTCAATACGAGAACAATGGCTCAAACCGATACCATTCCTGATGATTTTTGTATCAGTTCCGAAGAATATCAACTCTATCAACTAATAAATGACTACAGGAAGGCATTTACTTTGCCCGAGGTTGCTCTGTCAAAATCGTTGTGCTATGTGGCTATAACCCATGCACGTGATCTGTCAGCAAATTATAATGCCGATACGGTATGTACTATGCTTTCGTGGTCGGATAAGGGAAAGTGGACTCCCATATGTTTTCCTTCAGAACAATCGAGAAAAAATAATGTACGGATGAAAGCCAAAGAAATAATTGGTTATCCGTCAGAAGCTTATGAACTTACTTACTGGTCGAATATAAAAAATACACCACGACAAATATTGAACTTTTGGCGCGAAAACAAGCCGAGTAATGAAATCTTACTAAACAAAGGAGAGTGGAAAACAGTTACTTGGAATGCGATGGGTGTGAGTATCGAAAATGGATATGCTCTTGTATGGTTTGGAAAAGCGGTCGATTATGAAGTGGAAACAAAAGTATGCGGCACATCTTTAAAGATATTGAACGAAGCGTCTCCCGAATATAGAGCGACACATCTCCAAACAAACGATGCGAAAACGCCGGTTTATTATATTACGGTGGGAAGCTATACGAATAGAAGCGATGCAGATAATGCAGTTAAAAGCTATAAACAAATGGGTTATCCAAAAGCGATTTTAGTTGAGCGCGACAATAAAATCCGTTTAGCAATCGATTATTTTACAAATAAAAAAGATGCTGATGAAGCTTTGAAGAAATACGCTAAAAAATTCAAAGGCTCTTGGATTTTGACTATCTAGTTTCGCGTTTAATCTTCTGAAAAATCTTTTAAAAGCTGACGATATTTCGAAAATACGTTTGCTCTGGATACAAACCCCAGGTATTTATTATTGTCTAAAACAGCAAGATTGTATTTTCCTGAATGCTGAAATTTCTGTGCTACGGTTTCCATATCATCTTTAAGTAAAACCACTGAAGAAGGATAGAACAAAAGACTTCTAACACTGGTCTTTTTATACAGTTCAGGCTGAAACATCAAGTGTCTGATTTGATCCATAATAACAATACCGAAGAAATTGCCTTCATCGTCAACAACGGGAAAAATATTGCGTGTTGAATCAGCAATAATTTTTACGAGGTCGCCTAAATTTGCATCGGGAGACACCGTATTAAAGTTTTTTTCAATCAAAGGTTCTATACTCATCATCGACAGCATTGCCTTATCTTTATGGTGAGTGAGCATATCGCCTCGCTTCGAAAGCTGAATGGTATAGATCGATCTTGGCGACAGCATTCGCGTTATGCCATAAGATGTAGTTGCCACTATCATAATCGGAAACAACAAAGAATAACCGCCGGTAATTTCTGCAATAAGAAAAATAGCGGTTAGGGGTGCGTGAACAACTCCGGCTAAAAGACCGGCCATTCCTACCAATACAAAATTGCTTATGGGCAAATCGATAAGACCGATATAACTTAGAAATTTGGCAAAAAACAAGCCCACCATGGCTCCAATAAAAAGTGTAGGAGCAAATATGCCACCAATTCCCCCCGCCCGAAAGGTGACTGAAGTGGCTACTACTTTTAGTAAAATAATAGCCAATAAAAGCAACAAGGCAAAGGCACCATTGCCTTTAAAACCGTAAAAGATACTGTTGTCGAAAACAAAATTTAAATCGCCTTTTAGAGCGGTATTAATCGCTTCGTAACCTTCTCCATATAAGGAAGGCAGTAAAAAAATTAATAATCCCAGGATTCCGGCTCCCGTGAGAAATTTCCCCACCCAACCTTTAATTTTTTCGAATATTTTGCCGCTATAAACATAACCCTTAATATAGTAGACCGATATTAAAGCGGCAAAAATTCCCAACCCAAAATAGTATAAGGTTTCCGATAAATCGAAAGTGTATTCCACTTGAAAAGGATACAAAACATTCTGACCTAAAAAAGCATAGGAAGTAAGTGCTGCTACTATGGATGCCAAAAGGAGAGGAACAAGTGCCGTCATCGTCATATCAAACAAGATAACTTCCAGCGCAAATACAATGGCTGCAATTGGGGCTTTGAAAATAGCCGACATCGCAGCAGCTGCAGCAAATCCTAAAACGGTTACCACTTGCTTATAACTTAATCCCAGCATTTTTGCAAGCGTTGATCCGATAGCAGCGCCAGTAACAACGGTAGGCCCTTCCAATCCTACTGATCCACCAAAACCAACCGTAAATGCACTCGTTATTACAGATGAATAAGTATTGTGCGGCGATATTTTACCGTGCGTTTTAGAAATGGAATGCAATACATTTGGAATTCCATCTCTAACAGGTCGGCGAAGAATATATTTGATAAATATTAAAACAATAAAAATACCGACAGCAGGATAAAATACGTAACGAATATTGGAGTAGTCGTTTTCAAAACCACTGGTAAGTAGATTTTGTATAAAGAAGACCAGGTTTTTTACAATTACAGCAACCAAACCGGATAATAACCCGACAATAATACTTAAAATAATCATTAAGCGATTGGAAGGCATCTTCCGGCTCATAATCATTAATCGATCGCTTATCCGTCTTCTTTTCTTTTTCATAGTAAAGGCACAAATGTAATAATATTGATGCTTTTACAATCAAATATTTTCAGGAAAGGTTGACTATTACATTTTAAAAATAAACGAAATTAAAAAATAAGCTAGCGTTAAACTTATTAGAAGTAATTTCTATTCATTTTTAAGCTTAGAATAGCGAATTTCATCGTATAGTTTTCCGTTTTTTAAAACCGCTTTTCGAAAAACGCCTTCTTTTTGATAACCGCATTTTTCGAGTACACGCTGCGAAGCTAAATTGAATTCAAATACGCCGGTGTGGATTCTTTCCATATTTAAGTGCTCAAATCCAAATTTGGTCAAAAGCTTAACGGCTTTGGTTACAATTCCTTTGTTCCAATACGCTTCGTCGATAAAATAACCAATTTGTGCACTTTTCCGATAGACATCATTTCCCAATTCCAAGCCAATATTGCCTACATAAATACCTTCGTATTCTATAGCAAAAATTGTGCTCGTGTTTTGTTTATAGCATAGCTGAATAAAACTTCGGGCATCTTCTTTTGTGTATGGGTTAGGGAAGGCATCGCGAAGATTGATGCTTATTTTTCGATTGTTGGCAATTTCTGTTAATCGATCTACATCCTTGATATCAAGCGGTCGGAGTTTTATTTTATCCTGTTGAAGTGAAGCCATTTTCTGCTGATTTCTAGCTCAAAGTTACGGATTTTTAATCTGTTTTTATTTAAAAAGCAAGCTTTGGCTAAAATAATTAGCCTAAAAAAACCGAAACGCAATTTTGCGTTTCGGTTTTCTAATATTCAATAAATGAGTTCTTTATTTTGTAGCAATAACTATTGTCAACGTAAAATCGTCGTAAATTAGTTTATCACCCAAATTTTCAAAAAAGGAGCCTGATCCATATTTTACGTCAAATTTTGAACGATCTATTACTATTTCTGCTGTAAATTTAGAATCCATCTTCTTGACTTCAAATTCGATAGGCTGCGTAATTCCTTTGATCGTAAGATTGGCTTTAACTTTGGCCACATTGTTCACAAAGGGTGTACTATTTTTAATAATCAATTTGGATATTGGGAATTTTTCAACGTTGAAAAAATCGTCCGATTTTAAGTGACCTTCTAATTTTGCTTTGTAAGCGGCATCTTCTATATCGGTATTGTTGATACTGGACATGTCGACGGTAAACTCACCTGCAGTAATGGTGTTGTCTACAATTTTTAGGCTTGCACCCTTTAATTTAATTGTTCCAAAATGCTCGCCGGTTACTTTTTTGGCATGCCATTTTATTGTCGAATTTTCTGCATCTACAGCTACGTTTTGTGAAAAGCCTCCGAGGCTTATCATCAGCAGAGCTATTGCTATTATTGATTTAATTGTTTTCATCATGTTGTGTTTTAAAGATTTATATTTTTGGAATTTCTATATTAAGTAAATAAGTAGGCTTTGTTGCTTTAATTCTGAATGCTTGAATATCGTATAATCCAAGCGCATCTCTTTCTGAAATCAAGTCATTATCAACCTTAATTTCGCCGGATATAACAAACAAATAACAGCCATAGCTATGGGGTTTGAGGGTGTAATTTAATTCAAAATCCGCGCTTAAAAAGATTCTTGAGATGCTTGCTTTTTGCCGAATGCCCAACAAGTTTTTATTTGTATCGTTAGCATCACTTACTAGGGTTTGCCAAGCGTTTTGTGCTTCAGAAGGATCGAAATGTCTTTGATCGTATCGCGGAGTAATATTCTTGGTGTCCGGAAAAATCCATAATTGCAAAAAGTTGGCAGCTTGTTCTTCGCTAGCATTATATTCAGAATGAATAATTCCGCTACCGGCACTCATTACCTGAACTTCGTTAACGCCTATAATTTGCTCATAACCCATCGAATCCTGATGTTTTAGCGCTCCATTTATCGGAATGGTAATGATTTCCATATTGTCGTGCGGATGTTTTCCGAAACCGGATGAAGCGTCTATTATATCGTCGTTTAAAACGCGTAAAGCACCAAAATGAATACGCTCAGGATTATGATAAGAAGCAAAACTAAAACTGTGTTTTGAATCCAACCATTCGTATTTCGAATGCCCTCTAGAATAAGCCCGATGTATAATTTTAGCCATTTCTTTTAATTAGAAAGCTAAAATACGCGAGCTTTTATTAGATCTCGTGTTTTAACAAAAAGATAGGATTTCTGTTATACAAATTATCAGTGATATTATTGAGATATAATCTTAATTTGCAAGTTGTTATTCAATGGGTAAGCCGGCAGGATATTTGGCGATTTTGTTGCTCCATAAATAAATCCACCTACAAATGGCAATGTATACAACAAGGTTCCGCTTCCTCCAAAAACAGCAAGTGCTAATCCGACATAGGCTGATGCTCCAGCTCCGATAATTAATATTCCGTCGACGACAATGGTCATTACTAAAGGATTTCGCTTTATTTTGTCAATGTGATTTAAGGGAATTAGGTGTGCGGAAAGAATAATTTGATTGTCATCAGAAATCTGAAATTTTCCTTTTAGTTTTTTTCCGTCGAGCGTTTTTAGTTTAATTCTGGTATTCTCTTTAATTTGGGATTCCTTACCATTGTCCAGATTTGTTATACTCAAGTATTTTTCTTGAGCAAATAAAGGGGTAGAAAGAAAAAGAACAATTAATACCAATGCTGTTTTCATAATTGCTTTGCTTTATTTGATCATCGTTGACAACAAACCTAAGCTTAACTTCGACTTAATAGGATAAAGCGTAAAAGTTGTCTGTTTTTTAACAGTAGTTCAGGGATTTAAGGTCAATGAGTATCAAAAAGCACTTTTTTGGGGAGTTCTCATTTTAATTAAAAAGCGAGATTAGCAAATAGGAATATTAAAGATTTAGCTTTAACTGTCCATACAAACGAAAAGATTTTCTATGGTAAGGTGTAATGCCATAATCCATAATAGCTTCTCTGTGTTTTAGCGTTGGATAACCTTTGTTTTTGTTCCAATCGTAGGCCGGAAATTCTTTATGAATTTTCTCCATAAAGTCATCGCGATGCGTTTTTGCCAGAATAGATGCCGCTGCAATGGCCAAATATTTGCCATCTCCTCTAACAATCGTATGATGTTCAATGTTAGGAAAAGGTTTAAATCGATTTCCATCAATAAGCAAACGATCGGGTTGAATCGTTAGCTTTTTTATCGCTTTATGCATGCTAAAAATACTTGCATTGAGAATATTAATTTCATCGATTTCTTTATGTGTCATACTTGCCACTGCCCAAGCCAGCGCTTCTTTTTCGATAATCTTACGCAGCATATTCCTGTTTTTTTCGTTTAGTTTTTTCGAATCGTTGAGGAGTTCGTTTTCGAAATTGGAGGGCAAGATAACGGCAGCTGCAAAAACGGGGCCTGCCAGACAGCCTCTACCGGCTTCGTCGCAACCGGCTTCCAGTTTATTGTCTGCTATAAAACGTAATTTAAGCATGAAACAGAATGCTGTAATTTTGAATTAGAATAGAGATAAGAATTAAACTAATAAAAAGATTGGCCCAAAACTGTCGGTTTACAACACTAAAATAATAGCCTAAAATTGCTGAAAATGGAATAAAAACAATCTCTCGGGAGCTTGAATCTATACTGATAAAGGAAAGCAGTATGCTTAAACCCAAAAACCAAAACATAAAAGTTGTTTTTTTTCGAATACTAATAACTTGGTTTCCTATTCGCGATAAAGTATAGGTACTTGCTATAAAAAGTAATAGGGCAGCCACGATTAGCTCTATGGTATCATGCAGTTCTGGAAGCTTTGGAATTTGAATAGTCGATATAACTATGGCTTCTATTAATTCGAAAAAAAGCGCGCTTTTATCAAACATCAAATACCCAATTCCTATATAAAAATAAGGCGTTAAAAGTCCCACTAAACTAATTGGAATACTCCGCCAATTAAAGGATTGAAAAATAGCGAGGTTAATCCAGATTATCGGAAATAACAATAAAACAGAAGGCGTAAACAAGCTCGCAAAAGAAAATAAAAGCGAGGCTGTAAATAATAAATTATAGCTACGGGCAGATTTGAAGTTTTCGAGCAATTTTTTTAAGGCGAGCAATAAAAACAGCAAAGAAATCAATGCGGGATTTAGGCCTAAATGTCCGGGGCTGCGACTTAAAAAAAGCACAAATAAAAAACCCGCTAAAAAGCTATTCCGATGTGTTAAACTATGGCTAGAAAAGATAAAAGACAAGAAAAAAGCAAGTGCCAATAAAAGGCCAAACCCAAGACCTACGCTAAGTAAGCTTGTGTCTAAAAAGGCCTGTTTAAAAAGAAAGCTGGTAAAAAGATTTGATTCTGAAGTTATTAAAGGATAAGGTTTGAGAAATGCGGGCAGCCAAATAAGGAGCGCTAATAAAAAAAGGAACGCTATTTGTGCAAAATACGATTGTTTAAAAAGCTTTAGTAACATCAGCTGTTTATCTTATAAATCGAAACCTATATCTGTGCGATAATATTTTCCTTCAAAATTAATTTTATTTGCTTCTAAATATGCTTTGGATAATGCTTCTTCCATGGTATGGCCAAAAGCGGTTAAGGCTAAAACTCGACCGCCATTGGTTAGGATCTCGCCACGCTCGTTTTGTTTTGTGCCGGCATGAAAGACCAGACAATCCTCAACAGTTTCTAATCCCGTAATGACTTTTCCTTTTTCGTAGTTTTCTGGATATCCTCCTGAAACCAACATAATCGAGGCCGCTGTTTTAGAAGAG
>JBFHQD010000015.1:0-22682 GCA_041592395.1 Bacteroidales bacterium | reverse complement strand
TGTTGTTTTATTTTCGAACTTTGTTTTTGCAGCTAGATTTATCGAAATTGTTATTTCTATAGCTTCGCCCGATTGCAAGCCAATTATTCGCATATGGCTTTTTGCTGTTTCGGATGCAAATGCTCTTTTTATTGCATTTTCAGTGCAATTCTGGACTAAAAATCGCGGAACTAAGGGATACTTGCAATCGACTCTTTGTCGAATATCCATGTCAAAATCGAATAATGCCTTGTATCTGATTTTCATCAGGTCGAGGTAATTCCTTGTAAAACTCAATTCGGTTTCTAAAGACCAATTGATGCCATCCGAAAACAAAACGCCCGATCGCATGAGATTCGAAAAACTGTTCACCAAATCGTAGGCTTCTACGGGTTCTTCATTTAGAACTTTCGTCGATCCCCTTTCTTCTGTTTTTAAAGTAAAATGAGCGTTGAGTTGCTTATTTATCATTTGTTGCTGTATAGTTTCAATTTTCTTTTGCAACTTTAGGTTGGATCTTGTTTGTTTTTTATTTAAAGAATAGATTGAAAGCGACCGAACTCTTTCCAATAGTTTAATTATAAATACGTTAACAAAACCCGAAATGGAAGTCAACGATTTAATTCTGCTATAAATTCGATATAAAAATTTCTTAATCCCCATACTTTACTGCGCAAGTATCTGTCAATTGGATTTCTTGCTAGCTAAAATTATGTACTCATAAACTTGGGAAGATGAAACTTCCATTTAACTTAGTGAATGCCCGTTTTTGATAAATGAATGGACATTATTGGAATTTAAAGCAAGGAAATAAGAGTGGAAAACAAGTGTAAAATCGACCGAAAAACAAGCAAGATTAGTCAATATTGAATATTTCACTAATAGAATTGCATTCCTTTTAGGCTTTGTAGCGACTTACTTTTATGGTGTATATCTCCTATTTAAATTGGAATAGCTTTGCAATAAAAATTAGCTCAAGTCTGGAATTATTTATCCTTAAAATTTAAGGTTTTTTCCTTTCTTTTTGCTGGATTTTTCAAGGAACAGCGCGGCCATTATCTTTCTAACTCAATTACCCGAAGCGGGGGCTTTGATTGATTGGTTTACGATTTCCTATTGTCTACACTACTTCACTTGCAGATACCCTTTTTCAAGAGATTTCGAAAAAAATCAGTTCGAATATTTAAGGAACTCCAATACGTAGCGTACTTCGTCCTTAAAAAATAGGTATTTCTAGGAAGCTGATTTTTTTATTCATTATTAAAGATAGCATTGAACTCTTTTAAAAAGACGATAGAAACATGCAGTTCGATTTCCTGATTATCAAATTTGAGCACTATCATTCTTTGCTTTCTTTTTATTGCCAGAATATAATTCTGATTAACAATGATAGAGCGACTGATTTTTACAAAATCATCCTCCGGAATTTTTTCAGCTACAGATCCCAGGTTATAAGAAGCCAATAAAAACGTTCTATCATTCAAATGAATTTTCGTGTAATTTCCTTCTGCTTCTAAATAAACGATCTCCTCGAAATTTACAAAGCGAGTTGTGTTTTTTGAAGTGATAAGTATCTTATTATTTGGCGGATGTCTTAATTCGCTCAAATAATTTTCTAACTTTTCGATCGTAGCTTTTAATTCGAGGCGATTGACCGGTTTTAATAAATAGCTAAACGCATGATTTTTAACTGCATCCATGGCAAAATCATTGAATGCCGAAACAAGAACAACGGCTAAAGAGGGTTTACAAGTGGCTCTAATTTTTTCGAGGAGTTCTATGCCATTTATGTTCGGCATCTTAATATCCAGAAAAATCAGATCGATTTTAGCATTCATCAGAAACGGAAATATATCCAGCGGATCTAATATTTTCTTGACAATATTAATTTGGGGGAAATCGCTTAACACTATTTCTAGAGAATCAAGAGCGTCCTCTTCATCGTCGATGAGAAGTACATTTATTTTTTGCATTTACGAATGGTTGTGTATGGTTTGTGTTACGGGGCCAAAGGTAGTACAAAAAAAGAAATTGATTTTAAACTATAGGCTTAATTTTTTTTGTCGGAACGCATTATGCAAAATGGATTTATAGCATTTTGATAATTAGCCGTTTAACAAACAAAAACCTACTTCAAAACAAGCGTTTAAAAGTAGGTTTTAAATCTTTAAGGAAGAATATTTTGATTTTTTACAAGGCCAAATGCGTTCAAGAAAAAACCAAAACTTACTCCTTTTATTTATAAGCGTGTACGCCAAAAGGATTTTTAATATACTCGCGAAGTAATTTGGCTTCCGATTCAGAAGTTTCCAAAACCGCACGCAAAACATCTTCAATGGCAATAATACTTACAATCTCATCTTTATCTAAAATTGGAATATGACGGATATGTTTATCAATCATGGCTTTCATAAGATAAGCGTCATCATCTTCCATTTTACCTACAATTAGCTCATCTGCAGGAGTCATCAAATCCTTTACCAAGTTAGAGCCATCCAATGCTTTACCCATTTTGTAACATTTATACAAGATATCGCGTTCAGAAATGATTCCGACCAATTGTTCTTTTTCATTTACAACAAGGGCTGCACCAACATTGGTTTCGTCCAAACGTTTAACTGTTTGATATACAGAAGTATTTTCCGTAACCGTAACAACCATTTTTCCTTTATTCTCAACTATTTTTGAAACTAACATTTTTCCTCCTTTTTTTAAAGATTAACAAAATCGGCATCTGAAAAATACTTCATAAATTGTGTTCTTTCAAAGAGAATTGGTTTACGAATATTTCTCTGACTTAATTTGCCTATAAATTGACTTGTTGAAGTATAATTTTTTGAATCCATCCAGTTTTCGAGGCGTTTATTCATAGCGTTGATAACTTGAGGCCCATTTTTAATGATTCCGGAAACAACTTGCACCGCTTTGGCTCCAACTAACATGTTTTTAATCACGGAGTCTCCATCGACTATACCCGTAGAAGAGGCCAAATCGCAGGCTACTTTAGGTGACAATATTCCCATCCAACGCAAGACCATGCTATTGTCGACAGCCAAACTATTGAAAGACTGATTGATCACTTTTTCGTTTTCGACATCCACATCTGGCGAATAAAAACGATTAAAAAGCACCATTCCTTTAATATCGGTCTGACTTAAACGCGTTAAGAAATTGGCCATTCCCGAAAAATAAGTACTCATTTTTACGCTCACCGGAATAGAAATTACATCAGAGATTTGATTAATGATATCTAAATACGATTTTTCGTAATCAAAACCGGTATACTCTACCTCAGCAGGTAAAACAAATACATTTAGCTCGATAGCATCGGCTCCAGCTTGCTCCATTTTAAGGGCAAACTCCACCCATTCGCCGTGGCTCATGCAGTTAATACTGGCAATAATTGGAATGGAAGTTTCGCGCTTACACGATTTTATTAACTCCAAATAGTCGTTTGTACTTTTTTGTTTGGTATAATACGTCAGATAATTTTCGGCATCGCCAAACGAATCATACATATTGTTAACGCGTTGTGCATCAACATCCATTAAAATCTGTTCTTCGAAAAGTGATTTTAAAACAACGGCTCCTGCTCCTGCATCAGCTAGTTTTTTTACTTTTTCAACCGAATCAGTCAATGGCGAACTGCCCACTATTATTGGACTTCTCAGTTCTAAACCTAAATATTTTGTTGAAATATTTGCCATAATTTGTTAAAATTATAAAATTATAAGTGATAAGCAACTCATTTCTGATTTCCTGTAAAAGAAGGCCGACGAATTAATTGTTTTTACTTTGTGTTCCTTGGTGGTTAATAAAGTTTTACCACCAAGGAACTCAAAGGCAGGCACAAAGGCGCACTAAGTAATTAATCGGTCTTCTTTTTGAAAATCATTTTATTTTGCCGCTTTAAAATCAATTCCTTGAATAAAATTATCTATACCGATAGCCGCTTTATGTCCGTTAGCAATACCGTGAATAACATCCGGACCTTCAATGATATCTCCACCCATAAAGAACCATTTTACGCCTGTTTGGAAATATTCGTTGGTTTGAACACGACCACGTGGTCCAAATTCAATACCTTCTTTAAATTCTTCTGAGATATAGCTCAAATCCATACCCTGACCAATGGATTGGATAATCTGAACACCGGGCCAGAATTCTTTCACATCCATTGAGCATTGCGGATTAAAGCGTCCTGTTTCATCAAATAAAGAATTACATTGAACAACATGTAAACCGGTTGGAACACCATCTTTAATCTCGATAGACTGTGGCGCCCAACCCGGATTAATGATTGCACCTTCTTCGCGTGCTTCCACAACCTCTTCACGGTCGGCCGGCATAGCATCCTCTTTCTCAAGCGAAGTAGCAATGATATTCACTTTTCCATATTTGATTTTTTGCATACGAGCCAAAGAACGTGTAATGTCCATAGCCACGTTTCCACCGCCAATTACGACAATAGATTCAGCCACTTCAATTTCTTCACCGGCAGTAATTTTACGCAAATAATCGGTAGAATAATAAACGTGTTCATTGTCTGATCCCGGAATACCGGTAGAACGACCTAAATGCAATCCTGTTCCAGAGAATACCGCATCGTAATCTTTGCCCAATTGCTCAAGGGTGATATCATCACCTATACGCGTATTGTATTTAATATCAACACCTAAGGAAAGGATATAGTTGATATCTTTATCAATTTGATCGTAAGGCAAACGGTATTCGGGAATACCATAACGCATCATACCTCCCGCTTTTTCGTATTGCTCAAATATGGTGATATTGTATCCCATTTTGGCAAGATAGTGAGCTGCCGATAAGCCCGAAGGACCGGAACCAATAATCGCTATTTTCTTATCGTTATTTTCGATATCGTTGGTATCAAGAATATCTTTGTATTTATCGCTTGGCACCTGATCGGCAATATAACGTTTTAACCAACGGATGGATAAAGGATCGCCTTTATGGCCAATGGAACAAACCGTTTCGCATTTATGAGTACATATACGTCCGCAAATTTCGGGTAATGGATTTGTTTCGTAAAGTACACGTAAACCTTCTTCGATATCGTCGTTACGCACAGCTTTGATATACTCCGGAATACCCATATGAGCAGGACAAGTAGCGGTACAAATACCACATTCCACACAACGATCGGCTTCGGCTTGCGCTTGTTCTTTGGAATAACCTTTCACCATTTCGATAAAAGAATCGCTTCTTTCTTCGGGGTGAAGATGTTCCATATCCACTCTTTTCAAGTTATAGAACTCGTAATTTCCTTCCGGTTTTTTCCAGCCTTTTTCATTATTGTCCCATGCTTTTTTATCCACACCGGGTGTATAACGGTATTCTTCGGCATCTGTTGCTACCCACGTATATTCATTCGACAAGGTAAGTGAATTGGTAGTACAAACATCCACACAGAGTGCACACCAGCAACAACGACCATAATCTACACGCGGACGTAAACCACTATCGCCACTTACAGGATCTTTAAAAGGAACCAAGTCGATGGCTTCGTTCTCACAAATATCTTCACAAGTACCGCAACCTATACATTTATCCACATCGTTTTTATGGAAACCACGATAGCGATCAGCTCCGGGACGGTCGTTAAACGGATCTTTAACGGTTACCGGATCTCTTGCAACCCTTTTCCAGGCAGTAAACGGACTTAAAACATCTTTTATATTCATTTCAATAATCTTTTAAATCAAACAATAACACACTATCTTTCAATTTCAGGTGGACAAGTTGCCAACGAAACCATAATAGCAGCCGTATCAGCAATATTTGCATTGATCAGCAATTTGTCTAATAAAGCATTTGCATGTGTATAACTTGGTCCTTTGAGGTTAACTCGGCGTGGCATATCGCTGCCATCGGTAACCATATACATTCCATATTCTCCACGAGAACTTTCACATTTCTGATATGTTTCTCCTTTAGGAATACGCCAGTGCATAACGTTTGGTGTTTCTGCTTTGATCTCCCCTTTATCCGGCATTTTAGCCATAATTTGGCGAATCAAATCCACCGTCATTTGTAAATCGTGCCAACGAACGCGACTACGTGCATATACATCAGATTCTGTAGTTGTATAAGGTTCAAAATCAAGTTCGGCATACTTGAGATAAGGATGTGTTTTACGCACATCGCGCATAACACCGGCAGCGCGAGCAGCAGGACCATAAACACCATATTTATCAATCCAATCTTTGGGGATAACGGCTAGTCCAACAGCCCTTTGTTTAAAAACAGCGTTATTGTACATCAAATCATCAATGTTTTTCACAAATTCGTCAACCAGTTTAAGGTTTTCTTCCATGCGTTTTTTAAAGCCATCGGGCAATAAACCACGAACACCCCCGGGAAGAATATACATATGATAAACACGACCACCTGTTAACTCTTCAAAACGATCGAGAATAAGGTCGCGAATATAATTTCCCCATTGGTATCCCAAACCTAAGGCAAAAGTTCCACCCTGACCGGGAACACCGCGCAACAAGACTTGCAAGCGAGCCATTTCCAAAGCCAAAGTTCGGAGCCATTGTGCCATTTCAGGAACTTCAATTCCACCCAAATCTTCGATACTAGCCGATAAAATATATTCATTGGGATCTGGCTCAGCCACACACATACGAATACAAGTTGGAAAACACTGTATAAACTTACGGCGTTCCATCAATTTTTCGAAACCACGGTGAAGATAACCTACGTGGGTTTTAGACTCCATAATTTCATCACCATTTACGGTTAACTCTAATGACATATTACCCGTAACACCAGGATGTTGAGGCCCTTGCCAAATTTTCAAAAACTTGTGCGAGCTCAAATCGATGATGGGTTTACCGTCTTCTCCCATTTCAGGATAGAGGCTCCTGTCGGGGTTCATCTGAAATAATTTTTTTAAATCCATCGTTCTCTCCTTAATCGTTAGGGTACATTTTAGATTTCATATAAGTTGCAGGATCGTTTGACTCACGTCCGGGACGTGGGAAATAAGTGTCTTCTGCATATTTTTTCGTATCAAAATCGCGACGATAAGGAGGCAAATCATCCCATCCTTCTAAAATAAAGTCTTCGTCGACACGTGGACTGCCCGGAAAGTTGATACCAAACATTTCGCGTAATTCGCGTTGATAAGTCATCATATTTTCCCATAAATGATGTGCCGATTCCATCGTTGCATTTTCACGATCTATCATTACACGAACACCAATTTCGGTATTGTCTGTAGGGTTGTTCAGTAAGTAAGTCAACTGAAAAACGCCATCTTCAATCCAATCAACAGCAGTCAATAAGGTAAGGCCGACATATTTACGGTAATCGCGTAAATAAGTAACCAAAGCAATGGCCTGCTCTTTTTCTACGGTGATAAAAGCCAAATGATCGCTCTTTTGGATATAATCCGAAGTCTCGAAACGGCTTTCTATATCTTTTATTAAATCTTTCATAATTGTTTTATTTTACCAGTTATAATCCGGCATATTCCAATCCTTGATTATCTTTTTCTGATTCGCTTTATACCAATCGAAATTCTCCGCATATTCATTGGCTTTTTCAGCTTTACCTTCTTTGATGAGACTTTTCAACTTATCAAACCCAGCCAATAAAGCTTCGGGGCGAGGCATACAACCGGCTATATATACATCAACAGGCATGTAATGATCGAGGCGATTAATCGTATTGTAACTGTCCCAATACATTCCGCCGTTTATCGTGCAGCTCCCTAGAGCAATAATGTATTTAGGACTTGGCATTTGCTCGTAAGAGCGAATAGCACGTTTCAATGTTTTAACAGAAAGGTAACCTGAGATCACGAATACATTCGATTGACGTGGTGTTGGACGCATTTGTACACCGTAACGATACATATCGAATCGTGGTGTGGTTAAAGGGGGAATTTCAATACTGCCACAACCTGTACCAAAACCAAGAACCCAAAGACTTTCGGCACGAGCCCAGTTTAAGAATTTCTCAACCGGACCACTTTTTGGTTTTTGTACTTCGGGACGATCCTGACAAAAATAATCTTTTAAGGGATCAACTTCAATAATGCTACCATCTGGAGCAATAACCGAACGTTTTTGATTTTCAGGAGCAAGGAATTTATCGACATCCATGTCCTCAAATTTATGTTTATTCATATCTTTCTCCATAACTATAAATATATTATGATAGCCAATATTCCGATGATAGTAGGTACTTTAAGGAACCAACGCACACTTTGCTCTATGCGGAAGCGTGGAAATACAGTTCCCACAAATACCGACCAGAAATAAATCAGGAATGTTTTAATAATTAATTCGAACCAAGAAGTGGCACCACCAAAGAAAAGGTTCATAAATAGTGCAGCTTCAGCGACATGCAAAATAGCACCATTGGTTCTAAGCACGCCTAAAAATGTGCCATGATACTCTGTTGGAGGCCCAATTGGTATTTCGTTTGGGGCTTTTACCAAATTGAAAGGCGAATGGCCAAAAGCGCCGAGCAAGCTAAGCATTGCAGCTCCTGTGGCTAAAGGGTTAGTCCATAAAGTCCAAGTAGTAATTCCACCTTGTTGAGCAGCTACAATATCGGAAATGGATAAGGTATGGTACTGAATAGCAATTGAAATTACGGCTAATGTCATTGGCACTTCTATGGTAGTAAATTGAGATAAACCCCGACTGATACCAATAGCAGAATAAGGTTGACCACCTTCACCGGCACCCAAAGCCATACCTAACATTCCAAAGAACTGGAAATACAGGATAAGCACTAAATCGCCTGAAAAACTGTAATTAGACCAATGTGGATTACCGAAAACCATTGGCAAGAACAAGAACATTCCAACACCTCCCATCAAGCGGAATACTGGCCCAATATAAAACATTGTTCCGTGTGTAATCTGTGTTCTTAACGAATACAATTTTACCAAATCAACCCAAGGTTGATGCCAAGGAATACCAATTCTACCCGAAACTCTAGCGCCAATGCGACGCATAGTTGAGCTCATCAACATTCCCCAGTTAGTCACTATAAATAAACCCAAGAGGGTCCATAAAAATTTTGTTATACTATAATCCATCTTATAATCCTCCTAAAGCAATTAAGTAAAATACGACGATGAAAAGAACAACATGAAGCGCATAATTTTGTGCACTTCCACTGTAAATTCTTCTTAACCAGTTTGCGAACTCTAACACACTATTGCTAACGCTGTCCCAAAATGCAGTAATAACAGGAGCAACCAAGAAACCAAGTGCTTTTTTGTATCCTGCATAAATATTGTATGAAACATGGGTGGTTTCAGGTCGCTCCGGACGTTCAGCAGCAAAAACAATATTGAATTGTTCTACTTTTTTAGCTTTGGAGCTTAAAGCGATAAGCCAAACCAATAACAGCATAAATGTTGTACCAACAACGACCATTACGGTGCTACCATCCCAATAGCCAAAACTGGTTAATGCTTTTGTTCCATCCCAAACCAGAATTTCAGAAGGGAAATAAGGAGCCAGCATATCACCAATAGGTTTTAATATATATTGAGGAAAAGCAGAGAAAATCATAATTCCAATAATCATTATATAAGTTGGAATTAAAATCCAAGCACTGATTTCTTTCATATTTCTGTGATTGTCTTTCAATTGACCTAAAAAAACGGAGTGAATCAATTTATAGAGATAAAGGAAAGCCACAATTCCTGAGAAGAAAATAATAGCCCCCTGGAAATACCAACCTTTTTCTAAAATGGCATTGTAAAACAACCATTTTCCGGCAAATCCACTCAAAGGAGGAATACCGCCAATAACAACGATAGAAATCAACACCGCAATAAAAGAGAAAGGCATTTTCTTAATCATCCCTCCCATTTCGTACATATTGTGAGTTCCCAACTTGGCAACTATTCCGCCTATGACAAGGAACAACACTGCTTTAAACATAAAGTGGTTAATGGTATAGGTAAATCCGGCTAACCAACCCAACTGCGTCATAATGCTGATGGCGAATAAAATATAACCCAACTGAGCCACAGACGAGTAAGCAAGTAAACGTTTTGCATCTTCTTGAAAAGAAGCACTCATATTTCCCATTAAAGTAGTAAGCGCACCAACCCAACCAAGCACATACCATAAATTGTTGGCCCCTGCACTAGCTCTGTCCATATATAAAAAGAGTAACATCAAACCAAAAACACCGGCTTTAAGTAAGATGGCAGAAACCATCGGTGATACATCCGATTCAGCTTCACCATGAGCTCCTGGCAACCAAACATGCAAACCAAGCGAGGCTGTTTTAGTCATAAAACCAACTGCCAATAAAGTATAAGCCAAAGTTGGAAGCAGAGTAATACTACCTAACGCAGCTAAAGAAGTATCGAAACCGCTGGCAAATGCCAATGCAAATCCAAATAAAATGGCATAAGCGCCACTAATAGAGAATAACATATAGCTATAAGCGTGTGGCATAGAACGTTTTCCTCGAATAATTAAGAAATAAGAACCGGCCGTCATCAACTCCCATGAGAAAAAGAATTCCAACAATGAGCTCGCTTCGATAATACCAATCAAACCGGCAAACATCATCATAGCCATAGGATAAAATCCTTTGCGCGTTCCTTTTTTACTGTATCCCGCCATCAGTGTTAATACACCTCCAACCATAAAGATTCCGGCAAAAATTAGGCGCATTAAATCCCCTTCTAAAACCGGATATAAATTAACGCTATACCAAATAATTCCGGCTATTGATATTGTGTTTTTGATATACACCGGCAAAAAGTCGATGGCGAACAAAAACAAAACAAATATCAAAGGCAAATAATTGATAAAAGCGCCACCTTCTGTCATTGGAGTTACATAAACGCCAACAGTATAAAGGATAATAGCCATAACCCATACAGGGAAAAGCTTATTCCATTCTATTTTAAAATCGGGCAATTCTTCGTGATCGCGTTTGATCGCATAGCCTAGCCAACGGAAAAGATAAATGCCTTCGATAAAAGAGCCAACTAAAATCGTTGCCATCCAGCCCCAGTGGCTACCGGTAGCTAAAGTCATTATCAATTCCCATTTTCCGAAGAAACTTGGAAATGGAGGAAATCCAATCAAAGCGAAAACAAAAGTTCCGAATAAGAACAACAAGAAAGGTGCTTTACGCAAAGCGGCCCATCCTTTAATGTCTTTTGCGTTGATAATGCCCGACAACCAGAATAATCCCGCTTTTGCAGCATAATGACTGATTAAAATACCAAAGGCGATAAACATCATTTTTTCACCTAAAATATCGCTCAAACCAAGAACCATCATCAATAATCCAATTTGTCCGATCGAGGAATAACCCAACAAACGATTTGGATTTTCTTGCTTGGTGCCCATTAAATTGGAACCCACAAAAGTGATTCCGCCAATAACTGCTATATAATTTAGCCAGGCTGCACCACCAAGGGGCAATAATTTATAAAGCACATAAAAGCCTGCCGATGCTGTAGCCGCAGAAACCAATGCTCCAATACCGGGATTGGCAGCAGTATAAACATCGATTCCCCAACCGTTAGCGGGGAAAGGTTTTAATTCAAGAATGATGGAAACATAAATCAAAAATACGGCAACCACGCTTGCTTTGTAGGCACCTAAATTAGCGGCCAATAAATCGTCGATATTTAATGAACCGGAAAAATAATACGCAAAAATGATTCCGATAAGCAATATCCCCGAAATAATTCCGGAAGCAATAAGGTATTTCATACCAGCTTGTAAAGCATTTCCGTTTTTTGTAAGTAAAATTAAGCCGGCGGTTGCAATACTTCCCACTTCAAGAAATACAAAGAGGTTGAACATATCTCGTGTCATTACTACCACATTCAGGCTCATAATAAACACCAAATAAACCATCATTGCATTAGGCCCTGTTTTTTTCAAATCTTTGAACAAATACATGCCTCCCAAAAAGCCAACGACATTAATGATGAATGTAAAAAAGGCTTCAAAGCTCCCCATTTGTAAATTGATGGAGTAAGGCGGTTTAAAACCGGCAGTAAAAATAGTTTCAACGGCTCTGTTGTTAGTCATAAATTCGAGTAACCACTGACCCGAAACATAAGTCATAAAGCCTAATCCAGCCAACATAGCCCATTGAGAAAGGTTTTTTAATGACTTTCCAAACAAACCCATGATAAAGGCTAAACCTAAGGCAACGGCAATAATATAAATCGGTCCTACCATTTCAAATCTTTAAAACTGTTTATATCTAATGAATTTTTTTCGCGATGTAGTTTAAGCACATAAACCAACATTAAAGCGGTAACTCCGAGTCCGATAACAATAGCAGTAAGCACCAATGCCTGTGGTATTGGATCTACGATTTTGTTAGCGGCTTCCGAAGGCTTAATCACATCTAAAATCGGAGCGGCTTTTCCGCGCACATATCCGATACTTACCATAACGATATTAATTCCCGTATTGAAAATAGTAAAGCCAAGAATGATTTTAATCAGATTTTTTTGGCTTAAAATTCCCCACAGGCCCAATAACATCAAGGCAAATCCTGTCGAAATAATGATATATTCCATAATTTAATTTTTTTCGTTTTGAGCATGTGAGATGGTTCCAATAATATTGGAAAGCTCTGCACCTACTTTGAGTCCAACAAAAGTGTAGATTACAGGAATTACACCTGCACTAAACAATTCGCCAAGTTTACCCAATGGTAAAATTGTATTGTCGAGGAATCCACCTGCTAAAACAATTCCCAAAACGCCAATAAGGACAAAGGCAAGACCTGAGATTGATTCAACTACCGAAATTACTTTATGACTAACGCCAAAATTGGGGTTGGCCATAATCATGAGCAAGACACCTGAAGCGATAACTGCTCCACCTTGAAAACCACCACCGGGCGTTAAATGTCCATTGATAAAAATATAGATTCCCACCATAAATATAATCGGCACAATAACTTGCGAGGCAGAGTCGAGTAGTTCACTCGTAATGCGAATTTTACGGTTTGGAATAAAATCTTCCTCACGGAATTTAAGTATAAAACTGATAATAGCAGCGGTCAAAAACAAAATAGTGACTTCGCCAAGTGTATCTAAACCCCTGTAAGTAACAACGATAGCAGTTACTAAATTGGCAGCACCGACTTGCTTCGCTCCGTTTTCAGCATAATAATTGGCTGTTCTGCTTAAACTTTCATTTCCTTGATACGCGTTAAACAAATCAAAGAAGATAAGTCCGACTACAGCCAATAAACCAATAATTAAAATTTTCTTAATCATTTCTTTGTCTGATTTTATTTAACACATAAAAGAATATCAACGTTGTTAATCCGCTTCCAATAGAAGCTTCTGTCATAGCAACATCAGGAGCTGCCAACAGAAGAAAAATTACAGAAGCAAATAGACTAACCAATCCGGAAGCAATGATAGCAACCGACAATTTTTCGTGGTGAATGGCAATAAAACCGCCAATCAAACTAGCCACTCCTAAAACTATAGCTATTGCAATAAACATCATTACTCTCCTTCTTTATTAATTTTTACTTTACGAAGATGCGCTTTGCGCGATTCGTCTACATTCAGGTGTTCTTCCAGTTTGTCTACTTTAGTAATTTTAGTAAGCGGCACTTTAATAAAATAAGCTGCTCTTGCCAAAGTATGAGAAGAAACGGGGTTGGTGATTAAAACAAAAAGTATTAAAACCATAAATTTACCAAACCAACCTGGAAAAATAAAGAACAAACCGACCAGCGACAACATTGTCCCCAAGGTACTGGCTTTTGTTCCGGCTTGAATTCGGTTGTAAGCATCGGGCATACGAATGATTCCGATCGAACCCAATAAAAGGAAAATCGAACCTCCGATTGCGATGATACCACCGATTATTTCCATCAAATTATTATCCATATTATTTTTGTTTAATAGCTAAAGCCAAATAAATTTGTTTAGCAATTCCATGATTCATTTATAATCCCTTTTCCAGATATCGCGCAACCACAATTACGCCAAGAAAGCCTAAAATTCCATACACTAAAGCCACATCCATATATACAATACGATTGCTTAATGCGGCAATAAATGCAATAAGTGCGATGCTCGAAACCGACATCACATCAAATGCAATAACGCGATCCACACTTGTGGGCCCTTTTATAAATCTAACCATTGTGATGGCAATACTCAACAGGGTAATTGATACTGCAATGGTGAGCAATAGATTAACCATACATTACCTCCAGATATTTTTCGAATTTTTCTACAATTAAACGCGTATTTTCCATAACATCAGTCGATTGCACATCAATCGAATGAACAAACAAGCGATCACCTTCCAATTCCAAAGTAAAAGTTCCGGGAGTAAGGGTAATGGAGTCTGCCAAAATTACGCGGCCAATTTTAGATGTTAATTTTGTTTTTACTTCTACGATTCCCGGGTTGATAGGCAAACTTGGCGTTATAACTCTTCGAGCCACATCAAAATTAGCCTTAAACAACTCTACGATAAAGGTGAATAAAAACAAAAACGAATACAAGATGGCTTTAGGCGATAAGCTTAAATTGGTAAAAACTTCGCATTTCCCGCATAAAAGTAAGGGCAATACCAAACTTATACCCAAGCCAAGCAACACGATCTCTGTTTTAAGTGAGTTGTTGAGCAACAACCAGACGACAAAGAGCATGATGAACATGATTAGATAATTTTTCCACTTCATATTTTTGTGAAATTAATTTTAATTATTCCTTCATTTGAACAGGACAAAGCTATCTTTAAACGATGGGCTTAACAACATTTCGGCCTGTGAATGAAACTTGTTTTAGGTAATAAAAAAGTGATTTAAAAGATGCGGATTGCTCGCTCTAAAACTATCTTTTGTTCTTAATTTCATATACGTTGAATATTTTTTTAATGATATATATCAGTTTTTTTCAATTGTGTAATTTTCAATTGTGTAATTTTGTTGCTGACAAATCGAAATGGAATGAGCAAAGCCGATAACCAACTTCACTGTATAGATTGTACCAATAAAGCGGAATGTTTTAATCATTTAACCAAAGCGGAATTAGCAGAAGTTACGAATTCCAAGGTGATTATTCGTTATAATAAAGGGGAGATCATTCGAAAGCAAGGGACTTTTGTGTCGAGCATCTTATATATAAAAAAGGGCTTTGTTAAAGTGTATAAAGAATTTGAGCATGCCGAAAATGTTAGTATTGTCGATTTCAGAAAACCGAGTCAATTAATTGGCCTCCCCGATCTTTTCAATGCAAACTTGGT
The DNA here is from genome assembly GCA_041592395.1 of Bacteroidales bacterium. Lineage (GTDB taxonomy): Bacteria > Bacteroidota > Bacteroidia > Bacteroidales > UBA12170 > UBA12170. The sequence continues at coordinate 7,431 of JBFHQD010000015.1, read as the reverse complement.
TCAATACACCGTTTCAGCTTTAACCGATTGCGAGGTTTGTTCCATCGATATCCATTTGTTCGAAAAACTGCTCAATACAAATGCAAACTTTGCCGTCGCGGTTATAAAATCAATAAATAGCCAAACAAGCAATACCATCGATTTTCATATTCAAAACAATTACAAGCAATTGCATGGCCGAATTGCTCATGCCATTTTAAATCTAGCCAAATATGTTTTTGAATCTGATAAATTCGAGGTTCCTTTTACGCGCCGCGATTTTGCAGAATTTACCAATATGAGCTCGATGAGTGTCGTTCGGATTTTGAAAGTTTTTAAAAGCGATCAACTAATCGAATTAAAAGAAGGATTAATTACGATACTTGATAAAGAAAAGCTGGAACGGATTAGCAGAGTTGGATAAATATAAGCTTTTGCTTTTTTCAACCACCCTATTAAGAAATAAACTCTTTTTCCAGAAATATTTTAAGTTGATGTGCCGCTACTTGATGAATAATCCCACCTCTTTTTGAATAGGATATCGAACCATTTTCTTCGGACACGATCAGAGCCAAAGCATCGGTTTGTTCTGTAATTCCAACGGCCGCTCTATGCCTCAATCCCAAAACGGCTTCTATTCGTTTGCTTTTTGATACCGGCAAGATGCAACGAGCCGCAACAATTTTATTGTCGCGTATGATAAGCGCTCCATCGTGTAGGGGACTGTTTTTAAAAAATATCGTTTCAATTAAATCGGACGAAATATCGGAATTGAATTTTTCGCCGGTGTCTATCACTTGTCTTAAATCGTGTTTTTTACTTAAAACAATTAGTGCACCCGTTTTGGCATCCGATAAATGTTTTATGGCGATAACCACCTTATCCACATCCAGTGTACTTTCTATCCTATTCATCTTTCCAAACAAGAATCGCATCCTTTTTGGCAAAGTTTCTAAAAAAGCAGGCGAACCAAAAAAAAGCAAAAACTGTCGTATTTCCGGCTGAAAAACAATCAATAAGGCAATAAAACCAACACCGATAAAAGCACCCAAAATCTGACTCAACAAGATCATTTGCAGTGCCACTACCAAACGCCAAATAAAGTAAATACCGGCAATGCCGATAAATAAGTTAATGGCTATTGTACCTCTTATTAATCTATAAATCTCGTAAATTAAAAGAGCAACCAGAAAAATATCCAGAACATCAAGAAAACCAATTTGAATAAAAGCTAAAGTAGATAAATGCATGGGCCGATTTAAAATTGTTTATACTTCATAATCAATTGAATTGTTTCGTAGGCTTCTCTGGCATCGTGCACACGCAGTACCTTAGCACCATTTAACAAAGCAATTGTATTCAACACGGCAGTTCCAATTAAAGCACTTTGCGGATTGGTTTCCAGATAATTATAAATCATCGATTTTCGAGAAACGCCAATTAGCAATGGCCTGTTAAATTGCTTAAATTGTTCCAACTTATTCAGTAATTGATAATTTTGATCTAATGTTTTCCCAAAACCAAAACCCGGATCGAGCAAAATAGTTTCTACGCCTGCTATGGCTAACTGCGCCAATTGCTTCTCAAAAAATCGCTGAATGCTTCCAACCACATTGCCGTTTAAAGGATTTTGCTGCATATTTTCAGGCCTGCCTTTGATATGCATCAAAACATAAGCCATTTCGTTTTTAGCCACAACCTCAAACATATTGCTGTCGATTGTTCCGCCCGAAATATCATTAATCATTTCTACGCCTAAATCGGCCACTTTTTGCGCCGTAGCCGCATGGTAAGTATCCACAGAAAACAGCAGCTTGGGATGTTCTTTTTTAAGTAAACGTAAAGGTCTTTCTAAAATTTCCCATTCTTCATCAAGATCAATAATTTTACTTCCCGGTTTGGTAGAAGCCGCGCCAATGTCTAAAATAGAAGCCCCCCCTTTTAGTAGTTCTTCTGCTTTAATTAAAAAGAAATCGTCCTTTAAATTTTGGCCTCCATCGAAAAAAGAGTTGTTACTCAGGTTGATAATTCCCATAATCTTGGGTTCGGTCAAATCCAAAATTTTTCCACGACAAGTGAGCGTTTGATTTTCAGAAAAAGCTGTACTTTTACCCAACATTTGATGCAATTTATGCGCAAAAATAAGAGATAATTATATATGACAAAAACTAAACAGCAATTCGAAGAAGCAATTGATAAATGCAGAAGACTTTTTTTGGCCAAAATGCAAGATTACGGAACCGCATGGCGTATTCTTCGAACAAGCTCACTTACTGATCAGATCTACATTAAAGCAAACCGTATTCGAACCATCCAAAGAAAAGGACATTCAAAAGTTAATGAGGGAATAGAAGAAGAATTTATCGGCATTGTTAACTACGCCGTAATGGCTTTGATTCAACTCGAAAAAGGACTGTCAGAGAAAGGCGAAGACCTCAGCCATAAAGAAATTGAAGAATTGTACAATAAGCATATTTATGCTACGCAAGCTTTGATGGAAAATAAAAATTACGACTACGACGAAGCCTGGCGAAATATGCGCATTAGCTCGCTCGATGATATCATTTTAATGAAATTGCTTCGCGTAAAAAGTATTGAAGATCAAAACGGCAAAATTGAGGTTTCTGAAGGATTAGACGCCAATTATCAAGATATGATTAATTATGCATTGTTTGCGCTCATCAAATTGGGTGAAGAAACAAAAACAGAAAGTTGATTTGTTTTTAGCGCTTTTGATCCAATGCCTATTTAACAAATCATTATTGGCAAATTGAAGAAATAGAGTTATTATTGTTTAATAATAAATACCGAGATCATGAATTTTGGGTTACAGCCCATTTTACGAACAAAATTGATTAAATCTGGGCGGTTGCTCAGCACAATTAAAACCAAGCCATTAAAGGTATTTTAGATCAAAGAATATCATTTTTACCGGACGCTATAGAATCAAAATATGAAAACACTCACTGCAATAATTCGATACCTTTTAGCTGCTGTTTTTCTGTTTTCCGGATTTGTAAAAGGTATTGATCCCCTAGGTACGGCCTACAAAATAGAAGACTATTTTATAGCTTACGGAATGGATTGGGCATTGCCACTTAGTTTAATTACAGCCTTTGGTTTAATTGCTCTCGAATTTAGTTTAGGCATGATGTTGCTCTTTAATCTATTGCCTAAATTCACGCGATGGGCCATGTTATTCCTCATGCTCTTTTTCACTTTTGTTACATTGTACGATGCCTTTTATAATCCCGTTCCGGATTGCGGTTGTTTTGGTGATGCATTCGTAATATCGAACTGGCAAACATTTTCTAAAAACCTAATCCTCGACTTCTTACTTATTGGATTATTCCTGTCGCCCCAAAGAAAAATAAACCTAAAAAAGCAAGTCATCTGGAGTTTGGCTTTCTTTCTACTCTTTTTAGGCTTTTCCTTTTATAACTTGCAACACTTGCCTTTGATTGATTTTCGATTCTGGAAAATTGGAACACAAATTTACAATACAGATACAAAATCCATTGAGCTTTATGTGACTTACCAAAACAATAACACGGGCGAAAGGAAAGAATTTTTATCGCCAAACTATCCCTACCAAAATGCTGAATGGAATGCAAATTGGACTTTTGTAAGTTCTCGTCAATACAATCCAAATCAAACGATGCAAAGCCTGATGATTTTTGATCAAGAAGGAACGGACCTAAGTTACGAAGTTCTTGGTTTTCAGGGAAAAAGCTTATTGCTAGTTTCCCACGATTTAGAAGGCATTTCCAATAAAGAGGCTGCAAGAATAAACCAAGTTATACTGTTAGCAGAAAATGAAAACCTACCCATTACGCTAGTAACGGCTACGATTGGGAAGAAAATTACGGAATTCATCAATAAAAACAAGATCAACATACCTCTCTTTTTAGCCGATGATATCGACTTAAAAACAATCATCCGAAGCAATCCCGGGCTCATTTTATTAGAAAACGGGAAAGTGATAAAAAAATGGTCCTCAGTAGATATGCCAAGCACTGCTAATCAAATCTACGACTAAAATGGGATGGAAATTCTTATTGAATCGGATTGGATACGGCATTTTAGTGCTCTTTGGAGTGGCCAGCTTGGTCTTTTTTTTATTCACCATTCTACCCGGCGATCCGGCTCGTATGATGCTCGGACAACGTGCTGAAATTTCCTCTATAGAGGCTATCAATAAAGAACTTGGACGAGATAAACCCATAGCAACACAGTATTTGTTATTCTTAAATGATGCATCGCCTATTTCTGTTTTTCAAACCACAAAGGCAAACCATGCTTTTTATTTCGATCCGCTAAAATATGGCAAAAAAATAGCTTTGAGTCCAAAAATAAAAGGCTGGCAAATGCTTTTGAAAATGCCTTATTTGCGAAATTCTTACCAAAGCAAACAAAGCGTTGCTTCTATTTTATCAATCGCTTTTCCTAAAACTTTATTGTTAGCTGCCGTATCAATGACCTTTGCTTTAATTGTGGGCATGTTTTTAGGCATTGTAAGTGCCATTTATAACAAAGGCTGGTTTGACAAACTCTTATTTGCCATTTCAACCCTTGGTATGTCGCTTCCTTCTTTTTTTGCAGCTATGCTGATGGCTTGGTTATTTGCTTTTGTATTGAAAGAATATACGGGATTAAATTTGTACGGCAGTCTTTACGAAGTGGATGATTTTGGCGAAGGAAAACATTTGGCTTTACAAAATCTAATTCTGCCCGCATTAACATTAGGTATTCGGCCGCTCGCCATTATAATTGAGCTGACGAAAAATGCGCTGGAAGAAACTTTAGTCGCTGATTATATACGTACGGCGCAAGCTAAGGGATTAAGTTTGTGGCAAATCATTTGGCGCCATGCTCTAAAAAACGCATTGAACCCAATCATTACAACCATTTCGGGCTGGTTTGCTTCTTTATTGGCCGGCGCTGTTTTTGTAGAATATGTTTTTGATTGGAAAGGCATGGGTTTGGTTATCGTTAATGCCATTGAAAAATACGATTTCCCCGTTTTAATGGGTGCTGTATTGTTTATTGCCGGTCTTTTGGTTATCGTCAATATTTTGGTTGATATGCTCTATCGCATCATCGATCCTCGGGTAAAATTTGAATAAGCAGCCCAATAGAAAACAAGCAACAACAAGTAATCTAAAAAATAGTTTGATAAACAAAGCCATTCTTGGTGTAATATTGCGCTTCTTTACGTAACTTTGCGCAATAATTGTTTCACAGATATTAACAGAGAATACACTGATTTTCACAAAGTAATGATATCACAAATCTTCTTTTTGGAAACTGTGGAGAATAAAAATAATAGAATTAAAATTTAATTATCATGAGAAGAAATATAGTTGCCGGAAACTGGAAAATGAACAAAACTTTTGAAGAAGCTGATGATTTATTGTTCAATATTGCTGATCCACTTAAAGACATGAATCTGGATTTAACCCAAGTTATTCTTTGTCCTCCAGTTTTATATGCCGAAATGTTTACAGACATTGCCTTGGAAAATAATTTTTCTGTTGGCGCCCAAAACTGCTCCAATCATTCAGAAGGCGCTTATACCGGCGAAATTTCTGCAGCTATGCTAAAATCTATGGATATCGATTATTGTTTGGTGGGCCATTCTGAGCGTCGTAAATATTTCAACGAAGATTCTAAAATGCTAGCCGAAAAAGTAGATCAATTGCTCGAAAACGAAATCAGTCCTATTTTCTGCTGTGGGGAAGCTTTGGAAGAGCGCGAAGCGAATAATCATTTTGATGTTGTTGGAAAACAACTTTACGAAGGTCTTTTTCATTTAACAGCAGAAGAACTCGACAATGTTATTATTGCTTACGAACCGGTTTGGGCCATTGGAACAGGAAAAACAGCTTCTCCCGAACAAGCGCAAGAAATGCATGCTTTTATTCGCAATTTAATTGCCAAAAAATACAGTCAAGATATTGCCGATGATACAACCATCTTATACGGAGGAAGTTGTAACGCCAAAAATGCTAAAGAATTATTTGCTTTAAAAGATGTTGACGGCGGATTGATTGGTGGAGCTTCATTAAAAGCGGAAGATTTTTTAGCCATTATTAAAAGTTTCTAATTTAAATACTTTGTGGCTTAGCGTCTCTGTGCTTATTGTTTTCACCACAAAGGCGCTAAGGCTCTAAAAGATAATTTTAATCTATTTCTGCTATCAATAATTGACATGAACTACACAGAATTAAACTTTTCCATCACTCCTCAAACTCCTTTTCAGGATATCTTAATTGCGGAATTAGCCGAAATCGGTTTTGAAAGTTTTGAAGAAACGGAAGATGGACTTTTGGCTTATATTCAAGAGCCTTTATTTGACGAAACTCAACTTAAGGGATTGGATATTCTGACAAACGATTTAGTTCAAATTCAGTATACGCTAAAGCAAATTCCCGAACAAAACTGGAATGCGCTTTGGGAAAGCAATTACGATTCTGTTTTAATCGACAATCGTTGTTATATCCGAGCTCCTTTTCATCCAACAAATCCCGATATGGAGTTTGAAATCTTAATTGAGCCGCAAATGTCTTTTGGGACCGCACATCACGAAACAACGGCTAATATGATAAAGCTTTTGCTCAATGAGGAAGTCAAGGATAAATCATTGCTCGATATGGGCTGCGGAACAGGCGTACTTGCCATTTTAGCCCACAAAAAAGGCGCTAACCCCATTTGTGCGATTGACAATGATGAATGGGCCTATCGAAATTCTGTCGAAAATGTTAAAAAAAATAAGACGAATAGCATTGAAGTCTTGCTTGGCGATGCCACATTATTAAAAAACAAAACGTTTGACCTTATTTTTGCCAATATCAATAAAAATATTCTATTGGCAGATATGAAAATATACAGTCAATGCTTGAACAAAAACGGGCATTTATTTATGAGCGGTTTTTACCTTTTCGACCTTAAAGACATCCAAAAAAAAGCAGTTAGCCTCGGACTCGAATACAAATCGCATATTGCTGACAATGACTGGGTTGCTGTTAAATTTACAAAAATATAAACCTTTTTTTCCTTCTGATTATTTACAAAAATTGCGTTAATTATATTAACCAATTTATTATGCATGCATATATTTTCTAATAAAAATAACAAATTTTTATATTCTTAAAATATGTTAAACTACTAAATAATTAAGTATATTTGTTTTTTAAATACAAACTATAAACCACAAACAATTGATTTCATAGCATTTTCAATGTGGTTTTTTGTATTTACCAGCTAAAAAAGGTAAAGCTGAAATTTATTTAATTATTAACCAATATTTCATTAATTATGAGGAAAATTATTTTAATGCTCACTTTGATTAGCGTCTTCGGTTTTCAAAGTGTATTTGCACAAACTACTGTAAAGGGTACAGTTACAAGTGCAGATGATGGAAGTACACTTCCGGGTGTATCAGTAATTATT
>JBFHQD010000014.1:0-22914 GCA_041592395.1 Bacteroidales bacterium | reverse complement strand
TGCTTATTTTGTAACCTGAATTTTTTTAGTTAGCAAGCCCTGAGTAGTTTCTAAACGCAAGATATAAAGTCCTACGCTAAGTTCATTTATGTTTAAAGAGCCTTCGTTAGCATTTACAGTCGATTGAATGAGTATATCGCCTTTAAGGTTTACAATTTCGGCACGGGTAATTGTATTGTTGGCTTTAAAATGAATAGCATCAATGGCAGGTATAGGATAAACACTGAGCGTATTCGCATCAAGTTTTTCAATTCCTGTAGTTAAATCAATGCTAACGCCTTCCATGGTCATATTTTCACCTTCAACTTGAGAAAAAAGGCGCCAAAAGAAAGAATTATTTTGTAAAGTGTACGGACTTTTAGCCGGATCTAATGTAGCCGTGATATCGTAAACAGCACTATTGGATCCTTGCGTTACACTGCTGATTGTTACCTCATTATAATCTTTGTCGTAAAGTGTTAAATCGCTAATTTCAAGACCGCTGGGCGATTTATAAAGATTAAGAGTAAAACCTGTACTTGAGCTATTGCTTGCAAAAGCATTGTTTGGGATAATGGTTTCTGAGAAAGAAAATATTTGAGCAAAACCACCCACATGGGTATCATCTCCGGTAGCTTTTATCGAAAGCAAATAACCTACATCCGCTTCGGTAGTTGTATAACTAAGATTGGTGGCATCCGTAATTTCTATCATTTCATAAGTTAACGGATTTACTCTATACCATTGGTAGCTTAGGTAGCCTTCCACGTCAGACTCATCGCTGAGCTTTTTTACAAAGAATTCAGCTTCTAAACCGCGTCCAACATTTGGAGCCATTACTCCACTAAGAAACATGCTCTCGTCTAAGCTCCAGCCTGAAAATCGAGTGTCGACCGTAGATAGGGGAGCGTAAACGCTGTTAGAATAGTAGCCGTCTTTTTCGCCGCCGTTTAGTTTCAGTCTCAACCAATAAGAATCTTCAAAATTTAAGCTGAAATTATCGCCCGTAGTGGTTAAATCGTCATTGTAATATTGGTAGTTCGACCAATTTTGTCCATCATCCGTTGAATACTGCAATGTGTAAGTATCAGCTCCAAAAGTAGAAGGAGCAGGGAATTTGAGATCGACTACAGCTTTAGTGCCACTCGTATAGCTGTTGTTTGCGCGTTGAGAGTACATCACATATAAACCGCCAACTTCACCCGATTCATAAGTAAAAGTAGGGAAAGTGGGCAGATTGCCCCCGGAACCGGCTGTAAATTGAGCCTTGGTGCTTTGCAAAGAAAAGAATAAAACAGTGAGAAGGAAAAACGTTCGTACGTTAAGCATAGTTTGTTTTTTCATAAGGTTAAATTTTAGATGAATTAATTATTTTATTGTAGGATTCGGTTTTTCAATAGGCAAGTTGGATTAATTATTAATTGAATTTTATCATTTGAAGAAATATTTTGAGTGAAAATTTAAAATGTATAAAAAGACTTTCCCCATATATAAATCGTTTTAATACAAAAAGATACAACTCGAATTAGGATACTAATATAGTAAAAAATTAAATAGTTCAACAGCTTTTATTCGAGAATGTGGTTTTTTAATAAAGCGTTTTCATTTCGAACTATTTCTATTACCTTTGCCGCTTTAAATTTAAGAATACATGGATAAGAATACAATATCAGGCATTGTGCTTATTTTCTTCATCTTCATTTTTTTTAGTTGGTGGAATGCGCCATCGGAGGAAGAAAGAGCCGCAATGGAGCACAAAAGAGATTCAATAGCTCAAGTAATTCAAACACAACGCATTACAGATTCGATAAAAAATGCATTACAAGCGAATCAAGTTCCTGACCAAGATATTGCTGTTGCTGAAACAATAAACGAATCGGCTCAATTAGAAAATAAGCAAGCTTTAAAAAACAAATACGGTGCTTTTGCCAACTCGGCTTCAGGAGAAGAACGTTTTGTTGAAGTAGAGAGTGATTTGCTTAAACTTAAATTCAGTAATAAAGGAGGCCGTATCTATGAAGCTGAATTGAAGAATTTTGTCACCAGCGATTCACTTCCACTTATTCTTTTCAAAGGCGATACGGCTCGTTTTGGTTTTGTTTTTAATGCAGCGAATCGCTTAATCAATACACAAGATCATTATTATAAAGTTTTTGTCAATGGAAATGAAATTGTTACTCAATCTGATTTTTCCATTACAGGTGATGAAGAAATTAATATTGTTTATCGGCTTTATGCGGATTATGATACTGGTTTTAATCCCAATGAATACATCGAATTTAGCTATACGCTAAAGGCAAATGATTATATGTTCGATTTCGATATCCGTTTTAAGGGATTAGAAAATATAATTGATAATCGTACCGGAGCTGTCGAATTTAATTGGTTGCAGAACTTAAGAACTCAGGAACAGATTGTTGATCAGTACAATGGTTCGGGTATTTATTATAAATATTATCAAGACGATGTGGATAATCTCTCAGAAAATAAAGATGAGAAAGAATCGCTTGTCGGAAAATTGGCTTGGATATCCTTTAAACAACGCTTTTTTAGCTCTACTTTAATAGCTAAAGATCAGTTTGTTAGTGCGAATATTGAGCAAGTTCATTTGCAATCGAATGATCCGAAATATCAAATTACGATGTCGACCGATGTGGGATTGGTTGTAGAAAACGTTCAGGATTATACGGTTGGTATGCAAATGTATTTAGGTCCGAATGAATTTAAGCGCTTATCGGCCTACGAAATGGATTTAGAGCGCCAGATTCCCATAGGTTGGGGATTTTTCCTTTTGGCATGGATAAACAAATACATCGTTATCAATGTGTTTCATTTCTTAGGTGGAATGGGATGGAATTATGGAATTGTAATTTTGGTACTGACTTTATTGCTTAAAGTATTTTTATTCCCAATCGCCTATAAAACCTATAAGTCGAGCGCAAAAATGCGGGTTCTAAAACCTGAGGTTGACGAGATTAACGAAAAATTTAAAGATAAAGACGCTGTTAAAAAGCAACAAGCCACAATGGATCTGTATAAAAGAGCAGGTGTAAATCCAATGGCAGGCTGTGTTCCTATGCTTTTACAAATGCCAATATTGTTTGCCATGTTCCGCTTTTTCCCCGCCTCTATTGAGTTGCGTCAAAAAGCATTTTTATGGGCACACGATTTATCGACTTACGATTCGATTTGGACTTTCCCCAATGGATTTGATATTCCATTCTATGGCGATCACATCAGTTTGTTTACGCTTTTAATGACGGTTTCAACCATAATGTACACCAAGGTAAATAACGACATGATGGGTAGCAGCACGCAACAAATGCCCGGAATGAAATATATGATGTATTTGATGCCGATTATGTTCCTTGGAATCTTTAATAATTATGCGGCCGGATTGAGCTATTATTATTTCTTGGCCAATATGATTACTTTCGGTCAAATGTTTATTATCCGTAAAACAATTGACGAGAAAAAAATTCATGCACAGCTTGAAGCTAATAAAAAGAAACCGGCTAAGAAAAAATCGGGTTTCCAAAAACGTTTAGAAGAAATGGCTAAACAACAGCAAGCTACTAAAAAGAAAAAATAGCAAGCAAAGTTTAATAAAAAAGACCTGATTGAAATTTAATCGGGTCTTTTTTTTTGTTGAATATTAACTTATTCTTACTTCTTTTTAGCCAAGCGCTTTTTGGTCTTTTTTTTCATCACCGAAAAGCCAAATTTCCCAATAAATTTCCCCAGCTCGTGATAGGCGCCGTGCGAATATACAATTGGCGTGCTTTTATTAAAATCGAATTTACCGGTATCTTCATTTAATAAAGCTTCGGTTGCTTGCACATGCACAACTTCGGCTAAAAACATATCGTGCGATCCTTGCGAAATAACCTGCGTTACTTTACACTCAATATTAATCGGACACTCCGCTATGATTGGCGCATTCACTTTTTCGCCTTTCACTGCTGTAAGTTTCATTTCTTTAAACTTATCAAAGTCGCGCCCCGATTTAACGCCACACCAATCGGTTGCAAAAGCCAAGTCTTTCGTCGTTAGATTGATAACAAATTCGCCATTTTCGGCAATTAAATGATGCGAATGTCTGCTTTTACGTATAGAAACATAGGCCATTGGAGGATCGGTATTCGTTGTGCCCGTCCAAGCGATTGTGATGATATTATAGTTATCAGGACTGCTCCCGCAACTTACCATAGCCGCCGGAAGCGGATAAACCATTGTTCCGGGTTTCCAATGTACTTTTTTCAGTTTTTTATCCATTTTTCAAACATACAAATTTTTAAAAAGCATACACTCATTTTATCGCTTTAGCTTAGTCAGAATTTCCTACTTTTACATTTTAAAAAGATTTTATTATTTGTGGAAGATTTGGATTTGAAAATTTGTAGGAGTGCTTATTTTAATAAGCTCGAAAGTTTGAATGCGGCTTTTCGTACACCCCATTTATTTGCCGAGTTGCGTTTCGATTTGTGTTCTATCCCAATTAAAGATATTGCCAAAATAAAATTGCCCGAAAAGTTGATTTTTACCTGTCGCAAAGGAAAGTTCAGTTACCAAGATCGAATTGAGGCTTATCGTGCTGCACTGGATTTAGGCGTTGATTTTATCGATTTGGATTTTGAGCAGGATATTGATTTGCTGAACGATTTAGAATCGGCTATTCAACTTTCTGAAACCCAATTGATTTTATCGCAACATAACTTTAAAAAAACACCCGAACTTAATCAATTGGTCGCAGATACGCATCAAGCATTTGATATGGGTGCTGATATTGCTAAAATTATTACAACGGCAAAAACAAAAGCCGATTTAGAGAAAATCGACTTTTTGTATCAACAATTCGACGATATTATTGCTTTTGCAATGGGAGAACTCGGAAAACTTTCTCGAGTAAAAATATTAAAATTGGGAGCTCCTTTTACTTACGCTTCCTTTTCCGATAAAGAGCAAACGGCTCCGGGACAATTGACGATGCAAGAAATGGTAAATTTATATCAACAACTAAACGATTAAATTTATGAAACTGGCTGTAGTAGGAAATCCTGTGGAACACAGTAAAAGTCCCCTCATTTTTAAGTACCTCTTCGAAACTTTAAAATTGAAGGCCAGTTATGATAAAATCCCATTGCAATCGGCAAATGAAATACCGATACTTTTTAAAAAAGGAATAAGTGGAACAAATATTACAGCGCCTTTTAAACAAGATGTTTTTCCATTTATCGATAAATTATCAGAAGAAGCCCGCGAGATAGGAAGTGTAAATACGGTAGTGCTCAAAGATGGACTATTAATTGGATATAATACAGATTATCTGGGTGTTATCAATTCGCTGGAAGAAAGAATATGTGATTTATCTTCGAAATACTGTTTGGTTTTAGGAGCCGGTGGTGCTGCCAGAGCGGCAATTTATGGATTAAAACAGCGCGATGCCGTTGTGCAGCTCTATAACCGAAGTCAATACAAATCGAAAGAATTAGCAGCAAAGTTTGATGTGGATTATATCGATGAATATCATTTGCGAAAAGCAGTAGAAAATGCAGATATTATTGTGGATACTTTGCCTGCCGATATTCAGCTACTTAATCCGGATTGTTTGCATTCGGGATTGACGGTTTTGGATGCTTCTTATCCTCAATCGGTGTATGAGAAAAGTGAATGCGTTCAATTGATTAAAGGTGAAAATTGGCTGCTGCATCAAGCATTGCCGGCATTTCAATTGTTTACAGGCATCAAAATAAAAAAACAAGATTATGATCAGCAAGCGCTTTTGGCTTTGTTGATGAAATAAAAAAAGGAGCAAAATGAATACATTCGGACGAAAATTTAAATTATCCATTTTTGGAGAATCTCACGGAGAAGGAATAGGAATAGTAATTGATGGTTGTCCGGTTGGGATTTCGCTAAAAGAAGAGGATTTTAAGGCCGATTTCGACCGCCGCAGAAGTGGTGCTCGTGGCACAACACCTCGACAAGAACCGGATTTACCTCGAATTTTAAGTGGCGTTTATCAGGGCAAAACAAGCGGCGCTCCTATTGCTATCGTTTTTGAAAATACAAACGTCCAATCGCGCGATTACGATGAAATTCAGGCTATTCCACGTCCCGGTCATGCCGATTTTACAGCGCATAAGAAATACAAAGGATTTAACGACCCGCGCGGCGGTGGTCATTTTTCCGGTAGAATAACTTTAGGGTTGGTTGCTGCCGGTTATATTGCAAAGCAAATCTTAAAAAAAGTAAGCTTTGAGGCAAAAGTTATTGAAGTTGGTGGCAGCAAAGCCATTCAAGAAACCATCGATAATGCACTCAAAGAAGGTGATTCGGTGGGCGGATTAATCGAATGCCGTGTTAGCGGACTTCCGGTTGGTTTAGGCGAGCCTTTTTTCGATTCGGCGGAATCTATGATTAGTCACTTGGTTTTTGCTGTTCCGGCGACTAAAGGCATTGAATTTGGTTCCGGATTTGAGGCCTCTAAAATGAAAGGAAGTGAACATAACGATGAAATTCTGGATAGTAAAGGCAAAACATCGAGTAATCATGCCGGAGGCATAAATGGAGGAATTACGAATGGCAATGACTTGGTGTTTCGAGTGGCGGTTAAACCAACTTCCAGTATCAGTAAAACGCAAAATTCCTATAATCAGGAAAAAGATAGCGTAGAAGAATTTAATATTGTGGGTCGCCACGATGCCTGTATCGCTTTACGTATTCCGGTTATTATCGAAGCCGTTGCTGCCATTGCTTTGGCCGATTTGATGCTTATAAAAGGACAATAGTCAAATTCGTAAGATAAAACGAATAGAAAACAGTAAAAAATGCTTACTTTTATCAGCAATATAATCATAACCTTTAAAATTTAATCATGCAAAAACCTAAATTAAGTTTTTGGCAAATCTGGAACATGAGTTTCGGATTTTTAGGTATTCAATTTGGATTTGCCCTCCAAAATGCAAACGTCAGTAGAATTTTTGAAACCCTTGGAGCTAATATCGATGATATTCCAATCCTATGGATTGCTGCGCCGGTAACAGGCTTATTGATACAGCCTATTATTGGGCATATGAGCGATAATACTTGGAATCGATTTGGTCGTCGTCGTCCGTATTTCTTAGTGGGTGCAGTTTTGGCTTCTTTGGCACTAATCATTATGCCCAACGCTTCTGCTTTGTGGATGGCTGCCGGTTTGTTATGGATTTTGGATGCTTCAATAAATATTTCGATGGAGCCTTTCCGCGCTTTTGTTGGCGATATGTTGCCCGACGAACAACGTACCAAAGGTTTTGCTATGCAAAGCTTTTTTATTGGAATAGGAGCGGTTGTAGGTTCTGCTTTACCTTATATAATGACTAATTGGTTAGGTGTTGCAAATACGGCGCCCGAAGGTATTATTCCACCTTCTGTAAAATGGTCGTTTTATTTAGGCGCGTTTGCCTTTTTTAGCGCTGTAGTTTGGACCGTTTTCCGAACCAAAGAATATTCTCCTGAAGAAATAGCTGCTTTTTCGAGCGCGGAAAGACAAGCCAGTACGAAAGCCTACGAAGAAAGAGACATTGCTCAATTGAAAGATGTTAAGAATAGAAGAACAAAAATAAATTCAGGCTATGTGGCTATTCTTATCGGTTTGCTGACTACGTTTTTCTTTTATAAAATTCAAGGAGAGAAAGAATTGTATGTGTTCTCCATTGGTGCTTTGGTTTTTGGATTTATCTTTTTATTTGCCGGATTGATGCAGAAAAATGGAAATACCAAGAATGGTTTCTTTGAGGTGATACACGATTTTTTCAATATGCCAAAAACGATGGTGCAATTGTCGTTTGTCCAATTCTTTTCTTGGTTCGCCCTTTTTGCCATGTGGATTTATACGACATCAGCCGTAACATCGCATATTTATGGCACTTCCGACACAACTTCGGCTTTGTTTAACGAAGGCGCCGACTGGGTTGGCTTTTTATTTGCCGTGTACAATGGTGTTGCAGCTGCTGTGGCCTTTTTATTGCCTGTCATGGCCAAATACACCAATCGGAAAATTACACACTTGATTGCGCTCGTTTTGGGTGGATTAGGTCTGATTTCGATTTACTTTTTTAAAGATCCAAATTTATTATTGCTTTCCATGGTGGGAGTCGGTGTTGCTTGGGCAAGTATATTAGCCATGCCTTATGCCATCTTAACAGGCGCCTTACCGGCACATAAAATGGGAATCTATATGGGAATTTTTAATTTCTTTATTGTGATCCCTCAGATTGTAGCCGCTAGTATTCTTGGCTTTTTTACGCGTCATTTATTTGATGGACATGCAATCTATGCTTTGGTTTTGGGTGGAATATCGATGATTATTGCCGGATTTTTAACGCTGTTGGTGACTGATAAAAAGGGATAGATTTCAGTTTTAGTAAAGATTGCCAAACATTAAATAAAACTGCACGTGTTAATAATACAAAATTTGCACCACCGTGTGTTTTTTTGTAAATTTGTACGTGTGATTTAAAATCCTTTGTATGAATACGAAATTGACCTTAACTATCGATCAATCGGTAATAAAGAAAGCAAAGGCTTACGCAAAAGAAAAAGAGCGGAGCTTATCTGATTTAATCGAGAATTATTTGAAGAGTTTAACAAGAGATCAAACGACTTCAGAAGAACTTTCTCCTATTGTAAAATCGCTTCTTGGAAGCTTTAAAGCGCCTGACGATTTTGATTACAAAGTGGAGTTATCAAAAAGATTATCTGAAAAGTATTTGTAATGAGGAGAATACTGATAGATACCGATGTGATTCTGGATTTTTTCTTCGATCGCCAACCCTATTCAAAAGAGGCAGCCCTAATCTTTAGTTTATGTGAAAATAAGCAAATTGAAGGCTTTATAACCCCAGTTATTATTAGTAACACCTACTGTTTATTGCGTAGAATTGCAAAACACGAAAAAGTGATTGAAAAGCTAAAGCTATTGGTAAAAATAACTTCTATAATTGATGTGAATGGCCAAGTTGTTGAAAATGCACTCCATTCAAATTTTCTCGATTTTGAAGATGCACTTCAAAACTTTTCATCACTGAATAAGGGGAACATTGAGGCAATAATTACACGCAATGTAAAAGATTATAAAAAAAGCGAACTTGGCATTTTTACTCCGGAAAATTATTTAAAATTAATAAATGCCTGAGCAAGGTTGATTAACGAATATGCTAAAAGATGACTGATGCAAGCAATCCTATTATCGTTGAGCAGTTTTTCAATGCTTGTACTAAGGCCGTTTGGGATGCAAATATCCTTTCGGCAATGTTTTTTCAATATATCTAAAAATTTGCTTTAGGAATAAGAATTCATTTTTTACTTGATAAATGTTGTCTAATTGGGTAACTTTGCGAAAAATATAACGTAAGTAGCATTGATGGAATTTGTAAGGGAAGTAGGTATCTATAAAAATTACTTTAAGGATTTCTATCGAAAGCAGCCGGAAAGTGTTAGAAAAAAAATAGACTGGACCATTCTTCTTATTAAAACATTAAGAATAATTCCTGAGAAATATTTAAAGCATTTATCTAATACGGGGGGCTTGTGGGAAATCAGGGTTTCTGCCAAAAATGGAATTTATAGAATATTCTGTTTTTTTGATGAAGGAGATCTTGTTATTTTATTAAGTGGCTTTCAAAAGAAAACTCAGAAAACCCTTAAGAATGAGATTAAACGTGCTAAAAAACTTAAAAAAGAGTATTATGAAAACAAATAAAAATATAACATCATTCGATGCGCATCTTGACGAAAATTACGGAAAGAAAGGGGCCGAAAAAAGGGATAAATTTGAAGAAGAATTCGAAACTTTTAAGATAGGAGTGCTCATTCAGGAAGCTCGAAAAAGACAACATTTAACTCAAGAAGAGCTGGCAATTAAAGTGGGAACAACAAAAAATTATATATCACGCATCGAAAATAACGCCAGCGATATTCGTCTTTCCACCTTAATGAGAATCATTAAAGATGGTTTAGGTGGAAATTTAAAGCTTTCTCTCGATTTATAGACCTGTTATAAATGACTGATACAAGCAATCCTATTATCGTTGAGCAGCTTTTCAATGCTTCTGTTAATGAAGTTTGGAAGGCTATTACCGAGCTCCAACAAATGAAGCAATGGTTTTTCGAAAATATCCCTTCTTTTGAGCCGGTTGTGGGATTTCAAACCAAATTTAAGGTGCAGTCTGAAACCGGAATTTTCACCCATTTGTGGAAAATAGTAGAGGTGCAACCTTTAAGAAAGATTTCGTACGATTGGTCTTATGCCGAATATCCGGGGAAAGGTTTGGTTAGTTTTACGTTATTCGAAAAAACGGAGGCGACTACTTTGCTTCGGATTAGCAATGAAGGCTTAGACACTTTTCCTCAAGAAATACCGGAATTTGCCCGAGAAAGTTGCAGAAGTGGTTGGGAATATTTTATTCAGAAAAATTTGAAAGATTATCTTTCTTAGCATAAAAGAATATGATTAGAGCAATGCTTAAAGAAGATGGTCCCAGAGTTTTGGAAATCTATAAAATGGGACTCGATACTCGAAATGCTACATTTGAAACGACTGTTCCGTTATGGACGGATTGGGATCTAGGCCATTTAGAATATTCAAGATTCGTTTATATTGACAATGAGCAAGTTGTAGCTTGGATAGCTTTGTCGAATGTTTCTGCAAGAAAAGTGTATAAAGGTGTTGCCGAAATTAGTGTATATGTGGATACAACAGTAACAGGGAAAGGGATTGGATCGAAACTTATGGAAAAAGTGATACAGTCATCTGAAGAACATGGAATTTGGACTTTGTATTCAAGTACATTTCCGGAGAATAAGGCAACGCTTAAACTTCATAAGAAATTTGGATTTCGGGTGATAGGAACCCGAGAGAAAATCGCGCAACTTGATGGAAAATGGCGAGATACGGTTTTGCTCGAGAGAAGGAGTGAAACAGTAGGGGTTTAGTCCATTTCAATTGATTATTATTTAATCAATATTGCTATTTTAATGACTTTTATATTATCTTAAAGTCGTTAAAAAAGATTAGATATTAATCAATGATAGTACAAGCACATTCTTACTACAGCCTTCGCTATGGAACACTTTCCGTAGAGCGACTGATTGCTTTGGCACTCCAAAAAGGCTATAAAAAATTTGTGCTGACTGATATTAACAATACTACGGGTGCTATCGACTTTGTAAAGCAGTGCAAAGCACTTGGAATTGATCCCGTTATTGGTGTTGATATTCGCAATGCGGATGATTTGATGTATTTGCTTATTGCAAAAAATAGCCTTGGACTTTATTCCATCAATCATTTTTTATCCGAATGCCACTTGACCAAAAAGCCTTATCCAAAAAAACCTCCTTTTTTGGATAAAGTAATTGTCATTTATCCTTTCGAAAAGATTTTGGATAGAGAACTTGCTGATTATGAATTTGTTGGTATTCGACGCGATCAATTAAATCAACTTGCTTTTTCGTCGTTGGCAAAGAAAAAAAGCAAATTGCTTCTGTTGCAAAATGTTGTTTTTGAAACGAATGAGGAATTTGAATTGCATCGGTATTTGCGTGCTATCGATCACAATTGTTTGCTTTCTAAGCTTAAAAAAGAAGAGCAAGCCAATTTGCAGGATGATTTTCCGACTCAAGAAGTGCTCTTGCAGTATTTTTCTGCTTATCCCGAATTGATTGAAAACACAAATGCTTTGCTTGCTAATTGTTCGATGGATTTTGATTTTGAGCGCGTTAAAAATAAGGCCACTTTTACAGGTAACCGAAAGGATGACAAAGCTTTATTGAAAAAATTGGCTTACGATGGTTTTCAGTATCGTTATAAACCTGATCATTTGGAAGCTGAAAGTCGTTTACGTCACGAACTGGAAATCATCGATCAGTTGGGTTTTTCGGCTTATTTTTTAATTACCTGGGATGTTATCCGCTATTCGATGTCGCGCGGCTTTTACCATGTGGGGCGGGGTAGTGGCGCCAACAGCGTAGTGGCCTATTGTTTAAAAATAACCGATGTTGATCCTATCGAACTCGATTTGTATTTCGAGCGCTTCTTAAATCCCAAACGAACTTCGCCCCCCGATTTTGATATTGATTATTCGTGGAAAGAGCGTGATGAGGTGATTGATTATATTTTTAAGCGATACGGTCGCGAGCATACGGCATTACTGGGCACAATAAGCACTTTTAAAGGCAAATCGATTTACCGCGAATTGGGTAAGGTTTTTGGTTTGCCAAAAGAGGAAATCGATCAATTGATAAAATATCCAAACGATAATCAGAATAGAAATGAGATTACGGATGAAATGCATCGACTTGCCGCATTGATGAAAGATTTCCCCAATTCGCGAAGCATTCATGCCGGAGGAATCTTGATTTCTGAAAAACCCATCAATTATTATGGCGCTTTAGATCTTCCACCCAAAGGATTTCCAACCATTCAATGGGATATGTATGTGGCCGAAGATATTGGTTTTGAGAAACTGGATATCCTGAGTCAGCGCGGAATAGGGCATATAAAAGAAGCCGCCGAAATCATCTTAGAAAACCAAAAAATTAATGTGGATGTGCATGCTATTCAGGCGTTTAAACACGATAAGAAAGTAAAAGAGCAGTTGCGCAAAGGCGATACCATTGGTTGTTTCTATGTAGAAAGTCCCGCTATGCGAGGTTTGTTAAAGAAATTGCGCTGCGATAATTACCTGAGTTTGGTAGCTGCCAGCTCCATTATTCGTCCCGGAGTCGCCAAATCGGGAATGATGCGTGCTTATATCGAGCGCTTTCATCATCCTGATAAGATTGAATATTTGCATCCGGTGATGGAAGCGCAACTGAAAGAAACCTATGGTGTTATGGTGTATCAAGAAGATGTGCTTAAAGTTTGCCATCATTTTGCGGGATTGGATTTGGCCGATGCCGATGTTTTGCGTCGTGCTATGAGCGGAAAATACAGAAGTAAAAGTGAGTTTCAACGCATTGTCGATCGCTTTTTCTCGAATTGCAAAGCGCGTGGCTATACGGATGAGTTGACGAAAGAAATTTGGCGACAGATCGAATCTTTTGCGGGCTATTCTTTTTCTAAAGCACATTCGGCTTCGTACGCCGTAGAGAGTTTTCAGAGTTTGTTTTTGAAAGCGCATTATCCTTTAGAATTTATCACGGCAGTAATCAATAATTTTGGCGGATTTTATCATTCTTGGGTCTATTTCAACGAAGCAATTACCGCCGGAGCCCAGGTGCAGCTTCCTTGTGTAAATAACAGCAATTATAAAACGCGCCTCATCGGAAAAACGATTTATATGGGTTTTATTCATATTCAGAGTTTGGAAGCCAATCTTGGAAAAGCCATTCAAAAAGAACGCGAGCTTAGCGGCGAATTCATTGATTTGCCCGATTTTGTTCAGCGCTTGCAAATTGGAAAAGAACAAATGGTTTTATTGATTCGTGTGGGCGCTTTTCGTTTTACAAACAAACCCAAATCGGCTTTGTTGTGGGAAATGCAATTGCTTGTTAATAAGTCGAATAAGCAAAACAATGGACAAGCCTTGTTTAAAATGCCACTTAAAAATTACCGTTTGCCCGATTTTGTTTATTCTCCGCTCGAAGATGCTTATGATGAAATGGAACTGTTGGGCTTTCCTATAAGTTTGAGCGCCTTTGATTTATTAAAAACTTCTTTTCGAGGAGAGATTCGGGCAAAGGATTTAATGCATCATCTGGGTAAAAAAGTGCGGATGATTGGTAATCTGGTGACCTACAAAAATGTACGCACTGTACGAAAGGAATTGATGCATTTTGGTACTTTTCTGGATAAAGACGGACAGTTTTTTGATACGGTAAATTTCCCGATTAGCATTCGAAATTATCCTTTTCGAGGTTATGGACTTTATTTAATCTTGGGAAAAGTAGTCGAAGAGTTTGGATTTCCCAGCATTGAAGTAGAAAAAATGGCGCGTTTGCCTATTCAAGAAGATTCGAGAGTGTAAATTTATCCCAACATAAAAAAACCTTCATCGGAAATATTACCGAAGAAGGTTCTTGACTGCTTTTAGTTAATTCTTTATTTATGTTCTGAATGCGCCGAACTTCCATGTTCAAGTGGCGCATGCAAAGCTTCTAAAGTATGTGTATAATCTACATAAGCAGCTACATAGGCTCTTCCTTTTTCAAGCGATTCCGTTTTTACTTTAGAAAGTTCCATCAAGGTATGATATTTCTCTTTCACCACCTTTTCGATGTGAGCCGTAAATTTGCTTGTTAAATCGTCTACATCGCCTGTTTCAATTGAATGATCAGCCATTTTAACAATCTGACTTGCACTGCCTGCCGGTTTTAAACCCGAGTAAGGAGCGCCTTCACCGGCTCTGTGAATTCGAACCAAAGTCTCGAAGAAATATTTTTCGACGATCTCATAAATTTCTTTATCGCCATTTTTGAGTTTGTAAGTTTTGTTAAACAAGTTAGTGATTTCTGCTTCATCAGCCTTCTCCACCCATTTTAGAACGATATTTACATTATTGGTTTCTAATGCTGTCTTAGCATCTTTAATAACAGGTCCGTCGTAAGAATCGCAATGCGCAAAAGTTGCATTTGACGAGAGAAGGAAAATAGAGAAAAGCAGTGACGCTAATACTTTGAATTTCAACTTCCTTGTTAATTTGTTCTGATTTTTAAAGTTTTTTGTTTTCATTTTATGTCATTTTTAAATTAATACTTGATTTCAATATTCTTAGTTGTTGCTTATAGCGAACTCCTGTATTTTTGCTTCAAATTCCTGCAATGCAGAATAAGCTTTTGCTCCGTGAACAACTGCCGGACCACCTCCCATATAGATTGCTGTTCCTATTGTTTCAACAATTTCGTTATGTGTAGCACCACTTTTAATCGCATCTTTAACATGCATGGTTATACAACCCATACATTGCGCATGAATAGAAATTCCCAGCGCTATTAACTCTTTGTGTTTTGATTTTAAAGCGCCATCTTTAGATCCTATTTGATGCACTTTAGAAAAGGCGCCCATCAATTCAGGGTTTTCTTTCGCATATTGCCCTATCATTTCTACTGTTTCTGCATACAATTCTGAATAATTCTTTGTCATACTCTTTTCTCCTTTTTAAATTTTAATTGAATTTGTAATTTGTTTTAGGACAAAAGTAGCGTGCAATACAGGTTCAATCGCTCCAACCGATACATTGGGACATAAAAAAGTCGGGATCGAAGTGCTTACTTATAAACGAAGACTCAAAAAAGTATAAATCCGGATGAATGTTGACTAAGTAGAGGCCGATTTATATTGAGAGGGTGTTTGATTCGTAAATTTCTTAAAGATGCGGTTAAATGCAGATTTTGAATTGAATCCACAATCAAGTGCAATGCCTAAAAGCGAAAAATTTTCAGATCGCGGGTCTTTAAGTTTCATTTTGACTTCTTGGACACGGTATTTATTTACAAAGTCAAAAAAATTCACTTGGAATTTATCGTTAATTATCTGCGACAAATAATGCGAAGAAATATCTATTTCAGAAGCCAGCTGTGGCAAGGTTAAATTAGGGTTAAGGTAGGGTTTAGCCGATTCCATATAGGAACTTAACTTTTCGGCATATTCGTCTGCCTTTTCATCAGTTAATTGAGAATGCGCATATTTCATCTTATTTTCAGGCAGTAGAAATTGCTCTTTGCTCGCAACCAAAGTAAATATTTCTCTTTGCTTTAATCCGAAATAACCAATTAGGATTACAAAAACGGATAAGGAAAGAAACAATCCGTCGGTACAAAAAACCATCGAAAACAGATTGAAGATGTGATGGATTATGGTAATGATAATCAGCGCTGTCCATACAATCCCGAAAATATAGATCAGCGTTCTCAACCACTCCAAATTTATCAGTTCGGAAAAAGAAAAATTGTTGAATACATTGATGTCGTGTTTTTTCAGGGTCTTTATGGATAAAACAAAATAGAAAGGCCCCGACAAAGCAGTAATGATTAAAAATAGTATAAATAAGAGAGGAGGATTATGATCGAGGTGCACTGTTTTTAGGCTAATGGATTCAGCTATCTCCGGAAAAAAAGAACAAATAAACAAGTAGAGATTGAACAAGATGAAAGGACTGAGATGGATAAGATACTTTTTATCAAAAATGGATTTGCGATTGACCAACGCCGATACATAAATATACAAAAAGCCGCCTTGCAATAGAAATAAGGAAATTAAACTGCTCGACAAAAGATGGAAGTTTGTAAATAAATCGTGTGAGAAAAAGGCGTAAGTTCCAATAAACAAACCCAGATAGATTAACCATAAGATTAAAATCGTATCGTATAATGCTCTATTTTTTTTCTGAAAAAGCAATACGGAAAAGAAAAAGGCATTAAATGCAGCAATTAAAAAGATATATTCCATCCTAATAAATTGTTTATTTCCTGATGATGATATAATTTGTATAAGGCTCTATTTCAGCATCCGTATTGTTTATTTTTAGGGTTTCTAGGTTGTGATAAGTACATCAATTCTCAACGACAGCATCTATTTTTAAAAAGATAGTTTCTGTTGTTTCCGAATTAAGCACAAGATAGAAGGTCTCTCCCGATTCCGAAATCGCATACCAACTCATTTCGCTAGAACTTAAAATCCATTGACCATCAATTTCTAAATATTGTAATCTCAAATACACTTTTTCTTCGTTATCAAAATAATAGAGATTGATATTTTCTGCGGTATAAGTGAAATTGGAGAGCAAATTCTCGCCGCTTTCCGCACTTAGAATTTTAAAATACAATTGGGGAGGAGGCGTAAAACACTCGCCACAATCTTCTTTTTTTAAACAAGATGTTGTAAGCATTAAAAGCGCGAAAAGTATTCCAAAATAATGCGGTTTAATTTTTTTCATCAGCTAAAAAAGTAAAGATTAACAACAATATAATATCCGGCCCAAGCCGAATAGACTAATTTTAAAATGGTACCGGTTAAAAATCCCAAAAAGCT
This sequence comes from Bacteroidales bacterium, assembly GCA_041592395.1. GTDB lineage: Bacteria > Bacteroidota > Bacteroidia > Bacteroidales > UBA12170 > UBA12170. The sequence continues at coordinate 5,924 of JBFHQD010000014.1, read as the reverse complement.
ACCAAATCCGGCTTTGAGTGCGAAATTAAATTCTTTTCCATCAATCAATTCACCCAAAACTGCACCTACAAAGGGACCGATTAATATTCCAAAAGGGCCGAGAAATAACAAGCCGAAAATCAGTCCAACAATGCTGCCCCAAACCCCTTTCTTTGAGCCGCCCATTTTTTTTGTTCCCAATATAGGTACAATATTGTCTAAAGCGGTAATTACAATGGCTAAAGTTAACCAAAGCAGCATAAAACGATCGGTAAAAGGTTGATGACTACTAAAATACAAACTGATTAAACCGGCGTAAGAGATTATAGGTCCAGGCAAAGCCGGAATAATTGCACCAAGCAAACCAACAAGAAGTAATACGATGGCTAATATTGAAAGAAAAATATCCATAAGTCAAAATTACAATTTTATTCAACAATTTATCTATTTCTTATTCGAAGATAAAAGCAAGAAAAGGTTACGAATTTTTTGGGCATTTATTCTTAAGTGATGCTTTCTGAATGATAGTTAGAAGGCTTTTTTTGCTGTAAATCATAGAGCACTAATTTTTTAGAAGATGTTTTGTAAATAAAAATTTAGTATTTAAGCTTCAAATTCATTTTATTTTATCAAAATATAGGATACCTTTACAACAAAAAAGCTATACTGTGAAAATTATGCGTTTAAAACTTAAATCAAAACTTAATTTCTATATCCTAACAGTAGCTACAATTATTTATAGTATTTCTATAGGATATATTAGTTTGCAATTGAAACAAACTACCTCTTCCGATTCTGCCGCTCTAGCTAAAGCCAATACAAGAGAGTATAGAAACAAAGTGCAGGATGATTTAAATAAAATAATCGTGTCTACACGCACTTTGAGTCATGCTTTGGGCGATTATAATAATTACAGCCAAAAACAAAGGGATGATTATTATAACGATTTGATGGTTAATTGGATGCGTAATAACGATCAGTATTTATCTGTAGGATTATCTTGGGAAAAAAAGGCTCTAGATGAAAATTACAAGTTTAGAAATGGGCGCGTTCGTAGTGTTTATTTTAGAAAGAACAACGAAATATTGGCAAATACAGAATCGCTTGAAGAGAATAATTTCCAACTCAAGTCGGCCTATTATATCATAAGGGAGCAAAACAAGGAAACGATTGTAGATCCCTATTACGATGTGTCAACACCTGAACTGGCCGGTATATTAATGACAACGATAGCCTGTCCGATTAATGGAGAGGATGGTAGTTTTGATGGACTTTTAGGCGTAGATATTTCTTTGGAAACCATGAAAGATATTATTGCTGATATTCATCCTTTCGATAGTACGGTTTCTTATATCATTGCCAATAACGGCAGCATTGTTGCTCATTCTAATCATGAACTCATCGGAAACGATTATTTTTTGAGCTTAAATGGAGATAGTACTTTATTCAGAGAAGGATTTGAGAAATCCTTACAAAATAGGGGCTTTGAATTTAAATATACGAATGAAAAAGATCATAGCGAGTATTTTGTAGCCCTGGAGCCCATTTCTATTGGCAATGCCGACACAAAGTGGATGATGGGTATAGAAGTCCCGGTTAAAATAGTAATGAAAGAAGCCAATATAGTATTTCGAAATACCTTAATTGTTGGGATTTTGGGGTTGTTGGTTCTTTTCGTATTGGTTTATTTTATTTCTGATGCCATAAGTAAACCCATTATAGAAGGTATAGATTTTGCTAAAGAAATTGCCTCAGGTAATTTAGAAGCAAAATTAAATGTCAATAGAAATGATGAAATAGGCGAATTGGCGAAGTCATTGTCGACTATGGCTGATAAATTGAGTGTGATTATTGAGGAAGTGGTACTAAGCTCGAATAAAATAGCAGAATCCAGTACGGATTTATCGCATTTTGCTGAAGATTTAGCCGATGGATCGAATAGTCAGGCGGCCTCTGCAGAAGAAATTTCGGCCTCAATGGAAGAAATGGTTTCTAATATTCATCAAAATACAGAAAACGCACAAGAAACAGAAAAAATTGCTATTCAAGCTGTTGATGGAATCCGTGATGGAAATAAATATACGCAAACCCTTGCTCAGTCTATTCTGGATATTGCCGATAAGATTTCGATTATTGGTGAGATATCAAGAAGAACGAATATCCTGGCATTAAACGCAGCCGTTGAAGCAGCAAGAGCAGGAGAACACGGAAAAGGATTTGCTGTTGTGGCTGATGAGGTGCGTAAATTGGCGCTCCGTTCTCAAACTGCAGCTAGTGAGATAGACGAACTCTCCGCAAATGGAGTTGATATTGCGAATAAAACCAAAGCCAAATTGACTGAAATTATTCCGGATATCGAAAAAACAGCCCTTTTGGTGCAGCAAATTGCGGTAGCTAGTTTGGAACAAAGAACCGGAGCTGATCAGGTTAGCGAAGCGATACAGCAGCTCAATATTATAACGCAGCAAAATGCGGGTTCGGCTACTCGTTTTTCTCAAAATTCTGAATCTTTAGCTAAACAAGCCGAGATTTTGAAAGATTTAATCGCTTTTTTTGCCGTTAAAAATGAGGATAGACTAGAGTAAATTGCTTTAATACGTTAGTGTGTTTAAATAATTTCAGTTTATATTTTTATAAACTCGGTTTATCTTTTGATCTTTGCACTAACGACAAGTAGTATGATAAAAACACGAAATATTAATAAATCGTATGGCACTATTCAAGTGCTTAAAAATATCGACCTTAGCATTAATTCCGGTGAAATAATTGGTATTACCGGAGCATCAGGTGCTGGAAAAACCACTTTGTTACAGATATTAGGAACATTGGATAGACCGGATAATGGTGAATTGGAGATTGCCGGTGAAAATGTTTTTGCCCTCAGCGATAACGCCATGGCTGATTTTAGAAACAAACACATCGGTTTTGTTTTTCAGTTTCATCATCTTTTGCCCGAATTTACAAGTCTGGAAAATGTTTGTTTGCCCGGCTTTATCGGGAAAAATCCGCAAAAACAAGTGGAAAAAAGAGCAAAGGAATTGCTCGATTTCTTGCAGATGAGTCACCGTTTCAATCATAAACCGGCTGAGCTTTCCGGCGGGGAACAACAACGGGTGGCTATTGCACGCGCTTTAATAAATACGCCACAAATTATTTTAGCTGACGAACCTTCGGGAAATCTGGACAGTGAAAACACACAAGAACTGCATAGGTTGTTTTTCGCTTTGCGCGATGAGTTTAAACAAACTTTTGTCATTGTTACGCATAATCTGGAATTGGCCGGAATGTGCGATCGTAAACTGGTTTTAAAAGATGGACGTTTTGCTACGTGATGAACATAATTATATGAACCTTTGTGATATCTTTTGAGTCCTTAGTGGTTAATTATTTTTAGTTCACCACGAAAAGACACAAAGTATACTCAAAGCCACACTAAGTATAGATTTTAGAATGAGTAAAGGAAAAGACGTAAAACCACATATAGGCATTTTTGGTCGCCGTAATTATGGGAAAAGTAGCCTGATAAATACCTTGGCCAATCAGGATATTGCCATTGTATCGGATGTGGCCGGAACAACTACTGATCCTGTTAAAAAGTCGATGGAAATTGCCGATTTAGGCCCCGTTATTTTAGTTGATACTGCCGGAATTGATGATGACAGCACATTAGGGCAGGAGCGGATTAAAAAAAGCATTCTTCAAATCAGTCAGATCGATTTGGCTATACTCGTTATAGTAAATCATGTTTTTGAATCTTTTGAGGAAGATTTAATTCAAAAATTTGCGAAATATGATGTTCCTTATCTAATTGTTCAAAACAAAAGCGATCTTTTTCCTATCGATCAAGAAAAAACCAACGTTTTAGCTGCTCGTTTGCAAGTGCCCATACTTCATTTTAGTTGTCGGGATAAAAAGAATGCATCTTTATTGCATCAGGAAATTAATAAAATGATGCCCCGTAATGCTTTGCATTTTCAAACCATATTGGGTGATATCATTAAAAAAGATGATGTGGTTTTGTTGGTAACGCCCATAGATTCAGAGGCTCCGGTGGGGCGGATGATATTGCCCCAGGTGCAACTTATTCGCGATGTTTTAGATAATCACGCTGTGGTAGTTACCTTGCGCGAAACAGAACTTGAAAACTATTTAAAAGTGATGCATCCTAAGCCTGTCTTGGTGATTACGGATAGTCAAGCCTTTGAATTTGTGAATTCCGTAGTTCCGGCTGAAATTCCTTTAACCGGTTTTAGTGTTGTTTTAGCGCGACAAAAAGGCCATTTCGAGGCTTACCTAAAAGGTACACCCAAACTGGCTTCCTTAAAAGCAGGTGATAGGGTCTTATTGCTCGAATCGTGTACGCATCATGTTTCTTGTGATGATATTGGTCAGGTGAAAATCCCGAATTGGTTAGATCGTTTTAGTGGTAAAAAATTAAATTACGAAATGGTTTCCGGTTTGGAAAGCATTAAACGACCCATTACTGATTATGCTTTGGTAATTCAGTGTGGAGGATGTGTCATTACCCAAAAACAGGTGAAAAGTCGTTTAAATCCGGCTATTGAAGCTGGAATTCCGGTAACAAACTATGGCTTGGCCATTGCTTTTATGCACGGTATTTTTGATCGGGCTACAGCTCCATTTAGAGATAATATTTAAAAGCTTAAACGCAAGGTTCGGAGAGGATGCGCAATGAACGCAATGAAAAATAAGTAGGGTTATGTAATTTAATCCGCTTTTATATATTAAATTACGGCTATGACTGAAAATGAAATTTCAAAAGTAATATTTGATGCAGCATTAAAAGTCCACAAAGCTTTAGGCCCCGGTTTATTGGAAAGTGCTTATGAAGAGTGCCTTTATTATGAGTTACTAAAAAGTGATTTATTCGTCGTTAAACAAAAGGCATTACCGTTGATTTATGAAGAAGTAAAACTCGAAATTGGATATCGAATAGATTTATTAGTTGAGAACAAAGTAATTATTGAAGTGAAAGCAGTAGAGGCTTTGAATGATGTTCACCTAGCTCAAATATTAACTTATTTGAAACTGTCTAATTGTAAATTGGGACTTTTGATTAATTTTAATGTGGCATTAATTAAAAACGGGATAAAAAGAGTAGTAAATAATCTTTAACAGTGACAAGTATAATAATAGAAATATTAATTATACTTTGCGACCTTTGCGAATACTTTGCGACATTGCGGTAAAGAGTTTTATCTAAAAGAAAATGAAATCAATGAATATAATTATAACAGGCGCCAGTAGTGGAATTGGCTATCAAGCAGCATTAAAATTAGCCGATAAAAAAGGAAATGCGATTTTAGCCATTGCACGTTCTGAGGAAAAATTAATCGCATTAAAAAACAAAGTAGAAGCAGAACATCCAAGTTCTAATCTAGATTATTTGATTTTTGATTTTCTTTCGGGCGATTTCGCTTTGCTTGAAAAAGAGATAAAAAAGCATTTTGCTTCTGTTGATATTTTAATAAACAATGCCGGATATTTGGTTGCAAAACCATTTCTTGAAATAACTCCGGAAGACTTTGATTATTCATTTGGTGTTAATACTAAAGCCGCTTTTCGACTTACTCAAATTGTTGTTCCACTTATGAAAAAAGGAGCTCATATCGTGAATATTAGCAGCATGGGTGGTGTTCAGGGAAGTGTAAAATTTCCTAAACTAAGCGTTTATTCATCGAGTAAAGGTGCCGTTTCCATTTTAACTGAAAGTTTGGCTGCTGAATTGATGGACAAAGGCATTCAAGTCAATGCATTGGCTTTTGGAGCTGTTGATACAAAGATGTTACGTTCCGCTTTCCCCGATTATAAAGCACCGTTGACGGCTGAAGAAATGGGCGAATATTTAGCCGAATTTGCTTGCTCGGGGGCTAAATATTACAATGGAAAAGTATTGCCTGTTTCGGTTTCAACGCCTTAGTTTT
>JBFHQD010000013.1:0-23384 GCA_041592395.1 Bacteroidales bacterium | reverse complement strand
CGAATTGTACCTTCCAAAACCAATGAGCTCTGGGACTTACCGGCCGACAGTAAAATAGTTGTTGCCAGCGATCTGATTACCGAAAGAAATATAGCTAAACCAAAAATAATAAGAGTTAAATCCTATCCTAAAAACCTAATTGTTGAAAAAGGAAAATATCCCCTATTCTCGCCAAAAGTCGATTTTTATTTTGAAAACGAAAAAAAAGAAACCCTTTTTCAAAATCCGAAGCAAATTCCGGAAACAACTTTACATACCATTTTTTATGGCAGAGGACGAGGTATTCACAGCACACAACCATTTACAGGAATCGATTTAAAAACACTATTTAAAGATAAAATCGATAGAAGCATAGAAGCCATACGCGAAGGATTATTTGTTATGGCAGCTGACGATGGTTATAGAGCCGTTTTTTCATACAGCGAAGTCTGCAACAGAAATGATCAAGCCGATATCTTAATGATTTGTAATCCTGAAGTAAAAACGGATGGAATATTCAGGTTGTTTCCGAGTTGCGATTTCTTTTCCGATAGAGCCATAAAAGGGTTAAATGCCATCTATTATTCAGAACATCAAAAATAAAGCCGCTATCAATCTGCTTTTAGATAGGGATATACTTTAGTATATAAACTATCGGATAGAATACCGCCTTTAAGAAGTTGGTATACTCCAGAAAATTTACCTAATTTGTTGCGCTCCTGAAAAATACTTTTGGTTGTTTCATAATCGAAATAGGGATGCCGAAGCAAATCTTTAAATTCAACAGTGTTGATGTCGATCTTTCGTATGGTTGTATCCTGAAAAATTAAATAAGGCAGAATAGCATTCAATCGGCTACTGTCCATTTTATAGAGTTCGCTAATTTGATCCAAACAGGTATAACCTCCCAAACGTTTTCTATACTTTACGATCTGACCGGCATAAAACGGACCGATTCCGGGAATTTTTAACAAGGATAAAGAATCTACTCTATTGATATCCCACTTTTCGATTACTGCTGATTGAGTAACCCATTTTGAAATCACTGTATCCCTCTTCTCGGCCGCTGTACTTTCAGGAATTAGAACAAAATCTTTAAGCTGATTGTACAGAGCATCGTTCAGTCCATAAATTTTTTGAAGATCCTCTTTATTAGCAAAAGATCCTCCTTTTGCTTCGTAATTGAGAATGGTATTTACAACAGATTCAGGCATCCCCATATCAAGCCATTTTACTTTTGGAAACTGATTGGGATTAAAAGTATCAGGCGGATTTAAAACGATAGTCGCTTCTTTCTTATTCGCTTCTTCCTTCGTTCCTGCACTGGAAGTTTTTATTTCAATGGTCTTTGCTTGCCATTCTTCAATTTCGGCCAAAGCAGCGGAATAATCATAGTGTTCTGATTGATAAATGCGAGGCAAAAAATAATTAAGGGCAGCTGCTATGGTAATGAGGATAATCAAAACAAAAGCACCACGCTCTTGCGATTTATTAAAACTAAAAAATGCTTTTACTTGATTTTTAAACGATTGCATAATAAACGACGAATATACAATCAAAAGAGGAGCGTAAGTATTCAAATGAACAAACGTTGGCTACAAATGATCAAACTGGTGCATTTTGCCATTAAACGTTGTAAAAAGTAACGAAAAAGGAGCAGAAAATATCTATTCCCACTCGATGGTTGCCGGTGGTTTTGAGCTAATATCATAAACCACACGATTCACCCCCTTTACTCTGTTGATGATCGCATTTGAAACTTCGGCTAAAAATTCGTAGGGCAAGTGCGACCAATCCGCAGTCATGCCATCCGTTGAACTTACCGCACGCAAGGCCACCACATTTTCGTAAGTGCGCTCGTCTCCCATCACGCCCACAGCCTGAATGGGTGTAAGCATGGCTCCGGCTTGCCATACTTGATCGTATAAGCCTTTTTCTTTTAATCCTTGAATAAAAATATAATCCACTTCTTGTAAAATGCGCACCTTTTCAGCAGTTACATCGCTTAAAATTCGAATTCCTAATCCGGGACCTGGAAAAGGATGTCTGCCTAATAATTCGGACTTCATTTTCAGCGCTTTACCAACGCGTCTTACTTCGTCCTTAAACAGTGATTTTAAAGGCTCCACCACTTTCAATTTCATATAATCGGGCAAACCGCCGACATTATGATGCGATTTAATGGTTGCCGAAGGACCATTGATAGAAACCGATTCAATCACATCAGGATATATAGTGCCTTGAGCGAGCCATTTTACATCCGTAATTCGCTTTGCTTCTTCATCAAACACATCGATAAATGTTTTGCCTATGGCTTTACGTTTGGCTTCGGGCTCTCTTATACCGGCAAGGGCTGCATAAAACTGGTCAGCTGCTCTAACGCCAATCACATTTAAACCCATATCTTTATATGAATGAAGCACTTCTTCGAATTCATTCTTACGGAGCAGACCGTTATCAACAAAAATGCAATGCAAATTTTGGCCTATGGCCTGATGCAAAAGCATGGCGGCCACAGAGGAATCTACACCGCCTGATAAACCTAAAATAACTTTATCGTTGCCTAAATGCGCTTTAAGCTCCGCAACGGTTTCTTCAACAAAAGAAGTGGGCGTCCACGATTGTGAAACGCCACATATATCGACTAAAAAATTCTTTAATAATTGGGTGCCCTCTGTAGAATGATATACCTCGGGATGAAACTGAATCCCGTAAGTAGGTTCGTCTTTTATTTTGAATCCGCCCACGGCGACATCTTTTGTGCTTGCAATAATTTCGAAGGTTTCAGGCGTAGAAAGAATTGTATCGCCATGCGACATCCAAACTTGACTCCCCAAATTCATTCCTTGTAATAATCCACTTTCTTTATTGATATAAGAAAGATTGGCTCGACCATATTCGCGAATTTCTGAGGGCAACACCTCGCCGCCATCATGCTGCGCTAAATATTGCGCACCATAACAAACGCCCAATAGCGGAAATTGCTTTCGTATACCTTCTAAAAGCGGTTTTGGCGCTTCTTTATCGCGCACACTAAAAGGGCTTCCCGAAAGGATAACGCCCTTTATATGCTTTTCAATTTTTGGAATTTTATTGTAGGGATGAATTTCGCAATATACATTTAACTCCCTGATTCTACGAGCTATAAGCTGCGTATATTGCGAACCAAAATCGAGGATTAATATCATTTCTTCCATGGCTGCAAAGATATAAAAGCATTTAGAATCTCATACGAAAAGCACGAATTAGTCGAGAAAAAAAGAGTGCATTCAAATCGCTAAATAGCAAAGCAGATTTAGTCTAACATAATGCTCAATGCCACAACTCCAGGACCTGCATGAACAGCCAAAGCAGGCGTGGCAGGAGAAACAAACTCCGGATCAAGTCCCGTAAGTTTTTTCATTTCATCAATATAGAGCTGAGCCGTTGCTTCATTATCGGCGTGCGAAATGGCATAGCCCCACACTTTATGGTTCTGCACAATCGCCCTCATTTCTTTTTGTACCAATGCGATGCTCCCTTTTTCCGACAGGGGTTTTCCAAACAAATCAATTTTTCCTTCGTCGTTGATAACCAAGAGCGGTTTTAAACTCATCATTTTGCCAAACAAGCCTTTGATTGGGCTCACTCTTCCGCTTTTCATCAGGTATTTGATCGTTTTTGTACTGACAAGCACTTTCGTTTTTTTCGACCACGCCTCCATCTTATTTTCAATATCGACTTTACGTGCTCCCGATTCTATGGCGCGAGCCGCTCTTAAAACTATCAAGCCTAATCCACTTGCCGTTCGTTTTGAGTTAAGTACCGCAATTTCTTTGTTTTGCTGATTGGCCACCGTCGTTCCGGCTTTATTGCTATTCGACCAAAGCCCACTTAAAGCTGCACTTAAATGTATAGATACAATAGAATCAAAATGCGAACTGAGGTATTCGTATTTATTTAAAAAATCGTGGTAACTGGGTTGAGAAGTGTTTGGATAGATTTTAGAAGTATCCAATTGTTTATAAAACTCGTGGGGTGACAAAGTCAAACCATCGATAAAAAACTTCTCTCCAAAATGTACTTTAACCGGAACAACTAAGATTTGATATTGATCGACAATATGCTGAGGTAAATCGCAGGTGGAGTCTGTGATGATACCCGTACTTAATTTTCTTTCAGCAGCTAAATCGTTTTGCATGACCATATCATCCACTTTCTGATAAGTAATATTGCCATACCCGGAAATCTGCTGAAATACTTTGGCCGGAGAGTCGGTATGAATATGTAAACGGATTTTTTTTGAAGAGCCTGCAATGACCAAAGAATCTCCTAAGAAATCGATTTGTGAACGGATTATTTCTTTCAATTCGGGACGACTTTCATCCAAAATCAGCAAAGCTTCCGTACAATAACGGAAATTTACATTTTCGTGCGAAATATTTTCATTTAAATTTTCAATTTTAACCACATTTCTATTACGCAGAATTTTCCTGATATCGCCGTGCTTAAAATAGTCGGTCATGCCTTCTAAGAAATGAATAAATGCTTTTCCTCCTGCATCCACCACTTTCTTTTTGGCTAAAATCTCTAATTTTTCAGGTGTAGCAGCTAGACTTTTTCTTGCATCACTCAGCGATGCGAGAATAAGCTCGTTAAAATCGTCGATGAAATCTTTTAGTTTATCAATGGATTCTGCCCATTCGCGCATAACGGTTATCATTGTTCCTTCAACCGGATTACTTATCGATTCGTAAGAATAGCGAACGGCAGCTTTCAATGCATTCGAAAACTTTTCTACCGTAATATCTTCGATATCTTGAATGCAACTGCTAAAACCGTATAAGAATTGAGCAAAGATTATTCCGGAATTTCCCCGCGCACCAATCAAGGCGGCATCGGCTAAAGCTTCAGCTGTATCTTTTAAACTACCGGTGGGAATATGTGTATCGACGATGGCACGCATCGTAGAAGCCATATTCGTCCCTGTATCTCCATCCTGTACAGGAAAGACATTGATTTTATTTATCGCATTTTGATGCTTAAATACTTGCTGTGCGCCAGCTAAAAAACTAAAATAAAAGCGTTTTCCGTTTAGTACTTTAGTGTTGATTAGTGCTACTTCCAACATAAATATATCTCCCAATGATGAACTTGACAAAGATATTTATTTGTTGGACAATTGCTAATAATTCGACTATTCGGCTTATTTTTTCTAAACAAAAACCATCCTTTAGACTAAATTAAGAACTGATTATTAATTACTTAATCGAAATCTTAAAAAACGTTAATTAGAAGTGCTTTTTTCGATGAAATTATCAAGTTTAAGTCTATAACAATTCATTAGCTAGGTTTGCCAATTCGCTGCGTTCCCCTTTTTCCAAGCGGATATGCGCATAAATGGAATGTGCTTTAATCTTATCGATTAAATAAGACAAACCGTTGGATTGAGAATCGAGGTAAGGCGTATCTATTTGAAAAATATCGCCAGTAAAAACAATTTTTGTTCCTTCTCCGGCTCTGGTTATAATTGTTTTTACTTCGTGAGGAGTTAAATTTTGAGCTTCATCCACAATAAAAAAGATATTGGACAAACTACGTCCTCGAATATAGGCCAAAGGCGAAATCACCAGTTTTTCATTTTCAACAGCGGCGTTGATATTCTGAAATTCCTTATCGCGCTCGCCAAATTGACTCTTGATAAATTTTAAATTATCGTACAAAGGTTCCATATAAGGTCTTACTTTTTCCATAGCGTCTCCGGGCAAAAATCCAATATCTTTATTGCTGAGAGGTACGATGGGTCGTGCCAAATACACTTGCTTAAATTCGCGCCTTTGCTCCAAGGCAGCCGCCAAAGCCAATAAGGTTTTACCCGTGCCCGCCACACCTGATATGGTGACTAATTTGACTTCGGGATTGAGTAGTGCATGAGCAGCAAAAACTTGCTCTGCATTGCGTGGAATAATACGATGAACCGGTTGTTTTCCGATATGTTCAATTCGATTGTCGATAGGATTATAATAACCCAATATGGAATTCCTTCCACTCTTGAGAATAAAATACTGATTAGGGATAGGTTTTTCAATTTTCAAATCGGTGTACAAACAAAACCCATCTTGATACATGCGGTCGATAACTTCGGCCGAAACATTTTCTAAAACCGCTGTACCCGTATAGAGGCTATCTACATTTTTAATTTTCCCGGTTTCAAAATCCTCTGCAGCAATACCCAAAGCTTTTGCTTTAATTCGCAGGTTAATGTCTTTGGTTACCATAATAACCGGCCTTTCGGGAAATTCTTCTTGTAAGGATACGGCTACATTCAGTATCCGGTGATCCGCTTTTTCAGTACCGTATACTTTTTCAGCATCCAATCCGGATTTTACATGGGCATCAATCACCACTTTAAACTTTCCAAACTTTGGTCCATCCAAGCGTTGCCACTTTTGCAATGTCCCTTTTTCCGACAAGGAATCCATAATGCGAATAAACTCCCTGGCTTCAAAATTCTTGGAGTCATTTCCTTTTTTAAAATTATCCAGTTCTTCGAGTACCGTAATAGGAATAGCGACATCGTTATCTTCGAAACTCTTAATTGCATTGTGGTTGTACAAGATTACCGATGTATCCAACACAAAAATTTTCTTCAATTTGGCCATAACAAAAGTTTTTAAAATTAAACCATACAAGTAGGCTAAATATAAGGCTATTTTCGTGCATTTTATACATAAAAAAAAGCCGTTTTTCAACGGCTTTTATTAATAACTTCTTGCTAAACACATACTATTCTTCGCCTAATAAAAGCTGAAGCAATTGAATGGCAGCATCGGAAATAACTGTTCCGGGACCAAAGATAGCAACGGCTCCGGCATCGTAAAGGAATTGATAATCCTGAGGCGGAATAACACCACCGACAATGACTAGGATATCTTCTCTACCCTGTTTTTTCAGCTCCTCTATAACTTTAGGAACCAAAGTTTTATGACCGGCAGCCAAACTAGAAACGCCCAAAATATGCACATCATTTTCGATGGCTTGACGAGCAGCCTCAGCAGGTGTTTGGAACAAAGGTCCGATGTCCACATCAAAACCAATATCGGCGTAAGCGGTAGCAACTACTTTAGCGCCTCTATCATGGCCATCCTGACCCATTTTAGCTACCATAATTCGTGGTCTACGACCTTCCTTTTCCGCAAATTTATTGGCTAATGCCACTGCTTCTGCATACATGATATCATTTTTATTTTCGTTTGAATATATGCCTGATACTGAACGAATGGTTGCACTATAGCGACCGAATTCCTTTTCGAGAGCATAGGAAATCTCACCTAAGCTGGCACGCTTTTTAGCGGCGTCGACAGCCAATTCCAATAAATTTCCTTTTCCGGTTTTGGCTGCGTTTGTAAGTGCATCTAAAGCTTTTAAAACCGCTTTTTCGTTTCTTTCTGCACGTAATTTTTTCAAGCGCTGAATTTGAGATTCACGAACGGCCGAATTATCCACTTCTAATGTTTCCAATGGATCTTCTTTTTCTAAACGGTATTTATTAACACCAACTATGGTATCCTTATTCGAATCTATTCTGGCTTGTTTTCGTGCAGAAGCTTCCTCGATGCGCATTTTAGGAATTCCCGTTTCTATAGCTTTGGCCATACCACCTAACTCTTCTACTTCTTCGATTAAAGCCCAAGCTTTTTCGGCTATTTCTTTTGTCAAGGATTCTACGTAATAAGAGCCCGCCCAAGGATCAACCGTTTCTGTAATATGCGTTTCTTCCTGCAAATAAATTTGCGTGTTTCGTGCTATACGCGCAGAAAAATCAGTAGGCAAAGCAATGGCTTCGTCCAAAGCATTTGTGTGTAAGGACTGCGTATGGCCTAGAGCTGCTGCAAGTGCTTCTACACAAGTTCTCGTAATATTATTATAAGGATCTTGAGCCGTTAAACTCCAACCCGAAGTTTGAGAATGTGTTCGTAAAGCCATCGATTTTGGATTCTTTGGATTGAATCTCTTTACAATCTTAGCCCATAACATACGCGCGGCTCGCATTTTGGCAATCTCCATAAAGTGATTCATACCTATTCCCCAGAAAAAAGACAGTCGAGGAGCAAAAGTATCGATATCCATTCCGGCTGCGATGCCCGCTTTTAAGTATTCTAAACCATCGGCCAAAGTATAAGCCAATTCAATATCAGCAGTAGCTCCGGCTTCTTGAATATGATAACCCGAGATAGATATAGAATTGAATTTCGGCATGTATTTTGAGGAATATTCGAAGATATCCGCAATTATTTTCATGCTTGGTAAAGGTGGGTAAACATAAGTATTACGCACCATAAACTCTTTTAAAATATCGTTTTGAATAGTTCCGCTGAGCTCTTCCAGTTTTACACCCTGCTCTAATCCGGCCACGATATAAAAGGCCAAAACGGGCAATACGGCGCCGTTCATTGTCATCGAAACCGACATTTTATCCAGTGGAATCTGATCGAAAAGTATTTCCATATCCAAAATAGAATCCACAGCAACGCCTGCTTTTCCAACATCCCCTTCCACCCGTTCGTGATCAGAATCGTAACCGCGATGCGTAGCCAAATCAAACGCAATAGACAAGCCTTTTTGTCCGGCAGCTAAATTGCGTCGGTAAAAAGCATTGGACTCTTCAGCGGTGGAAAAGCCCGCATATTGACGCACTGTCCACGGACGCGTAACATACATTCCGGAATAAGGGCCACGTAAAAAGGGCGCAATTCCTGCCGCATAATCTAAATGTTCGATCTCTTTTAAGTCGTTTGCTGAATAAACGGGCTTGATAGCAATACCTTCAGCTGATTTCCAAGTACTCGCAATATTTTTCAGTAAAGAATTTGAAGCGCTTGGTTTTCCTATATTTATCTTTTTAAAATCCGGAGTCATTTCTTTCTACTTTAATTTATTCTACACCCAGTTCAAATTGATACTTCTTCAAATCTTCCACAATATTCGATTTGGCATGAATAAAGTGATCGATACCAACGGCCTTAATCTCATCAATTAACGCCTTAGGATAACCGGCAACGACTAAAATGGCGTTGTACTGAAGCGCATCAAAAACAGCTTCTGCAAAAGCCGGATATTCCGCATCACTCGAGCAAATAACTACAATATCGGCTCTTGAATCGAGAGCGGCTTGAATGCCCTCTTCCACTTTATCAAATCCTATAGAATCCTCCACTTTAAAACCGGCACAGGCAAAATAATTACAGGCAAACTGCGAGCGCGCTTGTCTCCAATTTTTATTTCCCAATGGAAGCATAAATACTTTAGGGCGCTCATTTTTAAGCGAATATAAATCTGTTTTTTGTCGAATACATTCTATTTTCTGACTTAATCGTGCTTGCTTTAAAGTTTTAATCTCCGCATGAGGCGCTGTTAAATCAAGAGGTTCAAGGACATCGGGATTTAACATATCGTCGCTATGTTCATTAAAATTAGGATATTGATTGCTTCCCAAAATAATTTCGCGTCGTGTGGCTAATTCTGTGCGACTTTTAGTTGCCTCCGCTTCCACAATCTCTTGAATAAATCCGCTTCTCAGAGCGGCAATATAACCCCCTAATTTGTCTATTCTTAAAAACAATTTCCAAGCTTCCTGAACCAAGGCATCCGTTAAACTTTCGATATAATAAGAGCCTGCTGAAGGATCGACAACTTTATCTAAGAAACTCTCTTCTTTTAATAATAATTGCTGATTTCGGGCTATGCGTTCAGAAAATGCCGTAGGTATTTGATAAGACATATCGTAAGCCGTTAGGCTCAAACTATCCGTTCCGCCAAGAACAGCCGACATCCCTTCTGTAGTTGTTCGTAGCACATTGACATGGGCATCGTAAATGCTTTTATTCCATTCGGTAGATACAGAATGGATATGCATTTTTGCATTGTGTTTATTTTCCATTCCAAAAGCAGACATCGCTTGAGACCATAAATAACGAGCCGCTCTTAATTTGGCTATTTCCATAAAATAATTAGACCCTACACCAAAATTAAATTTGATTCTATTCGCTATTTTATCGGCTGCTAAACCTAAATCCGTAAGTCGGGAAACATATTCAACACCTTGAGCTAATGATAAGGCCAGTTCCTGCACAATTGTAGCTCCTGCATTTCTGAGATTATGTCCGTGTACGGCTAAAACCCGAAAATTGGGTAAGGACTTAACGGCATGTACCAACTGTTTGGAATGTGTAAAAGCGTATTCTTCGGTCTGACAAAGTTTTCCGCGAAAAGTATAAGCCATAAAGGGATCGAAATCGACCGATCCGAAAATAAGTTTTGGATTGCGATTGTGCTTAAAAACCAATTCTTCGTAAATGGCTAAAACTTTATGCGAAGCCGGACCACACATAAAGTTAACTTCGAGTTCTTCGGCATTGATATCGTCCATTAAATGCTCGATATCCTTATCGGTAGGCTGAAATTGATCCGAAAACAAAAAACCAATCGAATTTACCCCTTTTTTGGTCAGTTCTTTTGCTTTTTTATTGGCGTTAGTTATAGAGTCAACAATTATATCTTGACGAATATACCAATTGTTATCCGATTTATTTTCGTTTAATAAAGGTATTATTCCGTTTTTGGCTAGTGGAAGATTTTCGATGTCCTCTTTGCGATAAAAAGGCTTAATCCGAATCCCTTCTCTTGTATTGGTATACAAAGTTTTTTCGTAATCAGCACCCTTAATATCCTTTCTCAGTTGATTTTCCCAGGCTTCTGTACTTACCGGAGGAAAGTCTTCAAAGAGCTTTTTTTCTTTTATGCTTTTCTTCATTTCGAATAAA
Source organism: Bacteroidales bacterium (assembly GCA_041592395.1). Taxonomy (GTDB): domain Bacteria; phylum Bacteroidota; class Bacteroidia; order Bacteroidales; family UBA12170; genus UBA12170. The sequence continues at coordinate 12,603 of JBFHQD010000013.1, read as the reverse complement.
ATATTAAAACATTTGGCTCTGCAAAGGTACATCGAAAAAAATGGCTCGCAAAGCATTTTTGTTAATAGAATAACAATATAAAATCATTCTAAAAGACAACACTTTTTTAACATATTCCGGTGCTGGGTTTTTTGGCCTGCACCAATTCCATCCAAAGAAAAGCATTACTTTTGAATTGTAAAAATTATTGGTATGAATTTAGCTGAACTTCATCTTTTTGGACTGCGTTTTATGTATCGCGAATTAACAGAAAACGGATTTGACGTCTTATCGGTGGAGCCTGATTTAGAGACTTTCCCTCAAATTGTTGCAAAAAAAGACGATCAGCTTTATTTTATCGTTGTTCAATCATCGGCTTATCCATTGGTGGGCGATTTGCCAACAAATCATCAAATAAAATTAATAAACGAACATGCTAAAAAGCATCAAGCCATTACAAAATTTGCAAGCTTGGGCATTGCCAACGGAGAAGCCAAGACCGAAAAAGAAAAATCAATTCTAAAAAAAGGAAGCGAATTACTGATCAATTACAGTGGCTTAAAAGAACTTATTCGCATTTAATTCTCGTTTGGAAGTAATATATAAACTTCGATTAGCTTTGCTTTATTCAAGGGTTTCAATTCTATTTTTGTGGCTGATGCGGGGAGCAAAACGGTTTCGCCAGCAGAAACTAACACCTTTTCGTGTATTTTATCATCCAATTCAAAAACGCCTTCGGTACAGAGGTAAATGACAAAAGAATCCAGTTCCGTAAAATCCTTGACTAGCGCGATATCCAAATCGATAAGATTGCTAATAAAAAACTCGCTTTTTACGAGACTTACTGTTTCATTTTTCTTTGCTGTATAATGACTCTTATATGTATCGGCCAACTCAAAATCGATAGCGGCCATCGCTTCTTGCAAATGCAATTCGCGTCCTTTACCTAGCTCATCCACCCGATCCCAATCGTAAATACGATAAGTTGTATCACTGGTTTGTTGAATCTCCGCAAGCATTATGCCCGGACCAAGTGCATGCACCCGGCCGGCCGGCATATAATAAACATCGCCCGCTTCAACTTCTTCAAAATTCATGATCTCAGTAAGTTGCTTATCCTTGATTTTTTGCAAATAAATATTTTGATTGACTTTTTGATTGAATCCGGCAATTAATTTCGCCCCTTTTTCGGCTTGTAAAATATACCACATTTCTGTTTTTCCACCTTCGAGTCCGCGTTGACGTGCTAAATCATCATCCGGATGCACTTGAATAGAAAGCCAATCGCTGGCATCCAGAATTTTGATCAACAAAGGAAAAACATTACCATAAACTTCATGATTTTTTTCCCCAACCAACTCGTCCATATACACTTCTACCAATTCGTTGAGTTCGTTTCCGGCTAAAAAACCATTAGAAACAACACTTTCCGAACCCGGAAAACCCGACAAAGCCCAAAGCTCGCCGCAATTTGGCAAATCGCCAAAATCTTGATTTAAAACGGTTTTTATATTTTGTCCTCCCCAAATTTTATCACGAAAAATGGGCTCAAATTTCATTGGATACAATGCACTCATACAATCTTAATTTTAAACAAAAATACAAAAGATTAAAGAAATAAATGGGCGCTTAAAGTCTATTTAAAATTTATTACTTTTACTCTATATAAATAGAAATTATGAATAAAGAAAAAATAAAACAACACCTCATCGAAGAACTTAAACATAATAGCATAATGCTATATGCTGACAGACAAGCCTTTAAAAAAAGCATCATCCCGAAAGACTATATCGAAAAACAACTCAAACGAAATAAAAAACAAAAAAAAGGAAGCCTCATTGCTTTTGGAGTAGTACTGGCATTAATGATAGTACTGCAATCTTATATCGTATTGAGCGAAAACGCTTTTCCCTATTTGCAAAATATCAGCATGCAATTTATGCCCATGTTGGGTCTTTTGTTTTTTCAGGCCAACCACCAAAATTTCGGAAAACGCATTTTTATACTCGAATTGCTTTTGAATTGGGAAGATGAATAAAAAAGCACTGCTTTTTTCGGATGTCTTTTACTACTGCTCTCCTAAAGCATAGACCTGAGCACGAACATTTTGCGCCCATTCGTTGTGCGATAAGGATTTATCAAATGTTTTATAAGATATGGGCTTCCCAATTTTAACTTTAATCGTTTTATTACGCTTTAAAAAGGCTTCGTGTGGCAATAAAGCTAATTCGATATTTAATTTAATCCGCAAAAATTTACGAACGGTATAAACCGTATAAAACAAAGACGAATTTCGAGCATAAAAATAAAAAGGTACGATAGCTCTTTCGCTGGCAATCGATTTAGCAATAAAGCTTTTTTGCCAGGCACTATCTTGCACTTTTCCCTCAAAGCGTCTCGAAACCAAACCGGCCGGAAAATGGGTAATCGGAAATTCAGAATGATAAACTTCATCTAAAGCCGCAACATATTGTCGGGATGACCGACCAAAAACATTAACGGCAGCAACCAAAGGCCGAAGCTGAGGAATAAACAAAAAAGCCTCATTGGCAATGGCTTTAAAATTTCCATATTTTTTAGCTACAGTACTTGTTAATACCAAACCATCGATTACCCCTAAAGGATGATTCGCCGCAAAGAAACATTTTCCGCTTTCGGGTAGGTTGTCGAGGCCTTCAATCTCGATATTGATCTTAAATTCTTCGATCATCTTAAAAAGAAAATCAATGCCTACTGTATTTTCATTTCGTGTAAGAATAGCGTTCAGTTCCTTTTGCCAAATCACTCTTTTGATCAGCTTAACAATAAAAAGCGGAAGTTTTTTAAGAAATTTCGAATCGCCTTCCTTTATAATTTTCTCAAGGTCGATGTATTTTTTAGATGTCTCCATTTTGTTATTTCTGATTAAATGTTGAAAAAAATCAACTTTCCCTTGATTGAAAAATAAAGTGCCCAAATGTAATTAAAAAAGGAAGTCGTATTGGAAATAATTCAAGGGGTTAAGAATATTCACATTTTTCACAAAACTCTATAAATAAAGCAATTTCGATAAAAAAACCGCAAGCTTGCACAAAAAGCACTCCTTTTTATCCGCTTTAAAATAGAAAAGAAACATTTTTGCAGACGCTTTTAACTTTATGTAAAAAGATGCTAAAAAAATTATTTTTTTAATCCTCTGTTTTAATATATTTCTTTTATTTACAAACTCGTTTGGTGAAAGCTCACCTGTTTATATAGTTTTCATTCTACGTTATTTACATTGTAATTAGTTAAATAATATTGTATATTTATCCTGAAAATTTATCAGAAAAATGGAGAAAAAAAGGGTAATCAAAGATTACGAAAAGTTAACAGAAGAAATTCGTGAACAAATTAAACTAGCTTATCCCAGTGGGTTTAGCCAAAACCTGATTCGCTTTACTAACAAAGATGGCCATCGAGTAAGTGCCTTACCATTTGAAACTGAAGATATTTACTATCTGGTTAGGATGACGATGTATGAAGCACAAACCATTATCGAAGACGATGATGATTATGATGATGATGGTATGCTAAGGGATGAACCTCGAGAAGAGTATGAAGACAAACATACGGACATTGGGGACTTGGAAGATTTAGCTGACGACAGCGGATACGACGATGATTTTTAGCTTAGTAAAACGAAACTTGTTTTAAGCATTAACTTTTAAGATAATTCATTAAATAAACATGAAGAATACTTATTTTGATTTGGTTGAGCAAAGTTATTACTTCCCTCAGGAAGGATTTGATTTGCGCAATGATTACCTTACCTTTCACGGAATTTCTTTAAAATATCTAATCGAAAAATATGGAACTCCGTTCCGATTTATCTATTTACCTAAAATTGGCGAACAGATAAAAAAAGCACGTAACTTATTCAACAGGGCTATTCGTAATAACAATTACGACGGAAAATATTATTTTTGTTATTGTACCAAATGCAACCATTTTCATCATGTCATTAGTGAAGCACTTAAACATAAAGTAAATCTTGAAACTTCTTCTTCTTTCGATATCGATTTGATTTTAAATTTACTAAAGAATAAGCAGATAGACAAAAACAGAATTATTGTTCATAATGGTTACAAAACCGATGAATATATTCGAAAAATTGTTGACCTAACAGCGCGCGGGTTTAAAAACTCGATCGTTGTTCTTGACAGTGTAAATGAACTTAGTCGGATTACCAAAGAGGCCAATGGATTAAAAATTAAAATTGGTATTCGAATGGCTATCGATGAAGAGCCTCAATCGGCTTATTATACTTCTCGTTTAGGCATACGGCATACCGAATTAATCAATTTTTTCGACAAAAACATAAAAGGAAATCAAAATGTGGAACTTAAAATGTTTCACTTCTTTGTGGATTCAGGCATCAAGGATACCCTCTATTATTGGGGCGAATTTCAAAAAGCGCTTAAGCTGTATATCGAATTACAAAAACAATGTCCAACATTAGATTCATTTAATCTGGGCGGCGGATTCCCCATTAGAAATCATTTGGGTTTTGAATACAGCTATGAATATATGATTAACGAAATTGTGAAAAGCATAAAAGAAGCTACTGATGCCGAAAATGTCCCAAATCCGGATATTTTTACCGAATTTGGAAAATACACGGTAGGCGAAAGTGGAGCCATCATTTTTAAAGTCTTGGAACAAAAACAACAAAACGATACGGAAGGCTGGTATATCATTGATAATAGTTTGATGAATACGATACCTGATGCTTGGTCGCTTCACGAAAAATTTATTCTCCTCCCTATCAATAAATGGCATAACGAATACGCACGGATCAATATTGGCGGTATAAGTTGCGATCATTCCGATTACTACAACAGCGAAGACCTCAATCAACAGGTTATGCTGCCAAAATATTCTGATAAAGAGGAAGAACCTTTGTATTTAGGATTTTTCCATACGGGCGCTTATCAGGATTCGATCAGTGGTTATGGAGGAATAAAACACTGCCTTATTCCTTCGCCAACCCATGTTATTATCGATCGCGACGAAAAAGGAAATTTTGTTGATTACGTTTACCGCCAAGAACAATCTGTTGGCGAAATGTTTAAAATTTTAGGTTACAACCCCTGATTATGAATACTTTTGGAGGAATTGAAGAGAAATATGCATCAGCAGAAAATGCGTTGGTGTATTTGCAAAGCATTCCCTACGACGGAACAAGTACCTGGGGAAAAGGCGCTAACAATGGCTTTGAGGCTTTTTTGGATGCCGCCGAAAACATGGAACTCTACGATATAGAAACCGATTCGGAAGTCTATAAAAGAGGGATACATCTATTGCCGGCCATTACAGAAGATCGCTCAGCTGAAGCCATGTTCAAAGCCGTTTACAAATCGACGCAAGAATTATTAAAAACAGATAAATTTCTGACTTTTTTTGGTGGAGAACACTCGGTAAGCATTGGTATATTAAAAGCCTATTACGAGAAATATCCCAATATTACCATATTGCAATTGGATGCGCATGCCGATTTACGCGCGTCATACCTAGGCACTCCGTATAATCATGCCTGTGCTGTACACGAGGCTTCTAAGCATGCCAATTTAATTCAAGTTGGAATTAGAAGCATGGATGTGTGCGAAAAGCAATATATAAATACGGATAAAGTTTTCTTTGCCGAGGATATTTATCAACAAACAGATTGGATGGACAAAGCCATCGGATTAATGACCGACCAAGTCTATATTACGATTGATTTGGACGCTTTTGATCCCTCTATTATGCCGGCCACCGGAACACCGGAACCCGGTGGACTCGATTGGAATACAACCATTCGTTTCCTGCGTAAAGTATTTAATAAGAAGCAAGTACTTGGTTTTGATCTGGTAGAACTTGCGCCCATTGAAGGTTTAAAAGCACCGCAGTTTTTAGCCTCCAAATTATATTATAAAATGTTGAGTTATAAATTTGAAGATTATGAAAGATAAAGGCCCAATTAGTCAATTTATTGTAAAACATTACAAGCACTTTAATTCTGCTGCATTGGTTGATGCTGCAGTTGCCTATGAAGAACAATTGGAAATGGGCAATAAAATGATGGTTACTCTGGCCGGTGCTATGAGCACGGCTGAATTGGGGAAATCATTTGCAGAAATGATTCGTCAGGATAAGGTGCAAATTATATCTTGTACAGGTGCTAATCTAGAAGAAGATATAATGAATCTAGTTGCGCATTCGCATTACAAAAGAGTGCCCGAATACCGCGATTTATCACCTCAACAAGAATGGGATTTATTAGAAAAAGGATTAAATAGAGTAACCGACACTTGTATTCCTGAAGAGGAAGCCTTTCGTCGCTTGCAAAAGCATATTTTCAAAATTTGGAAAGATGCTGAAAATAAGGGAGAACGCTATTTCCCTCACGAGTTTATGTACAAAATGTTGCTTTCGGGTGTTCTAGAACAGTACTACGAAATTGATCCTAAAAACAGTTGGATGCTTGCTGCTGCAGAAAAAAACCTCCCCATTATTGTACCGGGATGGGAAGATTCTACCATGGGAAATATATTTGCTTCCTATTGCATCAAAGGCGAGCTAAAAACTTCAACTATGAAATCGGGAATTGAATATATGGCGTTCTTGGCCGATTGGTATACTAAAAATACCCAAGAAAATAAAATTGGCTTTTTCCAAATTGGCGGCGGAATTGCAGGCGATTTCCCTATTTGTGTAGTTCCTATGTTATATCAAGATTTAGAAAGAACAGAAACCCCATTTTGGAGCTATTTCTGTCAGATTAGCGATTCAACAACGAGTTATGGTTCCTATTCCGGTGCCGTTCCTAACGAAAAAATCACCTGGGGCAAACTGGATATCAATACACCAAAATTCATCGTAGAATCAGATGCCACCATTGTGGCTCCGCTGATATTTGCTTACCTGCTCGGTTGGTAAATAACAAAAACAAACGATTATAAGCTCGATTTTTTTAATCGGGCTTTTTTTGTGCTCAGTTTCAATTTTTTATCTCCATATATTTTGTAGTTTTACACAGAACAAATCAAATAAACCTCAATTATGGACAGAAGAAATTTCTTACAAGCCTCAGCCTTAGCAGGTGCAGGAATACTTGCTACCAGCGCATTAACAAGTTGCGATAATGACAAAAATGAACATGCGTCACACGAAAACCACGAATTTTCAGCATTTGAGCTGGATGAAATTACGGTTGCAGAGCTGCGAGAAAAAATGAATACCGGAGTTTATACTTCACGTTCGATCGTTGAAATGTATCTGGATAGAATTCAGAAAATGGACAAGGAAGGGGCTAAACTTAATTCGGTTTTAGAATTAAATCCCGATGCTTTATCCATAGCAGATCAATTGGATAAAGAGCGCAAAGCTGGAAATATCAGAAGTGCCTTGCACGGAATTCCTATTCTTATCAAAGGAAATATAGATACCGCGGATAAAATGCATACAAATGCCGGTGCCACTGCAATTGCAAATCATATTGCAAGTAAAGATGCTGCTTTAGTAGCTAAGCTTCGCGAAGCCGGTGTTATCGTTCTCGGAAAGGCAAATTTAAGCGAATGGGCGAATTTCCGTTCCACACGTTCTTCTAGTGGATGGAGCAGCATATTAGGACAAACACGAAATCCCTATATACTCGATCGTACGCCTTGCGGATCAAGTTCAGGATCAGGAGCTTCTGTATCAGCTAATTTTTGTGCAATTGCTATTGGAACAGAAACAAACGGCTCCATTGTTTGTCCGTCAACGGTTAATGGCGTTGTAGGAATAAAACCAACGATTGGATTGGTAAGTCAGAAAGGCATTATTCCTATATCTCATTCTTGCGATACCGCTGGACCTATGGGAAGAACCTTAACTGACGCCACCTTACTTTTTGAAGCCATGAGCGATGAGCCAGTTGATTATGCATCAGCCTTAAAAAAAGGGGGATTAAATGGCGCACGAGTTGGCGTTGCCCGTAACTTTTTCGGTTTTCACGAAGAGGTGGATGCGGCTTTAGAAAAAGCACTAGAAACCATAAAAAATTTGGGCGCTGAATTGATAGAATTAAACGACTATCGACACCCAAGAGAAGCTTCACGAGCAGCCTATCTCGTTATGCAATACGAATTTAAAGCCGGACTAAATGCCTATTTGGCAGGAATGAGCGACCAAGTAAAAGTTCGCACCTTAAGCGATATTATTGCCTATAACAAAGCAAATGCAGAAACTGCAATGCCCTTTTTCAAACAAGAAATTCTTGAAGAATCTGATGCCAAAGGCGATTTAAACAGTCCGGAATACCTCGAAGCGCTTAAAACCATGAAGCAACTGGCCGGACCGGAAGGTATTGATAAAGTAATGGATGAGAACAATCTGGATGTCATAGTAGCTCCAACAGGAAGTGCAGCATGGACGGTTGATTTAATCAATGGAGATAATTTCCATGGAGGAAGCTCATCACCCGCGGCCAATGCAGGTTATCCTAACATTACGATTCCGGCAGGATTTATTCATGGACTCCCCATTGGACTTTCCTTTTTTGGAAGAGCTTTTTCAGAAAAAAAGATTATAAATTTGTGCTACGATTTTGAAACGGCCAGTCAGGTCAGGAAAAAACCGGAATTTAAAGCCACATTAACAAGTTAAAATAATAGCCCATTTAATAACACTTATGCAATTCGACAAAAACAATCTCCCATCAGATTTGATGGATCAAGTAAATAATATGCCTAAAATAGAGCTTCACGTTCACCTCGAAGGTGCAACACAAGCTCAAGTATTTTATAATCTCGCTAAAAAAAACAATGTTGATTTTGGAGTAAAATCGCTCAAAGAATGGCAAAGCTTTTTTGCTTTCAAAAATTTTGGTCATTTCTTAAAGGTTTATACACTAGCCATTACTGCTTTAAAAGAGCCGGAGGATTACACCTATATCATCACGGAGTTTTACCGACAACAAGCCGAACAAAATATCGTGTATTCCGAAGCCTTTATGAGTGCTTCGTTTATCACCCAAAAATTTGATACACCAACTATTTTAGATGCGATAGAAAAAGGAATTCAAGCGGGTTCTGAAAAATACGGTGTAAAAATAAATTTCATACCGGATATTTCTAGAGAACTTGTTGACACACAAATTGCCGTAGTTGATTTCGTAATTGAAGGCTATAAAAGAGGTTTATTTATCGGACTGGGAATTGGTGGCCCGGAAAGTGGTTTTCCTCCTGAATTATTTGTAGAAGCTTTTAAAAAAGGAAAAAAAGCAGGCTTGCATTTGGTAGCTCACGCCGGCGAAACTGAAGGGCCAAAAAGCATTTGGGGAGCACTTAAAACTCTGGGAGCAAAACGAATTGGTCATGGCATCAGAAGCCTGGAAGATCCAAAACTGATCGATTATTTAACGGCAAAACGCATTCCATTGGAAATTTCTCCTACCAGTAATTACGCCTTGGGAATTGTAAAAAACGGAGAAATGCATCCAATTAGGAAGCTCCTCGATTTAGGAATAAATTGCACCATTAATTCTGACGATCCGGCTATGTTTTCAACCTCATTAAGTCAGGAATATTTCCTACTCTTAAAACAAGGCTTTAGTTGTTCCGAACTTTATCAAATGAATCTTAATGCTTTAGCGGTATCGTTTGCCGATGCAGAAACAAAATCAGGTGTAAAAATGTTGCTTAATGCCTTTGAAAAAGAACGAATCGTTTTTGAATCAATTGATATATAAGTAATTATGAACCAACTGAAAACATTTGTATTTGTTTTCTTATTTAGTTTTAGCTGTTCTTTTGCCTTTGCTCAGAATTACCATTGGTGGTGGTACGAAATCCATCAACACGATGGCGTAACACCTTGGCAGGACTATTTGATTATGTCGCCCGGCTATTTTGGCCCAAACGCCTTTCCTATTCCTGAAATTAATCAAGGGAAAATAAAAACCAATCTAGAAGTAGAATCGGCTTTAGAGGGACATTTCAACAGTCACGAGCACACGCTAAATATATACAACAAACTTTTTATTCCTATTGAAAAAAACAAAATAGGCATTATTTTAACGATGGTTCCAATTGAGTATTACGCCCATGATACGGTGATTCGCGACCAACGTTTTTCCAGAAATTATGAAGGTAAAGGATTTGCCTCCGGCGATTTATACATTGGAACACAAATTCAACTTTTAAGAGATTACAGAGGATGGCCCGACGTTTTACTGGGAATTAATATAAGAACAGCCTCAGGAAATGAGTTTGGTTCGGCCCGTTTTCCGGATTCCCCGGGTTACTATTTTAATTTGAGTTTAGGTAAAAGTTTCGCCATCAAGAATTTCTTTTTCAACGCATTAAGACTTTATTCCGATTTTGGATTTTATGCCTGGCAAACAAATTTAGAGGCGCATTTTCAAAACGATGCTTTTCTCTATGGCGGTGGTATTCAATTAAATTCCAAAGCCTTTGCCATAACCAACGAAGTGGGCGGTTTATACGGCTATTTAAACAATGGCGACCGACCAATTGTTTATCGTTTTCGATTGCAAACAGTAAGTTTAAAAGCGATTAATTTTAGCTTGCAGTTCGAAAATGGTTTCCACGATTATAATTTTCGCAGCCTACGATTTTCCGTATTCTATCAAATAACAAAGAAGTAAAAATAGCTTCAAATTCCAATTTTCTAATATTTCGTCTATCTTTGAAATCAAAACTTAGCAGATGAAAACTATAGGAATGATTGGCGGTATGAGTTGGGAATCTTCAGCCGTGTATTATCAGCTGATCAATCAAAAAGTAAGAGAACGATTAGGCGGAACATTTTCGGCAAAAAGCCTGATGTATTCCGTCGAATTTAATGAAATAGAACGCCTACAACATGAAGGAAATTGGGATAAACTTACAGATATTATGATTGAAGCGGCCCAAAATGTAGAAAAAGGAGGCGCTGATTTTATAATTATTTGTACGAATACTATGCATAAAATGGCGCCTCAGATGGCCGAAAAAATAGCTATTCCCATCCTCCACATTGTAGATGCAACAGCAGAAAAAATAAAAGAAAAAAAGCTTAAAAAGATTGGCCTTTTGGGTACTAATTTTACGATGACTCAAGCATTTTATAAAGACCGACTTATAACTAATCACGGTCTTGAAGTTATTGTTCCCGACGAAAAAGACCGACAAATCATTCATAATATCATTTATAAGGAACTCATTGTTGGGAAAATAAAAGCATCCTCGCGAAAGCAATACGAAACGATAATAGAAAAGCTTCAACGCGAAGGCGCAGAAGGAGTAATTTTAGGCTGCACAGAAATTCCGCTTTTAATCCAACAAGAAAACAGTCCAATTCCTATATTTGACACAACAAAAATTCATGCTGAAAGAGCCGTTGAAATGGCTTTATCCGATTAGTAAAGACACGCTAAAATATATAGACATATGAAATTATACGCCTTAAATAAGCGCAGCATCGTTCTAACAAGTTTGTTTTTTTCTTTGCTTTTATCGCTGCCATCTTCCGGTCAAACCCCTATTAGTGACTATTTTCCTGATATCATCATCAGAGAATCGAATAATCCGGCTCCCGGCTATTTTTTTCTTGCAGCAAAAGGGCTAACGGCTCCCGGTGCCTCGCTCTATATTGCTATCGTCGATAATTACGGAACACCTGTTTTCTTTCGCAAAATGAATAAAGCATCCGGTTATCTTCGTTTATTGCCCGATGGAAGAATTGGCAATATGAATGGTGTTCCTCGAAAACTCAATATCTTAAACGATATGCTCGAAATTGAAACAACGTATTCGATTGAAGGTTTTGGTTCAAACGGTCACGACTGGGCGAGCGATGCTGAAGGCAATATCCTATTGATGGGCGAAGCAATAAGCTATAAAGATATGAGTGCATTAATTGAAGGCGGAAATGAAAATGCAGAAGTCTTGGATCTTATCGTTCAGGAATTTGATAATCAAGGAAATCTAAAATACACATGGAATAGCGCCGATCATTTTGATATTTTTGATGGCAATGAGAATTCTCCATTTCTAGACTATACCGAAGCCCAATTGGATTATGTTCATGCAAACAGCATCACTATAGATTCGGATACAAGCTTTCTTATTTCGTGCAGACATATGGATCAAATTACAAAAGTTGATCGACGAAGCGGCGAAATAATATGGAATTTGGGTGGCAAAAAGAACGATTTTACATTTATAAACGACCCCCTTGGATTTTCTCATCAGCACAGCATAAGTATACTCGATAATGGCGATTTATTGCTTTTTGACAATGGAAACCTCCACGAAGAACAAATTTCAACTTCGGTGGTTTATCGCTTAGACCAAGCAAACAAAACGGCTACCTTAATCGAAAGAATAGGAAGAACTCCTGCCGTTTATTGCAACCATGGATCAGGAACTCAGCGTGTTTACAACGGAAATACGATAAATTTTTGGGGAACGTATTGGCCCTCTGCTACCGAATTTCATCCCGACGGTACTGTGGCGCTGGAAATCGATTTTACACATCATAGTTTTAGTCCGGGTATTTTCAAATTTTTATGGGAAACAAAAGTATTTGAAACCGACAAAGACAGTGTTGATTTTGGGCAAGTAGAAACCCAGGCGG
>JBFHQD010000012.1:0-24251 GCA_041592395.1 Bacteroidales bacterium | reverse complement strand
CAGGGCTAATTTTGTTTCAAAGGCTTGCAACAACATATTAATGAAAGAAATTGATCAGTTAAATGATTTTTGCGCCAACTCGATGCTAGGCGTTTTAGGCATTGTATTTACGGATTTTAAAATAAATACTTTCTAAATGGTGCGTAAAATTAGAAACAGCATTAAAGCCAAACATGCCACCACTGCCTTTTAGCGTATGCATTACTCTAAAAACACGATGAACAGCATCTTTGTCTGTCGGATTTTCGCCCAAAGTCAAAAGAGAATCTTCTAAATCGCTTAAAAGATCAGCTGCTTCATCTAAAAAACTATTTATTAGGTCTTCCATATTGTAAAAGATTCTATCGTAATACTTTATGTATAGTTGCTAAAAGTTTATCAAATACAAATGGCTTAACAATCCATCCGGTTGCTCCCGCATTTTTTGCTTCCTTTTTTAGCGCGATTTGGGTTTCTGTAGTTAAAAACAATATAGGAATATGTTTGTATTGATCTATTTTCCTGACTTCCTTGATCAGTTCCATGCCATTCATAACCGGCATATGTAAATCCGTTAAAAGTAAATGTATGCTTTCTTCTTTAAAAAAGTTCAATGCATCCATTCCGTTATTGGCTATCAACACTCTGTAGCCCGCATTATTCAAGTTAAACTGAACCAGTTTCCGAATGCTTTCAGAATCATCTACAATTAAAATTGTTTTTTTCATTCTTCTTAATTTTCAATATGGTTAAACCCCGCATGCTCAATAAGTTCCTTTAAACCTTCACTTAATTCAAATGAAAACTTAATGGATTTATCGAGCACTTTTTCCGATTTCTTTAAAGATATAAAGTATTGAAGTATAGTTAAATCAATAATATACACATCGCTTATAAATAGTTCGATATTCTTGAAATTAGATATGGCTTTGTCGAGTTGATCTCTAATCTCGTGAATATACTGAATAGATAGTTCTCCACTCAATTCTATTCGTGCCGATTTTTTAGCATCATCCTGGTCAGGGATTATAGAAACTGAATAATTGTCCATCATAAATATTTTAGTGCGTTTATTTGTTTGCTCCTAATTTGCTGTAAACTTAACTATTTTTTTAGAATTATTTTTGTTGTTATTAAATATTAGCATCCCTATTTTTTTTATAGCCTGATAAATAGGCTTATACAGCTTTTCCTCTGGTGCGAGTTCCCTTTTTTTTAATTCTGAATAAAAGTGCAAAAAAACTTGCAAAACGTTTGACAATGTTTTACATTTGTAAAAAATAAAAAGGATGTTTTTCGAACATATAAAATCAAAAGAGGAGCTGAAAGCAGAATACCGCAGGCTAGCCAGGAAATATCATCCGGACTTAGGTGGCGATGCGGCTATCTTTTCTTCATTAACCGAAGAATTTGAAATATGCAAGTCCAAACTAGGGAGTTTAAAAAAAATGCTGAGCGATGTGCAAACCGGCGATACAGTTTGGGTAAATGGTACGGAGTGTGAAGTAACCTGGGTGGGCACCGAAGTGTTTATTGCACGCGCCAAAGGGAGGACAAAGCATGCTGTTTTTAACAAAAAAGACGGCTATGGATTAAGTAATTCAAAATACAGAGCGACTACGCTTAAAACGTATTTTAATTCTCAAAAAAAGAAATGATGCAAAAGGAAAAGAAAATACAAACGGGTTTTAGGATTAGCAAAGAAAATCACGATTTGCTTAAATTTTATGAAAAGCAATTGGGCTTAAACAGAACCGGCGTACTCGAGCTTATCTTAACTATTTCCGGAAAAGACAAAAAAATGATGCTTTCCTTGTTAAAAAAAGCAATTGGCTAAGTCCTTCTGTTTCTGTAGAATTTATACTTTTGATATTCATTTAATAGAAAGGCTATGATCTTATTGGAAATACTAAAATATACCTTGCCTTCGCTGCTTGTGTTTTTAACAGCGTATTTCTTGCTTAAACAAATGTTCGAAAAACAAAAGGAGCGTTTTGAAGCAGAATTGGAAAATGAGCGTTTTAAGGCCAATGCAAAAATTCTGACTCCCCTAAGCATACAGGCTTATGAGCGTTTGGTTTTATTTATCGAACGAATTTCTCCGGCCAATCTTATATTGCGTCAGAAAGTACAGAATTTTAGCGCTTTTCAATTTCAAACACATTTAATTCAGGCTGTTAGAGAAGAATTCGAACATAATTTTTCACAACAACTTTATGTCAGTAATAAAGCTTGGGAGCAAGTTATAAATACGAAAGAAGAGCTTGTAAGAATTATCAATACAGCGGCCAGCAATTTAAAATCTGATGATTCATCGGCAAAACTGGGCGAGTTGATCATAAAATACGAGCAAGCCTTGGATAAACCGCTTATCAAGTCAGCCATTGAAACGCTGAAAAAGGAAATGCAAAATAGTTTTGCTCAAAAATAAAATTTACGTTAAACCTTATTCGTTTATAGAGGTCAAAACAAAGCCTAACTTAAAACATTGGAAAAATATAGCGATAAAGATATCATCCGCCTTATAAGCGAAGAGCAATCGAGCAATAGAGGATTCAATATTTTGGTACAACAGTATCAAGAACGCATCTATTGGCATATTCGTCGTATGGTTTATTCGCACGAAGATGCAAACGATATCGCACAGAATACCTTTGTAAAAATTTGGCAAAATATCGCTTCTTTTCGGTCCGATTCTAATCTATACACGTGGATATATCGCATTGCAAGCAACGAAACCTTTGATTTTTTGAAAAAAAGAAAGCGCTATGTTTTTTCACCCAAAGGAGATTACCGCGATGAATTAATGCAAAATTTGGAAGACGATAATATTTTTGATGGAACGGAGATAGAGAAAAAATTACAAATGGCCTTACTGACCTTGCCCGATAAGCAGCGTATTGTTTTTAATATGAAATACTATGATGAAATGAAATACGAAGAAATGTCGACCATATTGAACACCTCTGTCGGAGCATTAAAAGCGTCTTATCATCACGCAGTTAAAAAAATTGAAAAAAACTTAGAAGTAGATTAAACCAATTAACCTTATCTTAGTCAAATAAATAGTATGAATAAAGATAATAACATAGAAGCAAAGATTAGCGCTCGCGTTAATCGATCAAAAAATGCCGGTTTCACGAAGCCGCCGGAAGGTTATTTCGATAATTTTGCAGCCAATTTGCCGCTTCATGAGAAAAAGAAATCGAAAATAATTTCATTTGGCTTGCTGCAAAATAATTGGATTAAACTCAGCTCACTGGCTGTTGCGGCCTTGTTATTGTTAGCGCTTTGGATTTTCGTTTTTGATGCCGATATTAATACAGATACGGATATTAATTTTACCATTGAAGAATTGATGGCTTTAAATGATTTTCAGAATTATGACGATGAAATAATTTATAGTGAATTGGCTTCAGTTTCGGATGCAAATAGTTTATTTAACGATGCCGATGTTGACGCATTGCTTGATTATAGCAATTTCTCGACAGACGAAATTATAGAACTTTATTCAACAGAAGATTTAAAATAAAAGATTATGAAACAAATTAGTATTGTTTTAATTAGCTTATTCATTTCAATAAGTGCCTTTGCCCAAGGACCCGGCAATAGAATGGAAATTGAAAAAAGATATCGTGCTCAAAAAATTGCTTTTATAACCGATAAAATGCAATTGACTCCTGAAGAATCAAAAGTTTTTTGGCCGATTTATACGGAATTCGAAGCGGATAAAACCAAATTGGCTAATGAGATGCGTAGTTTTAGAGCTCAATTTTCAGCCGATGAAAGTGAGTTATCCGAAGAGCAAGCCATGGAAATACTTGGTTTTTTTAATAAGCATCAGTCCGCTATGTTTAAGCTTAATCAAGACTATCAGAAAAATTTATTGAAAGTGATTTCCGCTAAAAAGATCTTGCTTTTAAATGACGCCGAAAATGGTTTTCGCAAACATTTATTGCAGGAATTTAGAGGCAGAAATGCAAATCGTCGACAGAATTAGTCGATTTTTTGATATGTTTGCGTCAAATTTGGCACTATGCATATCAGAACAGGCCTTTACTACAACCTAAACTATCAAAATATCGAAGCTGTTCTCGTAAATGAACAATTGGATAATGCTAAAACATCCATTTACGAAGTAATTAGAATCCATCAAGGTGTTCCTCTGTTTTGGGATGCGCACTGGATTCGTTTTCAATACGGCTTAAATGCCATTGGTTTAAAATCGAAATTCGATAAAAAGAAGCTTGAAAAAGCTTTGTTTGATTTGATACGTGTTAACCGCTTGATTAATAGTAATGTCCGTATAGATGCTGTAGATCACAATTTATTTATCTACGCTATCCGATCGTATTATCCGGATAATGAGGCTTGTACAAAGGGCGTTGATGTTAATCTAACGCATACTGAGCGGGTCAATCCTACGATAAAGTTTTATCGGAGCGAGTGGCGAGAAAAGCGACAAGCAGAAATAACAAAAGCCGGAGTTTATGAAACGTTGTTGGTGAATTCCGTCGGATTAATAACGGAAGGTAGTCATTCGAATGTCTTTTTTATACAGGATAAAACGCTTTATTCAGCTGATGAATCAAGCATTTTGTCGGGTATTACACGCAGCGAGATTTTGAAACTAGCCCTAGAAAATAAAATACAGGTGGTTTATAATCAGGTATTTGAGCATAATTATATTAATTATGAAGCTGCTTTTTTATGTGGGACGTCCTATAATGTACTTCCGATTAAAAAAATTAATGATACAATTTTTGATGTAAATCAACTCGTTTTGAAACAATTGCAGCTTAATTTCAATTTACATTTTAAGCAAGAATATTTACGAAATAAGAACAAATGGAGCAAATAAAACAATTGATTTGGGATTGGAACGGTACACTTTTGAATGATGTTGACATGTGCGTGCGTGTAATGAACGGATTGTTAAGCAAATACAAGTTACCTGCACTAAGTACTGAACGATACAAGCAATTGTTCGATTTTCCGGTTCAAGATTATTATTTAAAATTGGGATTTGATTTTGATACGCTTTCGTTTGATGAGGTTGGTCACGAATTTATGCATGCTTATTTTAAGGAGCTTCCAAAAAGTTCACTTTTTCCTGAAGTTCATAAATTATTAGACGATTTCAATAAACTTGGTCTAAATCAATTGGTTTTGTCGGCAATGGAGCATCAGTCACTTGAAAATAGTTTGCACGAAAAAGGCATACGTCCTTATTTTTCAATTGTACAAGGAATTGATAATCATTTGGCTAATGGAAAAGAAGAACTTGGGGAAGCCTTGTTGAAATTATCCGGCTTTTCTGCTTCTGAAACCCTACTCATTGGCGATACGCTGCACGATTTGCAGGTTGCAAAATCCATCGGTTGTAAATGTGTTTTAATAGCGAATGGCCATTTTTCAAAAGAACGACTTTTGGCCCAACACCATTTAGTATTTGATTCTTTGTCGGATTTTATGCAATATTATAAGGCGAATAGTTAATATTTGCTTACTTGTAAATTCCCTTTTTTGGATTTAAAGTCTCACTATTTTTCCGACAAAAACAACTGGTTATCATATTGGTAAGTCTTTATATCTATAAATGTTAATATTTTTGGAAAACTCTTTGCTGGGCTGATAATTTTATTTCACAATTCCTCTATCTTTGCCTAATTAATAACCTTATTTACAGAAAAATTTAGCAATGGAAAACTTTAGATTCAGAGCCTTAGCAAGCACTTTCGACAGAAAAAAAGTCACCTACGAAATGCCGGGTAAAAAACCATCGGAATATTTCGGTGAAATGACCTTTAACCTTTCGGCAATGAAAGAGTATTTAACCGACGAATCTTTTAAGAAAGTGATGAGTGCTATTAACGAAGGTACTAAAATCGATAGAGAATCCGCAGCTCAGATTGCGGCATCAATGAAAGCTTGGTCGATAAGCAAAGGAGCAACTCATTATACCCATTGGTTTCATCCTTTAACGGGATCGACAGCGGAAAAACACGACTCTTTTGTAAACCCTGATGGGGGAGGAAAAGCGATAGAAAATTTCCGTGGAAATGAGCTTATCCAACAAGAACCTGATGCCTCGAGTTTTCCTCATGGCGGAATAAGAAATACTTTTGAAGCACGTGGATATACGGCTTGGGACCCCACTTCTCCCGCTTTTATTTTAGGAAATACACTTTGTATTCCGACCATTTTTGTTTCCTATACCGGCGAGGCTCTCGATTATAAAACCCCATTATTAAAATCTTCTTTTGCACTGGATAAAGCAGCACGTGATGTATGCAAAATGTTTAATGGGGAAATTAAAAGAGTCCATGCTTCTTTAGGCTGGGAGCAAGAATATTTTCTTGTCGATCGTTCCTTGTATATTGCACGACCCGATTTGGTATTGACCGGCAGAACGCTTTTTGGTCACGCTTCAGCAAAAGATCAACAACTTTCTGATCATTATTTCGGAACCATCCCTGAGCGTGTTAAAGAATTTATGAAAGAGTTTGAGACAGAGGCGCATAAATTAGGTATTCCGGTAAAAACACGTCATAACGAAGTTGCTCCAAATCAATTCGAATGTGCTCCTGTTTACGAAGAAGTGAATATAGCTGTTGATCATAACCAGCTGATTATGTATTTGATGGAAAGAGCTGCTCGTAATCATAATTTTGAAGTGCTGTTTCACGAAAAACCTTTTGCAAAAATTAACGGTTCCGGAAAACACAATAACTGGTCATTATCAACCGACAAAGGCCATAATTTATTTGCTCCGGGCAAGACTCAAAAGGAGAACCTTCGCTTTGTAACCTTCTTAGTCAATGTATTGATGGGCGTTAATGAGTACGAAGATTTAATTCGTACAAGTATTTCCTCAGCAAGTAACGATAATCGGTTGGGCGGTCACGAAGCTCCTCCGGCCATTATTTCCGTTTTTATTGGAAGTCAATTAACCAGTTTGTTGGATAGGATAGAAGCCAGCAATGATAAATCAGGATTGAACGAAGAACTGAAAGCGGGGTTAAATATCAATGTGCCAAATATCCCTGAGATATTGATGGACAATACAGATAGAAACAGAACATCGCCTTTTGCTTTTACAGGAAATAAATTTGAATTTAGAGCCGTTGGTTCCAGTGCTAATTGTGCTAAACCAATGATTTCTTTAAATACGGTATTGGCTAAACAGTTAACTAATTTTAAAAAGGATGTTGATCAATTAATAGCCAAAGGATTGGATTTTGAAGATTCAGTATATCAAGTAATTAAAGATTATATTGTACGTTCGAAAAGAATCCGGTTTGAAGGCAATAATTATAGCGAAGAATGGCAGATCGAAGCAAAAAAGAGAGGATTATCTAATCTTAAAACAACGCCAGAAACATTAAAAACGTTGGTTAAGAAAAACATTATCGAATTGTTTGAGGAAACCAATGTTTTAAGTGCTCGCGAGTTGGAAGCCCGAAGATTGATACGCCTAGAGAAATTCATTAAAAAAGTACAGATCGAATCACGCGTTTTGGGCGATATGGCTAATAATCATATTATTCCAATTGCTATTCGCTATCAAAATACATTGATTGACAATGTAAAAGGCTTAAAGGAAATACTCGATCTACAAACCTATGGTAAAGTGTCGAAAAATGAATTGGAAATAATCACCAATATTTCGCATCATATTTCTGAAATTAAACGGGGCGTTGATAAAATGATTAACGAACGAAAAGTAGCAAACAAATTGGAAGATGAAGAAGCCAAGGCAATTGCTTACGACACTAAAGTTAGAATAACGGCTGAAAGTATCAGAACGCATATTGATAAATTGGAACTTTTAATTGATGATGAATTGTGGCCGTTACCAAAATACAGAGAGTTACTATTTATCCGTTAGGTTTAGTGTATTTTTGATTATATTTGTTAAGTAAATACCTTAATATTCAATCTTATGAAACAAAAATATGTATGCCCAAAATGCGGAAATACAAACTACGAAACGGATGAAATAAGAACTACAGGCGGACGCTTTTCAAAAATATTTGATATTCAAAACAAGAAGTTTTTTGCGGTAACTTGTACAAAATGCCATTATACGGAATTGTATAAAGGGACTACAAGTACATTGGGCAATGTCTTTGATTTTTTCACTAATTAAATCCTAACGCAATGACAAGGAATTTTTTAATCGCTATCGCTTTTTTGTTAAGCTTTGGTGTTTCGGAGGCTCAAATAAGTTCTGTACGTGTTCGTTCATCTTCAGAAAATTATGGGCAAAATGGTGTTTTTTATGCCTTACCCAGATCCGTTTTAAAAGTGGATATTGTTGTTGCTAAAATGAATGATTTACCAGGGCCTTACGCTTCGTATGCACCCCAAGTTTTGGGAATAAACGATTATATTAAGCGTGAGGAAGTGAGTTATGCAGTAAAAGGGGTTTATATTCAAACACTTACTGAAGCAGATCCAAATGCAGTATATTTTTTAAATTTTGGTGAACGCTCGGGAAAATCGGATCGGGCTTTTATCATACAGCTTCAAAATAATGGTGTGCTTAAAGGCATGAATGAAACTTCATCGAGTAATGAAGCAGATATAAAAGCCAAAGTAGAACTCAGAGCGGATTATTTTAAGCAGGATTTTGATTATTTAGCTGATTTGAATCAAGTGGTTCGGGTTGATACCATCATTCGTCGTATTTCTGTCGATACTTCAAACATTGAAGATGTGGTTTATAACCGAACATTAGTCGAAAAAAGCATGCTGGAAAGGGCTCAAGACGCGGCTAAGAATTATATGGACATTCATAAAAACAGGGTAGAGTTGCTTTCGGGATTTCAGGAAGTGAGTTATCCGGCCCAAACAATGGCCTTTATGAATGCGGAGCTTAAAAAAATGGAAGATGCTTATTTGGCGCTTTTTAAAGGGAAACGCTTTATAAGTGAGGAGCAATATTCGTTCTATGTAATTCCCGAAGGCGTTAAAACAAGTCAATCTTATCCTTTGTGTAAATTCTCCAAAGAAAATGGCTTAACCGATTTGGCTACCAATGGTGGAAATCGGATTAATTTAATGCTTCAAACCAATGGAGTTACCGATGTTTTAAAGAACCAAGAAGCTGGAGATCAATCCTTAGGCGTGTTTTATCGTGTACCCGAAACAGCACGAGTTTGGGTGGATTATAACGGTGCGGAATTTGCTAAGAATACTTTTTTAATTCCTCAATTGGGTGTATTACAGTGGGTTTATACAACAAAGACTATTTTAGCGACCGATCCAAAAACGGGAATGCTGAAAGCATTGGAAATAAAATAAACAATAGTGTTTTTATGCTTTTTTATCGGTTTTAAACACTGCGTTTTAAAAGCGTAGTTTTTCTGTCATTATGCCAAAACGGATAATATCCAACTGGTGGTTAAAATAAATATTGTAATAATCCATGCCGTGGTATAACTGCACAAATAAACCCATATCTTCCATAAAATTAGGATGGTAGAATAGTGTAAGGCTGAGATTCATCCTATCCAAGGCAGAAGGATTTGGAATTGGAGTATCGCCAAACATAAAGGTGGCTTCGCCTTTGACAGAAAGGGCTGCTCTCTTATCCAGCGGATTAATATTTTTTTCAGGAAGTTTAAAAATAGAAAAGGCATTGTGCCAGCGAAAGCGACTGTATTGGCCTACAAGTTCTTCGAACAACCACGATTCGGGTTGAAACTCAAAGGAAGTTTTGAAAAATTGATAAGCGTTCAGACGTTGATTTTTATTTGTTTTGATTATGCCCAATTCCATAAGGTTAGTCGAAAAATTACCTGATTTTACATTTACCTCCCCATTTTCTAAATAAAAATCGCCTTCTTGACCGTTTGAATGATGTTCTAATCTGCCAAACAAACTTGTAGTTCTCGATCCTTCCTTCTCGTTAAGAAGATAATAAACCGTTATTTGCGGCATATAACTTGGCGTACGTACGGGGAAAGAATCTTCTTGATACATTCGGATAATTATCTGAGGAGTTAATACACCCATCAAACGGGAGTTTTTACTTTGTCGCAAATAAAAATTCGGGATAATATTGCCTTCAAACCATAGCGGCTCAATATTTCCGATATCCGTTGGAAAAGTAATAAAGCTATTGCCTTGATTCACTTGCGATATTATCGTAAGCGAAATGGCTGAACTGTTCTCGGTTTCTTGTCCCCAAACGGAAGGACTTAGGAAAATGGAGATCAGGATAAGGGCGTAAATTTTTTTCATAATCGAAACAATTTAAAAAGCAATCTTACAAACAATAACGCAGTCTTTTATTATTTTTAAATAAAACGAGCAAAAATAGCAATGCTATTTTAATTTTTTGGGCTTGCAAATTCCTTTCAATACTAGTAAAAATAATTTTACAAAATTATAATTTAAATCGCAGGGTGATATTGCCAACTTCTTGGACATATTGCCCTTTAAATTCGGCACTTCTTAATTTTTGACTTAATAAAAGACTAAATCCGGGAAATTCCATGTTGACGCCTACATCGTACAAAACATTTAAGCGTTCAATTTGGTCTTTGTCAATTGTATAAGTATCATTTTTACCGCTCAATTGATAAATTAAACCGCCTTCCAACAAGGAGTTACTCAGTACTACTCTTGCATTGGGTTTCATAAATACATAAAGTTGAAATTTGTTTTTTTTGCTTTTTGATGAGGTATTATCGTCAAAATAATTATTGAATTTTCCTATTCTAAGCATAAAACCAAAACCGGCTGCGTTGTATAATGTACCGCTAAAAGTTTCGACAAAACCTACCAATAAAACTCTTTTGGAGGGGTTTAGCATTTGCTTTTCAATGTTAATATTGTAATTCAATAAGATATCGTTTGAAATTTGTGTATCCCATCCCTGAGGTATCGTGTAATCGATTAGTTCGTGAACCCAAGTCTGACTTTGCTCCGTTAAACTTAAGGGGCCTATTACGCCGATATAGAGTTCGGTGGTGATTTTGATATTCTCCACCTTATCAATCGATTGTAACGAATGTATAGCGTACAAAGCTCCCGCATACGGTCTGTCGTCGTATTGGATTTCTTTTACATCGATATGCTTAGGGGTGAACATAAACTGAGCCAAGCCCCAGCCATAGATATTATTTTCCTTTGAAATAGTAAGCAAGAGAGAAGAAGGAAATTTCGCCTTCTTCTCCTTGCGGTAAAAGTAATCTAACCTTAAACCATTTGTATAATACCTGTCAGTTCCCGAAGCTCGGAAATTTAAGAAATCGTTATCTATATAAATACGAAGTGAATGATCCTTATTTATCGATTGGGCCATGAGCTGATGCCCAAGCCCAATCATAAACAGAACAATTGCATATTTTGCAATTTTATTAGGTCGCATTTTTAAATTGTTTTTATCCCTGCATTTCTTCGAATGTTTTAAAAAGTTCGAAGAAGCTATTTTTCTTTTTTAATCTAGTGAAGCCTTTTTAGAATATCGTTCTTTAATACTATCTACAATATAATAAACCATAGGCACTAAATAAACAGTTAAAATCATTGATGATAACAAGCCTCCGATGATTACCCAAGCTAAACCATTTTTCCATTCTGCAGCTGTCCCCGTTGCTAACGCGATGGGGAGCATACCGATAGACATAGCCAGTGTTGTCATTAAAATGGGGCGCATACGTTCCTTACTTGCTATAATTAAGGCTTCTTTGTAATACTTGCCTTGCGCTTTTAACTGATTGGTAAAATCCACAATCAAGATCGCATTTTTTGTCACCAGACCCATCAGCATGATGAGTCCTAATTGCGCAAATAAAGTTAAATCATTAGCGGATAAATTCAGCGCCAAAAATGCACCAATAATAGCCATGGGGATAGCAAATAAAGCGACAAATGGGTAGATATAACTATCGTATAAGGCGATCATAATCAAATAGATGAGGATAAATGATATGAGTAAAACGGAAGCCAGAGCTCCAAAACTCTCATTTTGCGTTTTAATATCGGCTTTCCAAGTTAATTTAACGCCTTCAGGCAAAGGTGTCGTTTCCAAAAAGCTTATCGCATCTGCTGCTAATGTCCCCGAAGGTCTTCCAAACGATTCAGAAGTAATGGTAACGGCAGGCTGCCTGTCTAATCGCTCAAGCATCGAAGGTGAATTGTCTTGTTTGACTTCAGCAAATTGAGACACTTCTATAGGTGTGTTCATTGGGTTTACGATAGTTAGACCTTGGACGTCTTCGTAATTTTTTCGATCAAAATCATCTAGCCAAATTCGGACTGGATATTCTGTTCCATCTTCCGTTAATGTTGCATCATCGTTTCCAGTGAAAGCAGTCCTTAAATTTGCTCCCACATAGGCCGTTGATAAACCCAAACGCTGCATCCTATCTTTGTCGGGAATAACTTTGTACTCTGGACTTCCTTCTTTTACCGATAATTGTACATTATCTGCACCGGGAATATTTTCAATAGCCTCTTTCAGTTCATCTCCTGTTTTCATTAACAAAGCCAGATCACTACCGCTCAGGGTTAGTTCGATGGGTGCTTGTTTTGGCAGTAGTCCTAAAACGGCCATGGAGAAACTAACGCCCGGAAACTCTTTATTCAGCTCCTTGCGAAGCGATTTCATAAAGGGTTCGGTTTTGATGTTTCTTTCCTTTTCCGGCTTTAATTGGATGGTGAATTCTGATAAATTAGCCGATCCAACCCCCAAGCTTCCTATACCTGAACTTGGACCTGCAACATTGCTGAAAAGGGTAGAAACCTCCGGTTGTTGCATGATAAAGTCTTCTATTCTCTGCGTTCTGATATTGTTCTCTTGAACGGTGGTTGTTTTATCGTATTCCAGATTTAAGCGAAACTTTCCTTGATCGCCGGTCGCCATCATTTCTTTACCAATGATACCTTGTTTCATCATTACTGCGGTCAGTACCAATAGTAACAGTATAAAACCGGTAAAGATAAGTTTATGTCGTAATACCCATTCCAACTGGTGTCCGTACCAATTGATGAATGCCTGTAACTGTTCTTCAAACCAAAGTAAAAATCGGTTGATGAAATTGGTCGGTTTTAAGTCTTCCTTTTTACCTATCCGTGAAGCCAGCCACGGTACAAGGGTAAATCCAACCAATAAGCTGGTTAGGGTAGAGGTGATAACTACTATCGAAAATTGTTTGAGCATATCAGCCACAAATACCTGTAAAAATAGGATGGGTAAGAATACAACAACATCAACGAGCGTAATTGAAATCGCAGAAAAACCAATTTCCATTCGACCTTCTAAAGACGCAACGGCTTTGTCTTTGCCCATATCGAGGTGACGCTGAATATTTTCCAAGATAACAATGGCATCATCAACCAAAATTCCGATAATTAGCGACATAGCCAGCAAGGTCATCAGGTTTAAGGTGAAGCCCATGAGCCACATTACGGCAAATGCGGTAATTAATGAAGTCGGAATTGCAATTAATACAATCAATGAGTTTCGGTAACTTCTTAAAAACAAGAACATCACCAAAGAAACTAAGATAACGGCTAAAATCAGGTCATCAACCACTGAATTTACAGCTGAAATAGTCATATCTGTCGAGTCATCAGCTACATCAAATTTCACGCCGTATTTGGTGTTGGCCTCCTCAATTTGTTTGAGTTTTTCATGAACCAACTTAGAAACTTCTACCGCATTGGCATCCCCTTGTTTTTTTAACAAAAGACCAATACCATTTACACCGTTATAGCGACTTACAGAGCTAATCTCTTTCACGCCGTCGATTACGGCAGCCACGTCTTTAACATAAACGGGAGTTCCGGGGGCAGGCATAGCCACCTGAACGTTCATAATATCGTTTACAGTTGCAAATTTTCCTGTTAGCCTCACCGAATTACTTTCTTTATCGGTTTGTGCTTTTCCGGCAGGAATATCAAGCCCCGAACTGTTAATGGCTTCGACTACCTGATAAAGTGATATTTTATATAATTTAAGCTTGTCCTGTTCGACTTTTACCTGGATTTCACGTTCTGCTCCTCCTAATAAAGTAATTTCCGCCACTCCTTTTAATTGTTGAATTTGAGGCAGGTAATCATCTTCCATTTTTTGATAGAACTCTGTTGCAGGCAAATTACTGGTTGCGCTAATGGATATAATGGGCAAATCATTGGGCGAAACCTTAGTCATTACCGGACTTTCTATATCGGCTGGCAAGTCTTTACGGATATTGTCGATATAGCGCTGTGCATCTTGCATTGTGATGTTTAAGTCTGTGCCATATTTTAAGTTGGCCACAATAATAGAAGCGTTGGGCATAGAATAGGTTTCCATATAATCTACACCTTCAAGATTCGCCAAGGCATCCTCTATTTTTCTGGAAACCGAGGTTTCTACTTCGTTAGGTTCTGCGCCCGGATACATTGTTTTTATAACAACTACAGGTTGATTAAAATCGGGTAATAGCTCATAGCCTAAGTTCATAAAGCCTATGATCCCCAACAATGCAAACACACTGAAAAGAACGATGATCAGCGAGGGGCGATTGATTGATATTTTTGTAATGTTCATAATTCTTATTTACTAATTAATACATTGGCCCCATCAAAGAGATTAATAAATCCGTTCGTTACAATTACATCCCCTTCGGATAAACCTTTGGAAATAACCACTTTATTTTGGAATCGCGTGGAAATAATGACATTTTGCAGATAAGCTTTCCCTTCTTTTACAAGATAAACTTGAGGTTGAATATTTGTTCCGATAATGGAAGACGCAGGAATACTAATTTGCTTGCCTTCAAATTCATCTTCGAACATAACTTTACCAAACATCCCCGATTTTATTTTTAGATCATTTGTATTGTTGACTAAAAACTGAACAGGAAAACTATTTCCCATATTCGCTTTACTTCCGGTCATATATACTTTTCCTGATAAATATGTTTCGGGATAAGCGTCGGCTGTGAGTTCGTAATTATGACTCAGATTAAATGTACTTAGCTCATCTTCAGGAACATTTATGCTAAATTTTAACATTGAAATATCGGTGATTTGAAGCAAAGGAATTCCTGGTGCGGCGAAAGATCCAACTTCTGTAAACTTGGCCGTAACTATACCACTAAAGGGTGCTTTAATCGTCGATTTGTCAATTTGTTCAATTAAGGTTGCTTTTTGCACTTTGGCTGATTTTAAAGCCAACTCTGTTTTTTCCAGTTGAACACCTTGAATGGCGTCGGCCTTAGCTAAAATAGTGTATCGTTTTAGGTCTTTTTCCAGACCTTCAATTTGTATTTCTACCGTTTCCAATTGTAGCTTTAGTAGGGAGTTATCCAATTGAATTAGCGCTTGACCTTTTTTAACTGAAGATCCGACATCGACCAATACATCTGTTATTTTTCCCTGAATGTCAGCACTGAGTTTCGTTTCTTTATTGGGTTCGAAAATACCGGTATACGAAAGTGTGTTTTTTGTGTTTTCGAGTGCCAAAGTCATCGTTTGTACGTGAATGGCTTCCTCTTTATTGTAATGATAAACTCTTTCTAAAGTAGCTTCTTTATTACTCTTAAGCTGAAAAACGACCAAAGCAATCAGTGCTACAGCGACTCCTATATAAATTATTGTTTTTTTCATTTTCGTTTTAATATTATTTGTTTTTCGATTATTATTTCTTGCGCTTAGTTCTTCTCTCCATTTTTCACAGAAATATTACCGCTTAATTTTTTTAATTCTAAATCAGCTTTTAAATAATTAATTATTGCTGTGAGGTAAGCTTGCTGCGCTTCTCGGAGCGAACTATCGGCTAATAATACGTCGGATAGTGTTGCAAGACCCTCTTTTTGCTGCAAGATACTTTGGTCGTAAATGGATTGCGCTAATTGAATTTGTGAAGAACTGGTTTCTATTGTTGCAACGGATATCACCATTTGATTTCGTGCATTCTTAAGTTGCATCGAATTTTGATCTTCGACCAAACTGAGTTGTAATTCGTTGTTTTTAATCTCGATATTCTTTTGTTTAATCTTTTTCAATGTAACGGTTCCGTTAAACAAAGGATAAGCAATTTGAATTCCGGCAAAGCTGAGCGGATAAAAATCTAAGAAGTCATTCGGTTTTTCGGTATAACCAAAACCCGTTGTTCCATAAGCCCCGTAAAGCGAAACGGATGGCAATCTTGAGTTTTTAAGTGTTTTTAAATCGCTGTTTAAGATTCGGTTATAAGTCGATGTAATTTGCATATCCAAAGTGGAGTGATTCCTATAGTCTGAAAGACTTTCATATTTTATTTCAGACTCAACTTGAATCTCTTTTTCTAAGGAAAGCCCCATCGAAAACTTAAGTGCATTTACAACCTGTTCGTAATTGCTTTGAATGAGTTGCTGTTGCATAACCAATTGATCGGCTTGCAATTGCACTTTAGAAACATCGGTTCCTTTAACCATCAATTGCTCTTTTAGCAATTTCAGATTGTTTAAAAGGCGATTCGTATTCACCAGATTGCTATCGGCAAAAGCTTTTTGGTGAATTAGAATTTGTGCATTATAATATAAATTCGATATATCGTAATAAAGCTGTTCTTCTGTTTTTTGAACTTGCAGTTCGCTCAGCTCCGAAGCAATTTTGGTTGTTTTTATTGCGCCGTAGATTTGCGGATTATATAAGGGAATACTCATCTGAATGCTGGAATTAATATTATGCGGCACTCCGAATTGGGTATCTTTATATACGCCTTCAGGTCCTCCAAAAGCAGACTGCGGCATCAGTTGTGTAGGCAAATCATTATAGTATTTATACTCTGCATTGATATTTATTTTTGGAATTAAATTGGCCTTTGCTTCCAAGTGCTTTTGGTCGCTAATTGTTTTGTTGTTTTTGCTTATTTGCAAGGTTTTATTGTAGGTCTGGGCCGTATCGATACACTGCTCCAGCGACCATGTTTGGCTTTTCCCTAGCGTTGGAATCATTAAGATTATCAAACCTATTACAAGCGTTTTAAGTGTGTTTGCGCTATAAAAATAGGTACGCATATTTAGTTTAGACTTCATCATCCTTTCAATCTTTAAATGTTTTTATTGTTTTTAACTCAAGTATCATTTCGTTAACTCTTTGTTCATCTTTCATCAACAACCTAAATTCAGTCAAAAGTTTACTTACGATTAATCGCGTTGGAACTTTCGATTGAAAAGTATGTTGCATTTTTCCTTTATTTATGAGTGTTGTCAGATAATTTCCGGCACTATTTTTTATTCGTATAATCGCTAGTTTAACATTATTCTTTCTTTTAATTAAATTTTTGTCAAATATGATGGATAAATAGTAGGGCTTATTCAAGAAGAGCGCATAGATTTTTTTAAATAATAATTTCAGCTCTAATTCCGGGTTGATTTGTTGAGTAGAAAAATCATCAACCAAATCTTTAACTTCCGATTCAAAATTAAGTAATAGCAATAGCAATATGTCATCGTCATGGGTTAATTGATTGTTAAGTTTACTTTTATCAACACCTAAGGCTTTGGCCAGATTGGGGATGTTGAGAAATTCTATGCCCGAATTTGATATTATTGCGGCTGCCTTTTCAATGACGTCTGATTTATTAATTTCCATGCTTATTTGTGTTTTATTTCGTTGAAAATCGCAAATCAATTTCGAACGATTAGTAGACCTCTTTTTTAGTCCGTTTGACTAAAAAATAAGCCAATACCGTAAATAATAGCGTAAAGGATAACCTGAAAATTAGGGCTCCCAGTGTTTTTGCTTCGTATATGCCATCTGTATTGATATGGATAATTAATCCCAAAAAGGCAAAAATGAGAATCAGGAAAGTGCTTATTAAAACTTGAAAAGTCCATGCTTTTTTAGTTACAAAACCGTAAGCAGAAATTAAATACATAATGCTACTTAAAAGGTTAGCCCATATGATAAATGGAACATAATTGCCTTGTTTTGCGCGCATATCAAATAAATCAAAAATTACGGAAGTGCTTAAATAAAAAGTAAGGAGTCCGAACGCTGTCAAAAGTATTGCGGAAGTAATCGATAAAGATTTTTTCATGATGATCGTTTTTTATTTTTTCTTAATCAATAACAATAGGGCAGCGCACATAGAATCGCCCTCGGCTTTTAAGTCGTATTCAAAATTGGCAAACTGCCATTTTTTAACAAAAAGCCTAAGTGTGCCCATTATGATGATGGCCAATTGATTGGCCGTTAAATCGGTGCGGATTTCGTCCTCTACTTGTCCTTTGCTTATTATTGCTCGTAATATTTCATGGTTTTTTTCGATGATTTCCTTAATTTTAGCTACTAGGATAACCTCATTCCTGAAAATTTCTTCAGAAAAAACAATAGAAACCAAGTTAGGCGACTCCGTAAAAGCGGAAATATGACAATTGAAAAGATGTTCAACTTTAGCAATTGCACTTTTTTTTGTAGCCATTTCGCCTTCAAAAATTCGCTCCGTATTTTTTTTAAACAAATCCAGTACGGCTATTAGAATGTCGATTTTATTCTCAAAATGTCGGTAAATGGCCGGTTCGGTAATTCCAATTCGATTCGCCATATTTTTAATGGTTAGTCCTTGGATGCCGTTCGCGTTTATAATTTCCATTGCAGCATTTACAATTTCTTTTTGACGCTCTGTTTGCATATAATTTTATACTTGGGGTTAATCTCTTTTAATTTGTTCAATTCGATTACAAAGATAGTGAATAATCACTAACATTTTGTTTCTGCTAGTAAATAATTTTCTTAAAAAGTCTAAAAATCATATTAATAGGCAGATATACAGTTAGATAGTAAGTTAGAAACTAAGTAGATATTGGGCATAAAAAAAGGGATATCGTTAAATATCCCTAAGCCTATTTTTTTTCGGAGCATTAAAACGGCCAAAAACTGTTATCGTTCCAAATCTCTGCTTTTAATTCTTCGTTGATTTCGTGTAAAAAATGTTGATGCGATTTTTCCCAATCAGCCAACATTTGATAAAGGGCCACTTCGTTTGGATCGGTGGCTTCTGCAGCACGATCGGTATATACTTTTACAGCGCGAGTTTCAAAATCCATAGCCGCTGAAATAGCAGCAGCTTCAAAACCGGCGGCCGAAATTTCCTTTTTCATGGCATCTGTTAGCACACGCATAGTCACTTCTTCTTCAGGATTTTCGACATAACCATCTGCTTTTAAAAACTGTTTTGTTTTTTCGTAATTCGAAAACTGTTTCGAAAGAAACTTGATATGCTCTTCTTCCTCTTCCGCCATCATTTCAAAAATTTTTTTTGCTGATGCGCTCTCTGTTTTTTCAGCTACACTTGAGTAAAATGCTTTGCCTCTTCGCTCTAAAAGAATTGCCTCTTTTAAAATATCTATTGCTGTATTTGCCATAATTTTTTCGTGTTTTATTATCTACAAAGATAATTCATTTTTTTTACTTTTTTAATTGACTAGGAGTCCGTTTTTCCGAAAAAGAAGTCCTTCGTTGGATATTTTTATAGCTGGTAAATGCCGATGTTCATTGATAAAATAATTAAGGCTGTTAACTCAACGAAAACAGCCTTAAATTTTATACACTACTCGTTTAATCGTTACCTACATCTCTTAATCTACGAGGTCCTGCTTTATGTACTTCCTCCGGAGTAGAATCTGCAAAAAGTTTAAAGTTTTCAATATATCGCGAAGCTAATGCATCGTATTTTTTCCAGTATTCTTTTTTATCGCCCCAAGCATTGGAAGGTTCAAAAACTTCATCAGGAACTTCGGGACAATGCAATGGAATTTCGAATCCAAAAAGTTTGTCTTTTCTAAATTCCACATGGTCAAGCTTTCCTTCGAGTGCGGCATTAAGCATATTTCGAGTATGTCGAATAGAGATTCGTTTTCCAATACCGAATTTACCGCCAACCCAGCCTGTATTTACCAACCAAATTGTAGCTCCCGCTTTTTGTGCTTTCTGACGGAGCAAATTTGCGTAAAAATAAGGGTGATGCACCATAAAGGGGGCGCCAAAACATGCGGAGAATGTAATTTCAGGCTCTATGCCCAAACCCAATTCAGTACCGGCAATTTTTGAAGTATAGCCGCTAATAAAATGATAAATGGCTTGATTCAAATCTAAACGCGCAATTGGCGGCATAACGCCTTGAGCATCAGCAGTTAAAAACACGATATTTTTGGGCTGAGAATAGACCATTTTTTCCGGAACGGCATTCGGTATAAATTCCAAAGGATAGGAGAGACGTGTATTTTCGGTAATGCGCTCATTATCCAAATCGATTTGTCTAGACGCTGGATCGTAGATGACATTTTCGAGAATAGTCCCAAATTTATAGGTACAAGCATGAATTTCGGGTTCTGCTTCTGCATTTAATCGTATAGCTTTGGCGTAACAACCGGCTTCGAAATTAAACACGGCATCATTGCTCCAGCCATGCTCATCATCGCCTATTAGACTTCTTCTTGGATCGGCCGAAAGTGTTGTTTTTCCTGTTCCACTTAATCCAAAAAACAAAGCGACGTCTTTATCTTTTCCGGCATTGGCAGAACAATGCATAGCCATTACATCTTGCAAAGGCATAAGGTAATTCATAATGGTGAAAACCGTTTTCTTTATCTCACCGGCATATTCACTATTGGCAATAATAGCCAGTCGCTGTTCAAAATTGATAACGATAGCTGTTTCGCTTAATGTACCATCAATTCTAGGATCTAACTTAAACTTTGGAGCTACCATTACTGTAAAATCAGGAATGAATTGCTTCAATTGTGCCAAATCAGTTTCGGCAAGGAGCATATTTCGTGCAAAATGAGCACTCCAAGCTTTGTCAGAAATTATACGAACGGGTAAACGATATTCAGGATGTGCACCCGCGTATAAATCTTGAACAAATAATTCTTCGCCTTGCCAATAGGCTTGCAATCGGGCAAAAAGACCATTGAATTTTTCAGGTGTCATCGGACGATTATAAACGCCCCAATCTATTTTGTTTTCAGTACTTTCTTCCTTTACAAAGTACTTATCATTTGCAGCTCTTGCGGTCCACTTTCCTGTATAAACATGAAAAGCTCCTCCCTTTACAATATGTCCTTCGCCACGAAAAACGGCTTCTTCTACTAAAGCTTCTGTTGGCAGATTCCAGAAAACGCGATCAAGATGAACTAAACCGTGATTTTGCAAATTGTAATTCGACTTAAATTCGTCGGCATGTTTTTTAGCCGGTGTATCAAATTCCAAATATTTCATTTCTGTTGGTTTTTCTTGTTAATAATTTTCTAATTCCAATCTCTAACTAGTTTTCTTTCACCAATATACAATTCGTTTGCAGAGTCGGGATCGATCGCCCATTTAATACGATCAATGCCTTCATTGATATCTTTAATCGAACCACAGAATGAAATCCTTAAAAATCCTTCCATACCAAATTCTTTGCCTGGCATGGTAAGCACTTTTACTTTGTCGAGAAGGAATTTAGAAAGTTTTGTCGAGTCTTTTTCATAGGCTCTAAAATCGGCGAAAGCGTAAAAAGTACCATCAGGCGGAAGTAAATGAATGCCCGTAAACGCTTTTAAACGATCGACCAATACTTTTCGGTTGTTTTCGAGTGTAGTACGGAGCGCATTCGTGCTCGATTGAACACCATTGATTGCTCCAATCGCTGCTTTTTGTAATAATATTGAAGGACCGGAAGTTTGATGTCCTTGAATATTCGCCATTACTTCAATCAAATTCTTGTTTGCAATGCCCCAGCCAATCCGAAATCCCGTCATAGCATAAGCTTTAGAAACGCCATTGATGATGATAAGTTTAGAGTTTTCGGTGAAATCGCTAACATAATCAAATGGGTTGCTTACTTTAACACCATTGTAAACAAGTTTATGATAGATATCATCCATAATTAAATAGATGCCTTTTTTCTCGCAAAACTGAACAATAGCTGAAATAAAGGATTCGGGATAAACAGCTCCCGATGGATTATTGGGACTGTTAATAATAATGGCTTTGGTATAGGAAGTTACATTTTGTTCAATATCATTCATAGTGGGTGTAAAAGTGCCGTCTTCGGGAACAACGGGAACAGGAAT
This sequence comes from Bacteroidales bacterium, assembly GCA_041592395.1. Taxonomy (GTDB): domain Bacteria; phylum Bacteroidota; class Bacteroidia; order Bacteroidales; family UBA12170; genus UBA12170. Next base: position 2,220 of record JBFHQD010000012.1, on the reverse strand, counting down.
TGCACCGCAAAGTTTTATCATTTCGGGATAAGAAACCCAATAAGGAGCCGGATAAATCACTTCATCTTGAGGGTCGAGAATGGCTTGTAGAGCGACCATTAAAGCTTGTTTAGCTCCGCTCGAAACGATAACGTTTTTTGGTTGAACAAGTCGGTTGTAATTTTCTAAAGTATAACGGATTACCGCTTTTTTCATATCGATGCTCCCGTCGGCGGGCGCATACCTGATATCTCCTGTATTGATATGTGATGTCAATGCCGTAATTGCATCTATCGGAGCCTTGCTTTTTGGCTCTCCACCACCTAAATGAATTACAGGCTCTCCCTTTGCTTTTAATATCGCAAATGTTTCATTTAGTTTTAAGGTTGCAGATTCATTTATCGATCTTCCTATAATGCTTATACTCATAATAATTATGGTTTTAATTAAAAAATATAATCCCGAATTTATTCAAATCGGGAGCTTCCATATTCCAGGTATAAAAATAGATAAAAATATGCAAATCAGTATGCTGACTTTTAATTTATTTTGTTTATAAATAGCAATTTAGGTGATTTACTTAAACGTTATTTCATCGGATTTGATTGTTGATGAATACCAAACAATTATAGTCCTTTATCGTAAGGTAAACGTCCAATAATAGAGCGCCCTAATGTGATCTCGTCGGCGTATTCAATTTCATCGCCAATGGCAACTCCTCTGGCTATTGTGCTTATTTTTATTTCGGAATCTTTAAGCTGTTTATAAATATAAAAACTGGTGGTATCTCCTTCTACTGTCGCCGACAAGGCCAGTATTATTTCTTCGATATCATCATTGTTAATTCGATCAATCAATTTGTCGATGGTTAAATCAGAGGGACTTACTCCATCCATAGGCGAAATTAAACCGCCTAAAACATGATAGAGTCCTTTAAATTGAGCGGTGTTTTCGATAGCCATCACGTCGCGAATATCTTCAACGATGCAAATCAGTTTTTCATCGCGTCGGGGATTATTGCATATTTCGCATATTTCCTGATCCGAAATATTATAGCAGCGCTTGCAAAACTGAATATTATTGCGCATCGATATGATGCTGTTACCTAACTGTTCGCTATAAGAAACATCTTGTTTTAATAAATGCAATGCAAGTCGCATAGCCGTGCGCTTCCCAATTCCGGGCAGTTTGGAAAGTTCATTTACAGCTTCTTCAACCAATTTGGAAGAATAATGATTTACCATAGATTCTTTTGTATTTTTGAGCAAAAATAGCTAAAAATATGCGGACATCAAGCCTTACTTCTTTTACATTGCTCTTGCTTTTGAATTTTAGTTTTAGCGCTTCGCTCATCGCTCAAAATAAGGTCGATGAAAATGGATTGAAACAAGGGAAATGGATTAAATATCAAAACAATAAAAAGGTTTACGAGGGGCAGTTTATAAATGATACTCCGGTAGGTACATTTGACTATTATTATCCCAATGGACATTTAAAGATCAAGACCACCTATTCCGATCGAGGCAGACTAAATAGGACGAAACTGTATTTTGATGATAAGCAAAGCACATTGCAAGCAGAAGGAAATTACCTCGACAAAAACAAGGACAGTACCTGGAATTTCTATAATAAAACCGGTCAGTTAGTCGCAACCGAGAATTACTCAAAAGGTTTAAAGCAAGGCGATTTTAAGGTGTTTAATCAGCGCGGACACTTGCATTTGTTAAGAGAATTTGAGCAAGATACGCTTCACGGTCAGTCGAAAGAATACTACGAAAATGAAGTTTTGTTTCGGCTTATTTCTTATCAAAAAGGGATTAGAACAGGCGCGTTTAAACTATACTATTCCAGTGGGAAACTGTTTTTAGAGGGAAAATACAAAGAAGATTTGCGCGATAGCATTTGGACGACTTATTTGGAAAACGGAGAAATTGAATTTCTGGATCATTACCAAAAGGGGATTTTAGAAAAAAGAACCGACAAATCAGGGCGAGAATTAAAAATTAAACCTGAAGACGAAACAATACCGTTAAATATCGATCCCAGTCAATTTGATCCAAGCGCAATAAAAAGATAGAATAGCCTTATTTTTTTATTCGCTCTTTCACATTTTCTATCCCATGTTTTGTTGCATCAACTGCATTTTCCGAAGCTTTCACAACTTCTTGACTTCCTTTTTTAATACTCTTTTTTGTCTTTTTATAGGCTTTGCTTTTTGCAATATCGTCTTTTAGCTTTTTG
>JBFHQD010000011.1:0-24350 GCA_041592395.1 Bacteroidales bacterium | reverse complement strand
ATCACCAAAAACGAGAAGCTTATGATAAGCGGGACTTTCCAATACGGTGACATGACTAAGCACCGATTTAGGGAGCATTAATCCGGTTTCTTTATTTAAAAGTGCTCGCATATATTGCTCGGTGGTTACTAAGCCTTTCATAATAAAATCACCCTTGCCTTCATTAATTAATTCACAAGATTTGTGTGCTGCTTGTTGGGGGTCGGCTTCCTGAACCAGTTCAAACTTTGCGCTATCAATATTGTCCTTAGCGCAAATAGATTTTATAGTGTCAATATCACCTACCAAAGTGGCGTTGATAATACCCATATCCACAGCTTTATTCACGGCTTCGATAGTATGTGCATCATTTGCATAAGCGACAACCAAACGTTTTTTTGCCTTGTTTTTTAGTTCGGTAAAAAGTTGATTTAATTTTGTGATTGCCATAGATTTCTTCTTTCGTTTTTAAAGGGTGCAAAATTAGTTAAAACTGTCCAATTACGCCTTTCATTAAGGCGCTTATTTTGAGTAAAAATTAATCATTTTTCGGATCGCCTCAGAACAAGCATCACAAAAAATATCTCCATTAAAAGTTTTCATTAAACAATCTTTTTTGGGACGATAAATACCTTTAGCAGAGTAACCTCCGCCTTCAAAAGCGCCCATACTTGAATTGTAAATCGGTAAATCGGGCGTTGGAATTGGAATGCTGTCGGCTACTAAATGCTTCCATTTTCCGTCAAAATCGACCAAAGTGGTGATATTGGGCTCCCAAGGCTCCACTTCTAAATTGTAAAAATCGTTATAAGAAGTTGAATTATCGTAATATTCATCGGCTAAACCGGCAAAACCATGTCCCAATTCATGGATAAAGATTTTGCCTGCGTCTTTGTTTGAATTTACGCTGATATTATAATGATTAAAAATAGCACCTCCACCGTATTTTTTTGTGTTTACCAGAATGTAAATCTGATCGTAAGGCGCATTAGCTGCCACATCGCGGACATTTTTGTTTTCGGTAGTCATACAATAGCGCTCACTATCGAAAGTATAAAAACTCGTGCCAAGGATTGTATTCTTCCAAATATTTTCTTTCGGAATATCAGTTCCTGATTCTTCTGATGGAGCCAAAACGCCTGAAATATTAAACCGATCTTTAAATTCAGCATAAGGCTGAAAATTGAATAATACCTTGGCAAACTTATCGCAATCTTGCTTAAATAATTCCATTTCTTCCTGAGTGTATCCATCGGGAATAATCACAATATCAACCTTTTCAGAAGGATGGCCCTGATTTAATGCTTGATAAACAGGGTATTTCTTTTTTAGCCCTTTTTTGATAAAATAATCCTTGGGATCGATATTGTATTCGGCTTGCTCAATGAGTTGTCCTTGCCAAGATCGGGCAAACAGTTTTACAATTACCTCGTTTTTTGGCATCGGAAATACGATCGTTTCTTCAAAGCTTTTATCTTGTTTTTTAGCTTCCAGCGTTGTTTGCCATTCGGCGAATAAGCTTGAATAACCACGCGAATAGATTAAGATGCCACTGGCTTTATCGTAAACTTCAAAAAAATAGTTGCCGTATTTGAACGTGTCGATCAGATTGGTTTTCGATCCGCCCCAAAAAGGTTCTGCAATCAACTCATCCATATAATAATGCTCTTGATCTGCATTTCCCGCATGCGTATAATCTAGTCGCAAAGTTTTATTGACGAAATAAGTATCGAATTGTCCAAAAGTAGCGACACTAAAAAAGATTAAAATAAGTGCTAGTCCTGATTTTTTCATTTTAGTTATTTGGTTATAAAATTACGAATAATTTATTGATCATTGGTTTTTCGTTCTACTTCCTTTTTAAGTGCAAATAAGGCCGTTAATGCCGCGCGACGAATATTGCGACCACGATGTTCTCCGAAATGATGTTTTTTAGCGGATACGCCTTTTGGTCCTGCAATCGCAATCCAAGTTGTTCCAACCGGTTTGTCTTCTGTTCCGCCGTCGGGGCCCGCAATTCCCGACGTGGCTATGGCATAATCTGTTCCGAATTTTTGACGTGCGCCCAAAGCCATTTGTTTAACAACGGCTTCGCTCACCGCACCTTCGTTTTGCAAAGTTTCATTTGAAACACCCAATACAGTTTCTTTTATTTCATTGGCATAGGTAACTGCCGATCCTTTAAAATAGGCTGAGCTTCCCGGTATACTGGTTATTAAGTGCGCGATATAGCCACCGGTGCAACTTTCGGCTGTAGCGAGTGTTTTTTTGTGCGTTTTAAGCGTTTCGCCCACGGCTTCTTCCAATAAAACATCATCATAAGCAAAGATTAGATCGCCAATGAGCAGTTTAAGTTTTTCGACCAGTTCTGCAATGTATTTTTCGCATTTTTCCTTGTTTTCGCCGCTGGCGGATAAACGCAAACGAACAATGCCGGGTTGAGGCAAATAAGCGAGTTTGATGTTTTTGGGCAAGCTGTTTTCCCAATCTTCAATTCGTTTTGCCAAAAAAGATTCCCCAACCCCTTGTGTCATAATCGTTTTATGAAGGATTACGGGAGTTTTGAATTTTGCTTTTACGCGCGGAATAACTTCATTTTCCATCATCGGTTTCATTTCAAATGGAACGCCGGGCATAGAAACCAATACTTTGTTGTTTTTTTCGAACCACATGCCCGATGCTGTACCATTAATATTGGTAAGTGGCGTGCAAGACTCGGGCAAATCGGCTTGTGCTTTATTTACATCAGTGACTTCGAAATGCCGCAAAGCAAAAATTTCTTTAATTCTCGAAAAAGCTACTTCGTTAAAAACCAGTTTGGTATTAAAATATTCGCATAAGGTATGTTTTGTAATATCGTCTTTGGTAGGACCGAGACCTCCGGTAATTAAAATTAAGTCGGACGCGTTAAAGCCTTCGTCAATTGCCTTTAGAATCTCTTCTTTATCATCGGCAATTGCCTTAATTTGTTTTACTCGAATTCCATTTCGGTTTAGTAAGTCGCCCATCCAGGAGGCGTTAGTGTTGATAACCTGGCCGATGAGTAACTCATCGCCAATGCTAATAATTTCTGCTGTCATTTTTTAATTATCGAAAATTTGTACATTTGCCTCTTGTCAAATCGGTTGAACTTTTAACATTTAATTTGGCTGCTCATTTTTTAGCTAATTAAAATTAGGAAATCAAGATGGATTTGACATTTTATTTTTCGAAACAAAAATACATTAAATATACGTTGTAGAATGAAGAGAATTGCGGAATCTGAATTGATATTGAATCCTGACGGAAGTATTTATCACCTTAAATTAAAACCTGAAAATATAGCTGATGATATAATTGTAGTTGGCGATCCGGGGCGTGTCCCTGTGATTTCTGCGTATTTTGATTCTATCGAATTTAGGCAGAGCAACAGAGAAATTGTTACGCATACCGGCTATATCGGTAAAAAAAGAATTACGGTGATGTCTACTGGGATGGGAACCGATAATTTGGATATCGTAATTAATGAGTTAGACGCTGTTGTCAATATCGACTTGGAAAACAGGGTGCCTAAAACAGAACATAAAGCATTAAATATTATTCGATTAGGTACTTCAGGAGCTATGCAAGAAGATATCCTTGTTGGTTCCTATGTAATGTCTACACATGGTATTGGTTTAGACGGATTGATGTGGTTTTATGCGGCCGGGAAACAAATTATTGATGAGGATTTGACAGCGGCTTTCTTAAAGCAAACAAATTGGCCAAACGATTTGCCAAAAGCCTATATTGTGGCCGGAAGCAATGCCTTGATGAATAAGATGGAAAAAGGGTATGTAAAAGGCATTACTGCTACTGCTCCCGGATTTTTCGGGCCCCAAGGTCGCGTTTTACGACTCGATTTGGCTTACCCTGATTTAAACGATCGAATCTCCGATTTCCATTACGAAAATTATAGAATTACTAATTTTGAAATGGAAACTTCGGCACTTTATGGATTAAGTAAGGCTTTAGGACATAATGCAATGACCGTTTGTGCAATTATTGCGAATCGCTTGCGTAAAGAATACGCCAAAGATTACAAGCCGAATGTTACGGCATTGATCGAAGATTTACTTGAAAAATTGGCGCATTAATACCATCGAATTTTTGGTTTGCATAGTCTGATTATTTTTTGTAATCTTGTGTTAAATCTTTTATATTCAAAAGATAAAGCATAGTTAACAAAAAATAAAAAGACCTATGAAAAAGACATTTATACTACTCTTAGGATTCGTTTTGATATCCTTTAGCTTTCAATCTTGCACCAAAACCACTGAGGAAGAAAATCCGGTTGGCAGCAATCTTCATGTAAAATTTATCAACAATTCAGCCTCAGATTTCACAATCAATACGATCGAAATCCGATCTCGAGGATTGGTTTCCGGTACAGACCAGCCCATTGGTGCTTGGGGAAGTAATTTATTAACCAACGGTTTGACTTTGGCTCCCGGAGCTTCTACTTTTTTCGATTTATCGATTCCCAATTTGCATTGGAGCGAATATCGAATAGGTGTTGATAATGGTGGAACCACGGTTATGGTTGAAGAAAACGCAAATGTTGGCGTTGATGCCGGTTATCCAATTACGCATTGGGGAGGTGACGATAGAACAGTTAGTATTACTGTAAAATACAATGAATTATACGATGTTATTTATGTAAGTGGTTGGAGCGATTGGGTCGGAATTGACGACTAAAAAAGCATTTAATTATTGGCGATATTTTCCGGAATGTAATTTTGTAAAATCGATTCTATCATGCTGTGATAAGACGATCCAATTCCGCTATAACCTTTTAAGCTTTTTGTGAGTTTTTGTAAATCAGGGATAGAGTCCTTGTGAAAATAATTTAAACGCTCATTACGAAAATTTTGCATCCCTCTTTTTGAATTAAGAAACAAAAGATAATCGTCAACAGATTCTTGTGCATTATTATAGGATTTAACCTCAAAACCTCCTTCATCATCCAAGCGTGCTTTTATACCACATCCGGGTTTATAACAATGAATGCCAAAAAAAGCCTGACCTTCAACACAAAAACGAGACGTTCCCCAACCTGATTCTATAGCCGATTGTGCAATAGCCAATCGAATGGGAACCATATCTACTCTACTTAATAATTCATTGATATACTTTAAAAGTTTTTCGTAGTCTTTGGGTAAAGGAAAACTGTTGTTTTTACCGTGGTACTTTATTTCGAGTTTTTTGAGCCATTGTTGCTCGGGATGTTTTACTCTTTTTCCGTTTTTTACTAAAGAATAAATTTTTAGTAAGCGTTCGCGTTCCAACATTACCGCCTGATTGGATTGCTGAATAAGTGGAATTAAATCTAATATAAAGGCTTTATGCGTATCCGGAATAGCCGGTTTATCCAGAAATAAATTTTCGTTGTATTTGCTTTTATGTAGTTCTATATCAGGATTATATGTATGAATAGGGAAGGCAAAGAAAAGAAAAGTGATTACACTTAAAAGGAAAGAAGGCTTTGTTATGATTTTTAACATAAAATAAAAAATAGATGCCTAATAATTTTGAATAGCAAACTTTTTTTGATGCGCCAAAATTAACAATTATCGTTTAATAAGTTTTGAATTATTTAGAAGAGCGTCTCGTATTCAATTCTAAATTTGTAAGGAATGCAAAACATAGCAATGAATTTGGCTAATAATAAAACAACAGAACTTAAAGCTCTTATACAGCTATTGGATGATCCGGATATTGTTGTGATTAATCAAATAGAAGAAAGGATTTTGGGATTTGGAGAATATGCAATCGCATTGCTTGAAGAATCGGTTAGTAAAGAACTCGATATTTTAGTGAATAATAGGATCGAAACTTTAATTCAAAAATTGAGATTCAACGCTGTATATTCGAAATTGGTCGATTGGAAACAAAACGATCAAACGAGCTTATTCGAAATTGCATTAAGTATTTCGGCCATGCATTATCCTAAAATGGATATCAATGCGTTGCGCCATACGATGGATAAAATAACACGCGATATTTGGCTCGAAATGAACGAAGAGCTTACACCTCTGGAGCAAGTTCAAATTTTTAATCACATTTTTTTCGAAGTCTATTCTTTTTATGGCAATAAAGGCAATTTAAGTGCACCGCAAAATTCATTGATCAACGATGTTTTAGAAAGCAAAAGAGGAAATTCATTGAGTATGAGTATTCTTTATTTGGAAATTGCCCGCCGCCTTAATATGCCCATTTATGGCGTCGATTTGCCACAAAATTTTGTTTTAGCTTATGTAAACGATGAAAGTGTACTTTCTGCTAAACACCGCGTTTTGTTTTATATCAACCCTTTTAATAAAGGGATTATTTTTACAAAAAAAGACATCGATGCCTTTTTAAAACAAATCAACGAACCTTCATCCAGTTCGTATTACCAAGTTTGTGATAATGTTAGTATCGTAAAACGCTTATTGTTTGAATTGGTAGAGAGCTTCTCGGCAGTCGGTCAAAGCGATGAGGCAGAAACGTTTCAAAGGCTTTCCAAAGCGATAGATTAATGCTTGGCTAAAGCCGATTCATAATGCTTTTTTCCTAAATCGATTCGTTTTTCTTCCTTATGGATAGTTTTGCCACAATCAAAAAATCTAAATATCTTTGTTCGTCTAAAAAGAAGCACTATGCAATCCAAACAAATTATTAATCTTAGCTTTTCGTTTTTTATTTTGCTTTTGATTGTAATTTCATGTGCTAATCCTATTGCTCCTACTGGAGGACCAAAAGATGAAACACCGCCTGAATTCTTAGGAAGCAATCCTGTAAATCGTGCCCGAAATTTTAAGGCCGATAAAATCGATTTGGTTTTTGATGAATTTGTGGTGTTAAAAGAGCTGAATAAAAATTTATTGGTTTCTCCTCCAACACGTAATAAACTCGATATCAAGACCAAAGGAAAAGGAGTTCGGGTTGTATTTAATAAGGAGGAAATTTTAGCGGATAGCACAACGTATACCATCTATTTTGGCGATGCAATTGTCGATCTTCACGAAAGCAATCCCTTGTCTAATTTTCAATATGTTTTTTCAACAGGTCCTGAAATAGATAGTTTGAGTATTCGGGGTAAAGTGTTGGATGCCCAATATTTAATGCCTTCAGAGGGGGCTTTTGTTTGTCTTTATTTGGATAATAATGATACGATCCCATTCGACCATATGCCTCAAAAAGTTCGTCCTTATTATGTGGCTAAAACCAATTCGGATGGTTTTTTCGAGATAAACAATATCAAGAATGCTTCTTATTTGATATTTGCGGTGATGGATGCTAATGCCAATTATATCAATGATATGCCTAACGAAGCCATTGCTTTTGTCGATGAATTGGTTTTACCCGAAGAGGTTTTTGATTTTATTCCGGACTCCATCCCTATTGATACGGCAAATAAAGCCTTGATGGATAGTTTATGGGCAAATTATGCGGTGAAAGTTACAAAACACAACCAAACACTACTCCTTTACGAACCTCAAGATTCGGTTCAGAAAGTAATTAAGAAAGAATTGTTGGATAATAAACGGATGCATTTTGAGTTTAAATATCCATTAAAAGATTCCGCTAATCTTACGCTTTTGGATCAAAATAAAATGCCTATACAGCGTTCTTTTGTTGAAGAATATTCGACGCATTTTGATACTCTCGATCTGTGGTTTTTAAAGCCTTTTCAGGATACGCTCTATTTAATGTTTCAAGTGGATACGCTAAAAACGGATACCCTTCGGATTTTACTTAATAAACCTGTAGCTAAAGAAGTTGCGAATACAAATGTTAAAAAGGGAAAACCAAAATCGAAAGCTGTTAAGGAAGCAAAAATTGCCTATGCGACAAATGTTAAATCGGAGTTACCTTATTTTTCCGAAGTAAGAATAGTCTTCGAAACGCCCATAAAACTGTATAATTTTAACAATTGTTCTTTACTAGAAGATTCGCTTTCGGTTCCTTTTAAAATTGCTTTTACGGATTCTATAAAACGTAATTTGGTCATCAACTATGATTGGAAACAAGGAGCGAATTATCGATTTGAAATACCCGATCAAGCGCTAACCGATATCTACGGTCTTACAAACGACAGCATTGTGACTCGATTTATAACTACTGAAGAAGCAGATTATGGCGAGTTGATGATGCAAGTTGTTCTCCCAAAAGAATCAAAAGCGAACTGGCAGGTTCAACTTATTAAAGGAGAGGAAGATAAAGAAAAGCTGATTCAGCAAAAAACGGTTCGAGATAGTGCAAATGTGTCGTTTCAAAAATTAAAAGCCGATAAGTACCGACTTAAAATTTTAGAAGATCGGGATAATAATGGGCGGTGGAGCAGTGGAAATTATCCCACAAAGCAGCTTCCCGAAAAAGTCTTTTATTTCCCTGTTCCTATCGAAATAAAGTCGGGATGGAAGGTGGAAGAAGTATGGAAAGTGAGCTACGATGAGCAAGAAAATCCCAGCGTTAAAAAGAAGAAGAAATAAAAAAAGAGAGCTTTGTTAAAAGCCCTCTCCTTCCTTGTTAACTTTCAATAATTAATTGTCGTTACAACGATTAATACATTGAATAATTTCGGTTAACGTAGTGCTTTTTAAGGAATAAAATATCTTTTTTCCCTCTCTTTTCGAAACGAGCACTTTGTTATTCTTTAGTATATTTAAATGATGAGAAGCGGCAGCTTGCTCAATATTTAACGCATTGTAGATTTCCGTAACACTCAAACGCTTATTGTCATCTAACATATCAATAATAGCTATTCGCATAGGGTGGGCGATCGATCGTAGTTTACTTGCTGCAAACTCGAGCTTTTCAATGTCAAGCATTAATTTTTCCATAATTATTCAATTCTTATTCTCAATAAATTCAAGCAATATACAAAATTAAATATTTAATTATGTAAACAAAATAAATATATTATAATTTATTAATTTATATTCATTCTAATTAGTTTGGGCAAATAACTCAGTAAATGAAAAGCGATTCCCATCAAATAAACCTTTGTCGCTTAATTTTAATTCCGGTATTACGAGCAAGGCCATAAAAGAGAGCGTCATAAAAGGGGCTTTTAAATTACCGCCTAATAATTTGGCTTTTTTATCAATTTCGTCATACATTTTGGCCACTTTAAATCCGTCCTGATTCGACATAATACCAGCCACCGGAAGCGGCAATACCATTTGTTCTTTCTCATTTACCCACGATACACCACCCGTATTTTTTATAACCAGATTGATGGCTTCAAGGAGTTCATCATCAGTTGCTCCTACTGCGATAATATTATGACTGTCGTGTGCTACGCTAGAAGCAATGGCGCCATTTTTAAAACCAAATCCACTAATAAAACCGATGCTTGGTTTTGCGGCTTCATAACGGTTTAAAACAACAAGCTTTAAGACATCGTTTTGCGGATCACTTATCACATTGTTTCGCTTAATCAGTGCATTTTTAAGTATAGACTTTGTAATAAGCTGATCGTCGATAGCTTGAATCACTTTTATTTTTCCAAGCTGAGGTTCAACTCGGAGGTCGGAAAGCGATATCGCTTTTGCCACAAATAAATTTGGTGTTTTTTCCTCTATAGACTTAATTAATGTTTTTCCATTTTCTGCAATAAGTTGTCCTTTAACAAAAGTTTTAAGCACATTAAAATCTTTCGGATTGTCGATTAATATAAAATCGGCATCATCGCCGAGCTGCAACATGCCAACATCTAATTTGTAATGGCGGATAGGGTTGAGTGTACAGCTTTTTAAAATGCTAAGCAATTCGTATCCTTTTGCTATTGCGCGTTTAATCATTTGGTTGATATGACCTTGCTCCAAATCGTTTGGGTGTTTATCGTCGGAACAAAGCATTATTTTATCGCTGTATTTTTCCATTAATTCTATTAACGAATCAAAATTTTTGGCAGCGCTGCCTTCTCTAATTTGAACAAACATGCCTTCGTTCATTTTATCGAGTGCTTCTTCAACTGTAAAACATTCGTGGTCGGTAGAAATGCCGGCACGTACGTATTTTTGAGCGTCTTTTCCTTTTAATCCGGGCGCGTGACCATCGACGGGTTTGTCGTGTTTTTTAGCGCTCGATAGTTTTGCCATTACTTCTGCATCTTCGATTAAAACACCCGGAAAATTCATCATTTCGGCCAAGTATTTGATCTCTTTCATTTTCAGAAGTTCTTCTACTTCAGCCGGTCCTAAAGAAGCTCCGGCGTTTTCAAAAGGAGTTGCCGGGACACAAGATGGGGCGCCAAAAAAGAATTTAAACGGAACTTTCTTTCCGTTTTCGATCATAAATTTAACACCGTCGATACCAAGTACATTTGCAATTTCGTGTGGATCAGAAACCGTAGCGACAGTTCCGTGCGTAGAAGCCAAACGTGCAAATTCGGAGGGTATTAACATCGAACTTTCGATATGAATATGGGCATCGATTAAGCCGGGCAATATATATTGCGTTTCTGTAATGTTTTCATTCGGAATAACGGCACTTATTTTTTTGTTTTCGATATGGAGCTCGCCTTTAAAAATTTTTTCGGCGACGATATCGACAATATTACCTTTGATAATTGTCATTGTATTTAATTTAAAAAACTAAGATACAATAATTGAATTGACGACCTCTTATTTTGGCGCTTTTTTAAGAAGATAGAGCGCAATAAAAACATAAATAATATTGGGAAGCCAGGCGGCAACTCGTGGAGAGAGATCGCCGGAGATGGCAAAAACAGTGGTAAACTGCATAAATAAAATATAAATAAAGGTAAGCGCAATACCAACACCTAAATGAACGCCGATGCCTCCTCGCACTTTTCTGCTCGACAAACTAACTCCAATAATGGTTAAAATAATGGCTGCAAAAGGAAAGGCAATCCGTTTATTCATTTCAATTTCGTAAGCCATCACATTGGGTGAACCTTTGAGCTTTTGTTTGGCAATAAATTGGCGAATTTCCGCGAAATCCATTTCTTCGTAATCTTCCTTAATTACGATTAATTCTTTGGGTGAAATATTTAAAGTAGTGTCTTTTTCTTTTCCGAAAATCAAATTTTCATTAAGGTCATTAATGGTTCGCTCATAATAATTTACGAGGTGCCATTTGTTAGTTATGGTATCGTAAACGGCTTTGTCGGTATTTAATTTATAAACCAGTCGACCGGTGCTGTCAATTTCTTCCAATGAAAAATTTTGGGCTGTGCTGGAGTTTCTGTTGAAGCGTTCGATATATACAAAATTACCTTTACTTATTTGAAAATGAATATTTTGACCCATATCGTTCTGAAGATTGCCAATGTACTTTTGTTTAAAGGCACGAACTTCGATATTCGTATGTGGAATAACAAAATTAGCCAAAGCAAAAGACAAAGCACCTAATAATCCGGCTGAAATAAGATAAGGTCTAAGCAAACGTCTAAAACTTATTCCCGCGCTCAGAATAGCAATTATTTCTGTATTCGAAGCCAGTTTGGAAGTAAAGAAAATAACGGTTATAAAAACGAATAGATAGCTAAAAAGATTTATAAAGTAGGGAATAAAGTTGAGGTAATAAGAAAACACAATCTCATTAAATGGGGCTTTGTTTTCTATAAAATCTTCAATTTTTTCCGAAACATCAAATATGATTATTATAACCGTTAGCAAGGCAATCGCATAAAAGAAAGTGCCCAGAAATTTTTTAATGATGTAATAATCAATTTTCTTCATTGGCTTAGAGACGAGTTGTCAGTTTTTTAACCATTACGGTTTTCCAGCTGCTAAAATCACCTGCTAAGATATGATTTCTTGCCTCATCTACCAACCATAAATAAAAACGTAAATTATGCAAACTGGCAATCATTCCACCTAATATTTCTTTAGCTGCAAATAAATGCCTTACATAGGCTTTTGAATATTGAGAATCGACAAAAGATAAACCATTTGGGTCGATGGGCGTAAAATCTTTTTGCCACTTTTGATTTTTGATATTGATAATCCCTTCGCTTGTAAAAAGCATACCGTTTCTTCCATTTCTTGTTGGCATAACACAATCGAACATATCAACACCCAAGGCAATACTTTCTAGAATATTGGCGGGAGTTCCCACGCCCATTAAATAGCGGGGTTTGTCTTTGGGCAAAATGGAACAAACCAAATCCGTTTGTTCATACATCATTTCGTGCGGTTCTCCAACAGATAATCCTCCAATGGCATTTCCTTCTGCTTGGTAAGAGGCTATAGTTTCGGCAGATTGTTTTCTTAAATCTTTGTATGTACTTCCTTGAACAATAGGAAATAAAGCTTGCTTGTATCCGTATTTTCCTTCCGTTTTATTAAAATGGGTCACACATCTATCTAACCAGCGATGCGTAAGTTCCATCGATCGCTTTGCATAATCATAATCGCAAGGATAGGGCGTGCATTCATCAAAAGCCATCATAATATCACCGCCAATGGTGCGTTCAATATCCATCACTTTTTCGGGCGTAAACAAATGCCGAGAACCATCAATATGCGATTGAAATAAAACGCCCTCTTCTGTCAGTTTTCTTGTCCCCGAAAGAGAATACACCTGATATCCTCCGCTATCGGTTAATATGGGTTTGTCCCAGCCATTAAACTTATGCAAGCCTCCGGCTTGTTCTAATACGTCCATTCCGGGGCGTAAATATAAATGATAGGTATTTCCTAAAATGATTTGCGCTTTTGTATCTTCTTTTATATCGCGAATATGGATAGCTTTTACTGCTCCGGCTGTGCCTACAGGCATAAAAATTGGTGTTTTTATAATGCCGTGATCTGTTTTGATTTCACCGGCTCGAGCATTGCTGTATATATCTGTTTTTTTGAGTTCAAAATCCATCTAAAAAATTTTTGCAAAGATAGAAAAAGCCCTAGAAGATGAAGTGTTCTCCTTTGGAATATTGAAGAAAGCGATTGTGTTGTAAAATGAGCACAGGTGGTTTCCGCGACTGTATTGGTTAATGCTATCATCTTCAGCTTTAAAAAAAGCGCAATTATTAACATAAAATCATTAGTAAGTTTAGCTAATATTTAGCTTAAATATCCCGCGAATCTTGTAATTTCGTACTTGCAAAAAAGATCCCGTTTTGTTGAAATTAGAAGATATATTATTAGCTCTGCTCGTTCTGAGTTTTACAATCCAAATATTGTATTTTGGTATTGTTTTTACGCGCTTTATTTTTTATAAACCAAAACCTGAAACGACGAATAATTTGCCTGTTTCTGTAGTTATAGTGGCGCATAACGAATATCACCATCTCATAAAAACGCTCGATCCTATCTTAAAGCAGGATTATCCTAAATTTGAAGTTGTTGTCGTTAACGATAATTCCGATGATGAATCGCATTACTTGTTAAAAGAGCTGGAAAAGGCACATGCGCATCTCAAAGTGGTTCAAATCAATCAGAATCTTAATTTTTTTAAAGGCAAGAAATTTCCTTTATCGATAGGGATAAAATCAGCAAGTTACGATACCTTGTTGCATACCAATGCCGATTGTGAAATACCATCAAATCAGTGGATTAAGAGTATGCAAGGTGCTTTTCAGGATAAAACGGAAATTGTTTTAGGTTATGCCCCTTATAAACCGGAATCCGGATTTCTGAATAAATTAATTCGCTTCGATACTTTTACAACGGCGATGAATTATTTTTCATTGGCCTTATTAAATAAAGCGTACAAAGGAGTGGGTCGAAATCTGGCTTATAGTAAACGCTTATTTTATCAGAAAAGTGGTTTTATTAATCACTATAAAATCAATTTGGGGGATGACGATTTATTCGTGAATCAAGCGTCTAATAAGACAAATACCGAAATCTGTATAGCACCCGATAGTTATACTTTTTCTGTCGCCGAAAAACGTTTCGGAACTTGGTTAAAGCAAAAAAAACAGCAAGCCAAAACCTCTAGGTTTTATAAAAATGGGCAACGCTTATTTTTAGTGCTTTTTCCTCTATCGCTCTTGTTTTTCTATGTTTTGAGCCTTGCGTTATTGATTTTAAAAGCTTGGTTAATAGTGGTTTTGGTGTTGTTTGTATTGCGCCTGACGGGGTTCTTATTAATCCAAAAAAGTGGCTTACGTAAGTTAAACGAACAAAAATTATTGTTACTTTCGCCAATACTCGAATTGGTATTGTATACAGTGTTGGGTATACTAATGGGATTAAATATTTTCAATCAAAAAGATAAATGGAATTAGATATTCATTTAACAGATAAAGGGAAACGGGATTATGCTTTAGTTCTGCAGGCCATTGATGGTAGTCAATCGGCCTATGCCGATTTAATGAATAATTACCGCGATTCGCTTTATTTTATGTTATTGAAAATGACTAATAATCCTACAGATGCAGAGGATATGACCATCGAGGCTTTTGGGAAAGCGTTTAAAAGCATACATCTATACTCACCAAAATATGCTTTTAGTACTTGGCTTTTTCGCATCGCTACAAACAATGCTATCGATTTTATTCGTAAGAAAAAACAAGGCGTTTTATCCATCGATAAAAATATCAATGGCGATGAAAATGGACCTAATTTGTCTCAAAACATCGAATCCAATTCGCTCGATCCTGAAGAGATATTTGTTCGTGAGCAGAAAATTGAGCTTATGCGGCAAGTTGTTGATCGTTTAAAGCCGCATTATAAATTGTTGATAGAACTGCGCTACTTTAAAGAATTCTCTTACGAAGAAATTGCCGAAGAAATGGATTTACCTTTAGGAACGGTTAAAGCACAACTTTTTAGAGCACGCGAATTTCTGTTTAATATAATGAAGAACGCGAAAGAGAATATTTAGCCTCATTTCATTTACATAAAAATTTTCGGAGAGAATAAAAAAAAGCAAGTCGGGAAGACTTGCTTAATATACGGATTGTTGGTTGCGTCATTTTAAGTAATTTGGCTCAATCTCATATTCTGCTGCGAAGATAAGTCAGCTTGCCAGATTAAATTAAAGAAATGAGCAGGCGTCCGAAACTATTGTATAAACGTAGCGTTTTTTGGTTTAAACGTTTTTTAAAACAAGAAAAAGGAAGTGTTTTAAAAGAGAAAAGCAAACTGGAATGTTCGCTTTTCTCTTGGGAAAGGAATTTATACGTCGATTAGGAAGTATAAGAAACTTCAAAGCTAATATGAATCAAAAGGAAGGTGTAAACAAATGTACGTATGTAAGGGTTTGTTTACTGAGCGTAGCACTTTTTGGGTTAAACGTACGAAAAAAGGCACTCTTTTTTGATTAAAAAATACGAATTTCCCTGAAAATGAAATCGAAGTTTAAATATGCTAAAAGGAATATTATTCGTAAATTTGCGGACTTATTTTAAATTAATCTAAATAAGATATAAAACAATGGCTCAAGACGAAAAACAACTAATAGAAGAGGTTACGCAGAGCGAATATAAATATGGCTTCGTTACAGATATCGATACTGAAACGGCTCCCAGAGGTTTGAATGAAGATACCGTTCGATATATTTCGGCTAAAAAAGATGAGCCGGAATGGCTTTTAGAACATCGATTAAAAGCTTTTCGGAAATGGAAAGAAATGGTTCAACCAAATTGGGCACATCTGAAAATAGATAAAATTGATTTTCAGGATATTATTTACTATGCGGCACCTAAAAAGAAAGATGTACTGAACAGCCTCGATGAGGTTGACCCTGAATTGATAGATACCTTTAATAAACTTGGCATATCGCTCGAAGAACAAAAACGTTTGACGGGAGTAGCCGTTGATGCTGTTATCGATAGCGTTTCAGTAAAAACTACGTTTACGGAAACGCTTGCTAAACATGGTATCATTTTTTGCTCTTTTAGCGAAGCAGTAAAAAACCACCCCGATTTAGTTAAAAAATATCTGGGGATGGCCGTTCCGCCTAGCGATAATTTTTTTGCAGCATTAAATACAGCTGTATTTAGCGACGGCTCGTTCTGCTATATTCCGAAAGGCGTAAGAAGTCCTATGGAGTTATCCACCTATTTCCGTATAAACGCAGCCAATACCGGGCAGTTTGAACGCACGCTAATTGTTGCAGAGGAAGGCTCTTATGTAAGTTATATGGAAGGCTGTACAGCTCCGCAAAGAGATGAAAATCAATTGCATGCTGCTGTTGTGGAAATTATTGCCATGAAAGATGCCGAAGTAAAATATTCTACAGTTCAGAATTGGTATCCCGGAGATAAGTCGGGCAAAGGTGGTATTTACAACTTTGTGACTAAACGTGGAATTTGTAAAGGCGATCATTCAAAAATATCCTGGACACAAGTGGAGACCGGATCGGCAATAACTTGGAAATACCCCAGCTGTGTCTTGTCAGGCGATAATTCGGTTGGCGAGTTTTATTCTGTGGCGGTTACCAATAATTTTCAGCAAGCGGATACGGGTTCAAAAATGATTCACTTGGGTAAAAACACCAAAAGCACGATTATTTCTAAGGGAATTTCGGCAGGTAATAGTCACAATAGTTACCGCGGTTTGGTAAAAATGACCAAAAGGGCTACCAATAGTCGTAATTTTTCGCAATGCGATAGTTTATTATTGGGCGATAAATGCGGTGCACATACGTTTCCTTATATCGAAGGTGCAAATAAAAGCTCCATTATCGAACACGAAGCTACAACATCTAAGATTTCGGAAGATCAATTGTTCTATTGTCAGCAAAGAGGAATTAGTCAAGAATCGGCTGTTGGTTTAATTGTAAATGGATATGCCAAAGAGGTCTTAAACAAATTACCTATGGAGTTTGCTGTTGAAGCTCAAAAATTATTGAGTATCAGCCTAGAAGGTAGTGTGGGTTAAAATGAAGTGATTTTTAAACTCGATTTTTCGAGACAAAATAAAGAAAGAATGTTATTACAAATAAAAAATCTTCACGTTTCAATAAACGGAAAAGAAATATTAAAAGGAATAAATTTAGAAGTTAATAAAGGCGAAGTGCATGCGATTATGGGGCCAAATGGAACAGGAAAAAGTACATTGGCTGCTGTAATTGCAGGGAAAGATGGTTACGAAGTTACGCAGGGCGAAATTTTGTATAATGGCAAAGATATTTTGTCTTTGCCTCCCGAAGTCAGAGCACAAGAAGGCATCTTTTTGGGTTTTCAATACCCCGTAGAAATTCCGGGTGTAAGTATGACCAATTTTATGCGTTCTGCCTTAAACGAAATTCGTAAATACCACGGTCAGGAACCTATAGCCGCCAAAGAATTTTTGGCACGCATGGCCGAAAAGAAAGAATTGGTTGAAATTACGGCCAAACTTAATAATCGTTCGGTTAATGAAGGCTTTTCAGGTGGTGAGAAAAAGAAAAACGAGATCTACCAAATGGCAATGCTTGAACCGCAATTGGCTATTTTAGACGAAACAGATTCGGGCTTGGATATCGATGCTTTACGTATCGTTGCCAATGGAGTTAATAAATTGAAAACAAAAGATAATGCAACTGTTGTTATTACGCATTATCAAAGACTTCTCGATTATATTGTTCCTGATTTTGTTCACGTTCTTTTCGAAGGTAAAGTTGTGCTTTCGGGCGGTAAAGAACTGGCTTTAGAACTGGAAGATAAAGGGTACGATTGGATTAAAAAAGAAACCGAAAAGCTGTAGCAATGAGTAATGAAATAAATTCTATCCCGATGCAGGATAAAATTCCACAATGGTTTGATACTGTTGTTGGAAAAGAAGGGCATGCCTTTTCAGGACTACAGGATTTTCGAGCTGCTGCTTTGGCTGATTTTAATAAATTAGGTTTTCCGCATAAAAAAATGGAAAAGTGGAGGAATACTGATTTAAAAAACACCTTGCCGTTTGATTATTCTATGGCTACTCAAGATTTTTTGATGAAGGATATTCTGGGCGAAGTTTTTGAATGCGATGTGCATGAACTGGATTCCTATGTTATGAATCTCTATAAAGGCCGATTTGTATTCAAAGAAAAGCCTTTGCACAAACTTGATGGCGGTGTCATAGTCGGAAGCTTAAGTGCTGCTTTTGATCAATATCCCGATTTGGTAAATCAACATTTTGGTAAATATGCAAAAACGGAGCATAATGCTTTTAATGCCTTGAATACAGCTTTGTTCTTAGATGGATTGTTTGTTTACGTACCAAAAAATGTAATTGTTGAAAAGCCTTTACAATTGATCAACGCTGTTGGTACAACCGATGAGGTTTTTGTCCAAAACAGAAATTTAATCATCCTCGAAGAAAACAGTGCTTTAACATTGATTCATTGCGATGATTCATACAATTATAAGCGAAGCCTTACCAATTCGGTGACCGAAGTTATATTAGGGGCCAATGCCTCCATCGATCATTATCGCCTACAAAACATCAATAACAATTCCAGTTTAGTTAGCAGCTTGGCGGTTGAGCAAGCCCGCGATTCGCGACTGAGTACAAATAGTATTATCCTTAATGGCGGATTAATTCGTAACGAAACGCTTGTCAAATTAAATGGGGAAGGAGCTAACGCTGATATCATGGGTGTTTATCTTGCTGATAAAAATCAACATATTGATAATCAGGTTTATGTAGATCACGCAGTACCTCATTGTACGAGCAACGAATTGTTTAAAGGAATTTTAGATGATTATGCACGTGCCGTATTCAATGGTCATATCTTGGTTAGAAAAGATGCTCAAAAAACATTGGCTTTTCAGAACAATGCCAATATTATCCTTACGGATAAAGCTATGATCAATACGAAGCCTTTTCTCGAAATTTATGCCGATGATGTGAAATGCAGTCACGGCGCTACCGTTGGACAACTCGATGAAAACGCCTTGTTCTACATTCGTCAGCGAGGAATAAGCGAAGACAATGCCAGAATGTTATTGATGTATGCTTTTGCTGCCGATGTAACGCACGAAATTAAAATTGATACGCTCCGCGAACGTGTGGAAGATATGGTTAAAAAACGCTTACGCGGCGAACTTTCAATTTGCGATCAGTGTGTATTGCAATGCAGTAGTCCGGAAAAATATAATTTTGAAATTGACATGAATAAAATTTAAACCGATGGGGATAAATCAGGATTCAATTATCGCACAATTTCCAATTTTAAAACAGCAGATCAATAAATTTCCTCTTGTTTATTTTGATAATGCAGCAACTACGCAAAAACCGCAATGTGTTATCGATAGCCTAACCGATTATTATTCGAATTTTAATAGTAATATTCATCGTGGTGTACATCACTTATCGCAAAAAGCTACGGAAGCTTACGAGCAAGTTAGAATTCAAGTCAAAGATTTTATCCATGCAAACAGTTCTAGCGAAATCGTATTTACAAAAGGCACTACAGATTCGATCAATTTGTTAGCCTTTTCTTTAGGCGAAACATTTATTGAGGAAGGGGATGAAATAATCGTTAGTGAATTAGAGCACCATTCGAATATTGTTCCGTGGCAAATGCTCTGTCAGCGCAAAAAAGCGCATTTACGAGTTATTCCGGTAAATGATGAGGGCGACTTGCGCATTGAGGAATATCGCAAATTGTTGAATAAACGCACACGTTTGGTTGCTGTTGGTCATGTTTCTAATGCTTTAGGCACAATAAATCCTATTCAGGAAATCATCGATTTAGCGCATGAGAATAAGAGTATGGTTTTGATTGATGGAGCTCAGGCCGTAGCTCACCTTGCTGTGGATGTAAAAGCGTTGGATTGCGATTTTTATGCATTTTCGGGTCATAAAATGTATGGTCCAATGGGTATTGGTGTGCTGTACGGTAAGAAACATTTGTTGGAGCAACTTCAACCTTATCAAGGGGGTGGAGAGATGATTGCAAGTGTAAGCTTTGAAAAAACAACTTACAACGAATTGCCGTATAAATTTGAAGCCGGAACACCAAATGTAGCCGATGTTTTAGCATTGAGTAAGGCCATCGAATTTATTCAAAAGTACGGAATAGCGAATTTGGCGAAACTCGAGTCGGAAGTGCTGGATTATGCGACTGAAGAATTTAAAAAAATAGAACGCATAAAAGTTATCGGTAAAGCTAAGCATAAGGCCGGAGTGCTTTCCTTTTTAATCGACGGTGTTCATCCTTACGATGTCGGAACAATATTGGATCAGTTTGGTATTGCCGTTCGTACCGGAAATCACTGTGCTGAGCCGATTATGACTCGCTTGGGAATTCGCGGTACTATTCGCGCCTCTTTTGCTGCTTACAATACAAAAGAAGAGGTCGATCGATTGCTAAAAGCGATTCATAAAACAATTGAAATGTTTGGTTAATTAGTAATTTTGTAAAAAATATTGAAAGATGACGATTCAAGAAAAAGAACAAAATATAATTGAAGAATTTTCAGTTTTCGAAGATTGGATGGATAAATACAATTATCTGATAGAACTTGGACAATCATTGCCTCTTATTGATAATAAATACAGAAACGATAGTTATCTGATTCAAGGTTGTCAATCGCGTGTTTGGATATCTGCCGAAATGGAAGACGGAAAATTGGTTTTAAAAGCGGATAGCGATGCCGTAATTACCAAGGGCATCGTGTATTTGCTCATCAACGTGCTTTCTGGTCAAAAACCCCAAGATATTTTAGATGCAGATCTAAATTTTTTGAGCGAAATAGGGATGCAAGAACATTTATCACCAACACGTGCAAATGGCTTAACATCAATGATTAAACAAATAAAGTTGTATGCTTTGGCGTTTCAAACCAAAGAAAAATAAAACAAAGAAATATGTTTGGTTTAGGAAAAAAGAAAGAGAAAAAGAAGGAGAATGAGAAGCCACAGGTGCAAGAAAAACCTGTGATTACAACTAAAATGGAGCTTGAAAAGAAAATTCTTAACGTATTAAGAACGATTTTCGATCCGGAAATCCCTGTTAATATTTTCGATTTGGGCCTTATTTATGAAGTCAATGTGGCTGAAGATTTTAACGTGGAAATTGTTATGACGCTTACAGCTCCAAATTGTCCGGTTGCAGAATCTTTGCCAAATGAAGTCAACGAAAAAGTAAAAGCGATAGAAGGCGTGAAAGAAGTTCATGTTGAAATGACCTTTGAACCCCCTTGGGATAGAGATATGATGAGCGAAGAAGCTCAGCTCGATTTGGGTTTATTGTAAACTATTTTTCTTCTTGTAATTTTTTTACCTTTTTCGAAATTCTTCGGTCGGCAAGTCCCATACTTGTTTTCATGCCTAAGATGCTTATCTCTGCCCAATAATTGAACAAAGAGCGGTCTTTTCTACGTTCAAAATAAATGGGTCCTTTGCGCGGAATTAAATAACTCGGATTTTCTGTTTTTATCAATGCATTGGCAAAAAGCGTGCTAAAAAAGCCTTTTTTCATCGATTTTCGTAGTACTTCTACTTTTAAATTAGAATACAACATATTCATATTCCCAAAAGCATAATCGTCGTTGGCTTCAACTGCTATATCAACCGATTTGATAGTACCGCTTTGCGCTTGTATCAGAGCAAGCGGCCGTAAAATGGGTTCCAAATCTTCTATCTCTATCTGATTTAAATGGGCATTTAGCTTGAAGGATTTTCCTTGTTCCAACAAGGGGAAATTAACATCTAAATTCAGTTGACTTTTCCCCATAAGCATGGCGTTCGCATTCAAAACTGTATTTCCGCCGTATTTGATAAAATCAGGATTGTTCGATACATTTAATACCTGGAGATTCATCCGATCGAAAAATATCTTTCCGGGTTCATCCGTATGCGTTCCTTTTTCTTTGTAGGCAAAAGTGGCGTCGTTGAGCAATAAACTATCAACCTGAATAAAATAAGGGAGTTTTAAGAGCCGTTGAATGGGATTGGGAGGATAATAATCGGGCAATCGCGGATAAAGGCCATCGCGGTAAACTTCTCCATTTAGTTCATAAAGATCGGCACGTTGCACCTTATATTTTTGACGGAAAAGGGCATCCTGAAAATCAATGCCTGACAGCTTAATCTTGTTTACTTTAATATCAAAACGATCGCTTTGATGTTTCATTTTCTCTGCAAAATCAGCATAACTGTACAAAGGACTAAGTGAAACAGAGTCGACATCCATTCTTCCACTTTGTGTGTTAAGTCGTAAATCAGAAAAATTGACATTATACATGTCATTGGCAATCTGAGCGCTATAATCACGCAAATGAATCAATGTATTTTGCGAATAAAAGAAGCGATTGTCTTGAAAAGCTTTCGTACTTGAATCCACCTTAAAATCCTGAATGCGCAAATTGAGATGGCCCAAATTATAAGTATCTGTGCTAAGTCCTTTAGGTACAGCTATTTTTATGGCCATATCGCGAACGTCTATACTGCTGAACACAACCTGTGAAAAATAAGGTTGTATGATCGGATACAAATCAAGCGAATTGATATTTTTTACCGTAGAGTTTTCGTTAAAGCCATAGACGCGAAGATTTGTTTTTGGCTTTAAAATCAATATGGAATTGACATTTAAACTTAGATTGCGCTGAAAATCTGCAAAATTGATAGCGTCGAACGAAACTTTTTCGATGCTAAAATTGTAATTGTTTTCATTTTCTCGTTGTAGGGTAAAAAACTGGAGTGTATTTAAATTCAATTGTTTTAAATCGGACGAGAAATCGATATTTTTAATCATTAATAAATAATTTCCATCCTGAAAATGTTGTTTAAAATTTTCGATCTGAAAATGGATGGCTTGAGAGAAAAACAAACGGT
This sequence comes from Bacteroidales bacterium, assembly GCA_041592395.1. Classification (GTDB taxonomy): domain Bacteria; phylum Bacteroidota; class Bacteroidia; order Bacteroidales; family UBA12170; genus UBA12170. The sequence goes on along the minus strand of JBFHQD010000011.1, from coordinate 1,692 downwards.
CGGGATTTGTAAACGACCAATTGCTTAACTGAAAATTGCGGGCTTCGAAATTGGCTTTTTCAAAGGTGCTTATGCTAGTAACTCCTTTTACGGTATAGGTTGCCAGCCAGTTAAAATCGCGAACAATAAACCGATCAAATTCTAAATAGGGGAGTTGTTCGAGATTTTCAGCTGAAAATAAGTGCTGAAAATCAGCCTTTTGCTGCTCGTTCGATGTGCCCTTACTTATTAATAATGGTTTATTAATCAATAATTCTTTTGCCGAAATCAGATGCTTATGCAAAAACAAATCAATATTGAAATCTTTAATCTGAAGCAACTCCGAATTCAAGCGATGCTCCGATGTTTTATCGGCACTCGTTTTACTTAGTTCGGCCGAAAATTGATAAAGTCCGATGGCATCGTTTTTTGAATCAAAATCGATTTTTTTGAATTTAAAATGCAATCCTTTCGCTTGATTTTGATAAAAACCATTTTTTGTAAAAGCGATTAAATGCTTGTAATTCAGATCAAAAATGGTGTCGTTTATTATTTCTAAAGAATCGCCCTGCAAATGAATTCCGTTTACTTGTGCCAAACGGCTAATAACCGAGCTGTCGTTAAAAGCCGCAAAATCGCCCGTTTTTAATTCGAATTTAGCAATGTGCAAAGGCGGAGCTGTAAATTTGGAGGACGCGTTTTTTTCTGTTTTCCCAAATTGTTTAAGGTTCAAGGAATCTATCGAAAGCAATTGTAAATAAATAGGTTGCCCTAAGTTTATTTGATAAAATGGTTTTTCTGTTTTTAGTTCGATGTTTCGACTATAGAATTTGTAATGCGCCTTTTTTGCCAGAGGTTCATTGTTCAGCGATTTCCAGCGTGGAAAACTTTGGATATTGTGGATATGAATGGCCTGTTTTTGACTATTTATCGCAACGCTATTGGCCAAGTAATGATGATTTTGATCTTGACTAACCCAGCTAAATTCGCTTGCATTTGCGGTAAAATCAGAAAAAATGCGGTAGGCTTGCGCTTTCGAACTTGGAAGCTCGAATTGGTAGATTTGGGCATGGATGTTTTTTGCATCAACCGCTTTTTGTCGAAGTTGATAGTTCCAATCCTCAAACACTACAGTATCAATTTTAAGTACATCAACCAGTGGAGAAATAAAAGTGTTTAATGCCTTGGTTATTTCTTGCGTTGATTTTGGCTTTGCTACACGATTTTGAGTGATCGTAGCGCTATTCAAACGGAGTCTTTCGGCATTAAATTTATCCGTATTTATGAGTTTAGACCAATCTATGGCATTCATTTTCGCTTCTTTCAACTGAAACTGAAGTCCAATATTCAAAGCCGAACTGTATTCTAGATTCGTAAAAACGACTTGTTTTTTTAAATAACTGATATTCCCTTGATCGCAACTGAAGTTTTGTTTGTTTTTAACATCCTGAAAAACAAAATCTTGGAATAAAATAGATCCGTCGACAAGAGAATAAAGCGTGCTTTCTTTAGGATGAAACTCGAAATGATTAAAATGCAGTGTTGTGCTGTCTTTTATCCTTAATTTTTTGTCGGCATCGATGCCTAATTGTGTTTTAGCCAAAGCAATTGACCCTTTTTGAATATCAATCCGCTCAAAATAATGGGCAAATATATCATTCACCGCTTTTTTTAAGTTTGGCGATGCCGCATTGGTAGAATCGGTTTTGAGCT
>JBFHQD010000010.1:0-25070 GCA_041592395.1 Bacteroidales bacterium | reverse complement strand
ACTTTCTTATAATTTGATTCTAAATATGCAGACATAATTATTGAGTTTATAGCAACAAAACTACAATATTTATTGTTTATAAAGCGGTTTTAGAAAGACTACTTAAATATTAAGATAATATCCATTTTTTTGCTATTTTTAAACTCAGAAAATATTAAGAATCGAATTTCATATCTTTGCAAAAAAAGAGTTTATGGCCAAACCTCAATTAACAACCCAATGTATCGACTGCTTTTGCGAATCAATTGCCTTTCAATCTTTAAGTCAGTCGGAAATTGAATTGCTAAATGCCCATCGTGTAGAACTAAAATTTAACAAAGGGGAGGTGATATGCAAACAAGGCTCGTTTGCTACGCATTTGCTGTTTGTACAAAAAGGGCTTACCAAGAGTTATTTAGAGGAAGACAGTCGGACGCAAATTTTATGCATCAATCCTCCGGGTTGTTTTCTTGAAGTTCCTTCGATGTCGGTAGATAATGTTTTTCATTATACCGTAGCGGCTTTAGAAGATGTAGAAGTTTGTTTTTTCGATTTATCAGCCATCAAGAAAGTGGCTCAAGAAAATGCAAAATTCGCCTGGTTTTTAATGAAAATAGGCCATGAAGCTCAGATTTTAACTTTCGATCGCTTTTTTAGTTTAACACAAAAGCAATTGCATGGCCGCATGGCCGATATTTTACTTTGTTTGGCCAACCGCATCTATGGCTCTTACGAATTTGTACTCGCTTTTTCGCGTAAAGATTTGGCCGATCTAACAGCAATGTCGAATGAAAGTGCTATTCGAATATTAAAAGATTTTAAAGATGACGGCATTATAGAAACCGATGGTAAAGGCATCAAAATAATAAATTTGGAAATGCTTAAAAAAGTCAGTCGCTTTGGCTAAACATAAAATAAGCACCCGTTGCCAAGTGCTTATTTCGTTTGAAAGAATGAGAATCTTTATTCGGTGAATTACTTATTCTCGAATTACATCGAGCGCTGAAACAGCAGCATCTAAAGTAATATATACCTTTTGTTTTTGACTGCTAAAATTGGGTGTGCGATACGTTTTTCCCTCTTTGATAAACCCTTTTAAATCCAAATCGGAAAGTACTGTATTGCTAACCACTTCGCATCCTGCAGATTCGGGTATATAAACTTTCACCGCAGAAGCCCCTGTTTCAATATCTATATTTGTTTCGTCTTGCTTATCGCCAATTTTTAATTTTATCGACGATGCACCGCCATCAATTTCCACTTTACCGACTTTAAATTCGCGCAAATCACCTACAAAATCGGCGGCACCAACATCCAGTTTCATTTCCCAAACGGGTTGGGTATTTAATTTAATATAGGCTCTGTTTTTATTGGTTCCTGACCGAATTCGTCCTTCTTCGAGCCGAACGTAAATTTCGGTTGTAGAGCCGTTTTTCATAATTTCGTTGCTGTACTGACCCACATTATTTTCGGCTTCAAAATCCAAAAGATAATTTGTTGTGTCTTCGATTCGAAATTTTCCTGCTGCAATATCCATATTTAAAACGGCTGTTTTTATAGATGCATCATAGTTTTCGTTAAATGTGTAGGTATACACATTATCGCTCTGATCATACTCATCTTCCGAATTGTCCCAATCCACACCGCGCATATGGACGTTCTTGCTGAAACGTGTTGTCCAATGATCGCTATAATCGCGCGTGCTCGCTATAAAAATGGCCAATAACACGGTTATTACTGATAGTGTGGTTTTTAAACCACCTTTTATTGGCAGCATCGAAATTCCCCAAATAATAAGGAGAGCCGGCCACATATCGAATAGCGATCTTAAACTAAAATCGAACCAGCCCAAATTATTAAATATAAATAGAGCGCCAATTACCACGAGGATTACTCCCCAAAAAACATTTTTATTTTTCATCCGTCAATAATTTTATTCAATGAACGGGATGGAACTCGCATGTGAGATCATCATCCTAATATATGTCAACGAACATGCTCGTTTCATATCTATTTTTTACGATTCTACTGTTTCATCTGTATTCTTCGTATCGCTTTCGTCTTCTTTTTTGCTTCCGGGATAATTCATTTTTACAATGGCCAATCCTGCAATAACAAGAGCTACAGGCCACAGATCGCCAAAATCAATTCTTGGAAACACCGTGTCTAAGAGAAAAAATATTCCAATCAGAATCAGAATTGTTCCTCCAATGATACTTCCGTTGTGCGATTTTGTTTTTTCTACGGGAGAACGAAAAGATTCTGCTTTCAAAGGATCTTCCTCCCTTGCCTTTTCAAAATGCTCTCCAAATCTTTTTTGTTCTAGGGGAATAAATATCCACATCAGAATATATATCAGAAAACCTCCTCCTCCTGTAAAAAGTAAAACAACAAATAAGATTCTAAAAATGAGCGGATCAGTTGCAAAATACTCTCCAAGACCTCCGGCAACACCGCCAATTATCTTATCTTTAAAACTCCTTCTTAATTTTTTTGGTTCCATGATAAACATTTTTTATTCGCCTTTATGACGCCCTTTTTTTAATGTGGTTACAAGCATTATTTTTTAGTAATTTTATCCGCTGAAATTAAGAAGAATTTTAAACTTATATGTATGTCAGGACACAGTAAATGGTCAACCATTAAAAGAAAGAAAGGAGCGGCTGACGCTAAACGCTCAAAACTCTTTAGTAAATTAGTAAAAGATATTACTATTGCCGTTAAAGAAAGTGGAAACGATCCGGATAGCAACCCAAGATTACGCTTGGCCATCTCTTTGGCAAAAAGCGCCAGTATGCCTAAAGACAATATTTTAAGGGCAATTAAAAAAGGCGACGATAAAGATAGTGCAAACTATACTGAATTGACTTACGAAGGTTATGCACCTCACGGAATTGCTGTTTTTGTTGAGTGTACAACCGATAATACACAACGCACCGTTTCTAACGTAAGAGCTATATTTAATAAATATTCAGGAAGTCTGGGCAAAAATGGCTCGCTTAGCTTTATTTTCGAACGTAAAGGTATTTTTTCTTTTCCGATAGAAAATTTAGATATGGACGAAATCGAATTGGAAATTATTGATGCCGGTGCCGAAGATTTTGAAGTGGAAGACGGTATGGCAACAGTTACAACTGCGCTGGAAGATTTTGGCACTATGATGAAAAAATTGGAAGAGTTAAACATCGAGCCGGAAACAGCTGAATTACAACGCATTCCAAACAACACCGAAAAACTGGATGTTGAAAATTCTAAAAAAGTTTTAAAAATGATTGATGCTTTTGAAGAAGACGACGACGTGACCAATGTTTTTCATAATTTAGAAATGACCGAAGATCTTCAGGCGGCTTTGGAAGAAGAATAAACGAGTTTTTATTAAAAAAGCCGAAAAAATAATTTTTTCGGCTTTTTTTGTCTTTTTCAATTGAGCGGGAATTTTAAACGGCAAAAGCCATTTTCTGTTCTATTTCTTCTGTGACTTGCCTTTTTTTCATGCTCCCCTTATTTTTTAAATCGAGATGCCAACTAAATGCCTTTTCCATAATATGAGGCGTTTGTCCTCCGCGAGTTAAAGCTTCTTCTACATATTCTTCCATTTGGTCTTTGAATTCAGGATGTATACAATTCTCAATAATAACGCGGGCGCGCTCTTTAGGTGCCAATCCTCTTAAATCGGCTAACCCTTGTTCGGTTACCAAAATATCTACATCGTGCTCGGTATGATCATGATGCGAAACCATTGGAACTACATGAGAAATCGTATTGTTTTTGGATGCTGAAGGACAAACAAAAATGCTTAAATAAGCACTTCTGGCAAAATCGCCCGATCCTCCAATTCCATTCATCATATGCGTTCCTCCCAAATGCGTGGAGTTTACATTTCCATAAATATCAAATTCTATAGCCGTGTTGATGGCGATAATTCCTAATCTTCGGATTACCTCAGCCGCATTACTGATGTTTTGAGGTCGTAAAACAATTTTGTCTTTGTAATCTTCAAAATTACCTATAAAATTACTGTAACAAGCTTCTGAAACCGTAATTGATGAAGCCGAAGCGAAGCTCATCTTTCCCGCATCAAACAATTCAAAAGTACTGTCTTGTAACACTTCTGAATACATCGTGAGGTTTTCAAAAGGACTGTTCACAAAGCCCGACAAAACAGCATTTGCAATTTTTCCAATGCCCACTTGTATGGGCAATAACGATTTTGTTAACCTTCCATCGTCGACTTCTTGCTCCAGAAACTTTAAAATATGTTGTGCGATGGCCGTTGTGTTTTCGTCGGGCGCAGAAATCTGAGCAGGGCTGTCGGGTCGACTTGTAAATACAACAGCGATCACTTTTTCAGGATCTATTTTTATATATTCCGTTCCTATTCTTGTCTTTGGATCGGTAATCCCAATAATATTCCGGTTTGGATAAGCTTCAGGAATAAAGACATCGTGAACACCTTTAAAAGTTACCGGTAGCGATACATTTATTTCAATGATAATCTCATCAGCCAAAGCGGCAAAATTTGCGGAGTTTCCCACCGATGTGGTTGGAATAATGTAACCATTAGGATCGACATAAACGGCTTCGATAATAGCCATATCTACTTTAGATAAATGCTCATTATGCATCATTTCCGCTGTTTCGCTCAAATGCTGATCGACATACAATACATTTCCATTATTTATCGATTTCCGCAGCGTTGGATCTGCCTGAAAAGGCATTCTTTTATAAATAGCGTTATTCTTTGCCAAGTCGGCATCGGTATCATAGCCAAGCGAAGCTCCACTTAATAGCGTAATTTGAACATCTTCTGTTTCTGCTCTTTTTGCAAAAGCCGGTAATACCGATTTACTATCGCCCGCTTTTGTAAAACCACTAACGCCAACAATCGACTTGTTTTTAATAAATTGAGCGGCTTCTTCAGGCGAATAAATTTTATACTTATAATTGTCAAATAGAATTCTGTCTAAGTGTTCTTCGTTTTGGCTTTTCATAATTAAAAGTTTAAAAAGATTAATACTAAATGCTAGATAAGGATGAAAACTAATTAATTAGATGCGCAATGTAGTACACATAGCCTATTCGACATATATTTAAATAAGTCAATGTTTTATTTAATCCCGCCAAATGGACAAAAACGAGAAAAAAGAGAAGTATTACCTAACTGAAGTCGACAAAATTGATAGCAGTATTTATTGTCATCACAACCAGATGGGAGAAATATTTATTGAAGAACACGACCATTACAAAGGTCAGTTTATCTATACCGAAGGAGGAATTGTTCATATCAAGACAAAAACAAAAACACATTTTTTACCCGCTAGGCATTATATGTGGATTCCTCCAAATACAAAACATGCCATTTATCCCCGCACGCCGGAAGTCATTATGCGCAATTTATATTTCCCTATTCAGAAAAACGACTCTGCTTTTTATCGAACCGAAGGCATATATCCTATAAGCGATCTCTTGCGACTTATGTTATGCTATACCAGAAAATGGAGCGGCGATATATTGAAAACCGATAAAGAAAAATTTCCGATTGTAACAGCATTTAAAGTGCTCTTACCTCAAATATCGCAAAAACCATTGATGCTCACATTGCCACGCGCAAACGATCCAAGGCTACAAAAAATGGTTTATTATTTAAAGGATAATTTGGATAAAAATATTTCATTAAACGAAATTGCATCGTATTTAAATATGAGCGAACGTTCTTTTCATCGCTTGTTTAAAGGCGATTTTAAAATGACTTTTATTCACTATTATACTTTGCTCAGAATGTTTAAAGCCGTGGAATATATTCTCGAAAATAAATATACCATCGGCGAAATTGCTTTAATGGTAGGATACAGCAGTTTACCCACTTTTAGCAATACTTTTTCCAAAATTTTAGGAAAAAGACCGACGGAATATTTGCGTGGGAATAATATTTATAATGATAATCAGCAATATCAACAATAAGCGATTAATGAAAATCAAAAAAAGCATTTCTGTTTCGCTCAATAATTGGTAATATTTCAGAAATAGCACTTATTTCTTTAAAATGAATATCGTCTTGCGCATGATTCTGTACGTTTTCGTGTGCCCAAGTGGTATGATAAGGAATATGGATGGCATAAGCTCCCAGTGCTAGAACCGGCAAAATATCAGACTTTACAGAATTTCCAACCATCAAAAATTCTTCGGGCAAAACATTTAATCGATTCAAAAGCTTTTGATAATCCGATTCCTTTTTATTGCTCATTATTTCGATATGATCAAAACAATTTTCTAATCCCGAATTGCTGAGTTTTCTTTCTTGATCCAACAAATCGCCCTTGGTGGCTAACACCATTTTTATGCCTTGTTTTTTAATTTCTTGGAGACTTTCTTTAACGCCTTCTAACAATACAAGCGGAACATTGATGAGCTCTTTTCCGAGTGCTATAATTTTTTCGATAAGCTGATTATTTTCTTGCTTTTCCGTGATTTGAAGCGCTGTTTCAATCATTGACAGCACAAAACCTTTAACGCCATAACCATAAAGATGAATATTCTTGGTTTCGGTTTCGAGGAGTCGCTTATTAATCTCGTTCTCCGGTAAATAAGCGGATAATAAGTCTGTGTATTTCTTTTCTATTCCGCGATAGTAGGGCTCATTAACCCAGAGCGTATCGTCGGCATCAAAAGCAATTATTTTAATCTTTGAATTGATTTTCATTTTTAAACTGTTCGATTTAATCTGCTACGCTCACGGCATTTTGCCTTTTTGTTTTACCGAACTTGCGCGGCCTCTTTAATTCTCCTTTAAATTCTGGCTTTCCACGTAATTTCTTCGCCACCTAATTCGAAAACAAACTTACGAGCCAAGACAAACAAAAAATCAGAAAGACGATTTAAATATTTTACACATAAGGGATCTATGGCAAACTCCTCGGCGGCTTTGATGGTTTGTCGCTCTGCACGCCTACAAATGGTTCTTGCAATATGCGCATGCGAAGCCAACACTTGTCCACCGGGCAAAATAAAACTGGACAGTTCGGGCAGTGTTTCGTTCATTTTATCGATGTTTTTTTCGAGCAATTCAACATCCGACTCAAACAGTTTAGGAAGTTTTTGAGCCGATTCTTCAGAATCAGCGGCAATCAGACTTTCGGTCGTAAATAAGCGATCCTGTATTTCCAATAATAAAGCACGGACGTCCTTATTTTCCGATAAATCACGTATCAATCCGATATAAGATTTCAATTCATCAATGGTTCCGTAGGCTTCAATTCTTTGATGATATTTAGGCACGCGCGAACCACCAATTAATGCGGTTTGTCCTTTATCACCCCCCTTGGTATATATTTTCCAGTCCATTTTTCTATTTCTTTGGGCTAAATTAATGTATTTTCGTGTAAAGTGAATTTGATTATTTGTTTATCAAAGTCTAATCTATTTCTAAGTCTATAAAAAAACCTTTAGTTTAAGTTCTTGACCTTTGAGCAGCCTTGCGTTATCTTTGTAACTGGTTAATAGCTATATCACAAAGATGCTCAGAGGTTTCGCAAAGTTATACAAAGAAATTCCAATGTTATGATTGAGAATGCTATTTCCGAATACTATTTATTCTAAATTTGGACAATGATCCCCAATAAAGACAAGCAATTTTATCAGTTTTGCGCCTATGGTTTCTTAAAAAACCTACGCTTTTTCGATCCGTTTATCCTCTTGTTCTTTTTGTCAAAAGGATTTGATTATCTGGATATTGGCGTATTTTATGCCATCCGTGAAATTGGTTTTGTTTTAACCGAAATTCCAAGCGGCATTTTTGCCGATGCTTTTGGCCGAAAGAAAAGCTTAATCATTTCTTATGTGGCTTATTTGCTTTCTTTCTTAACGTTTTACTTTGCGCAATCATTTGTTTTAATTGCTAGCGCGATGCTTATTTTTTCTTTTGGCGAGAGTTTTCGTTCTGGAACGCATAAAGCCCTCATTTTTGCCTATTTGGAACATAAACAATGGATCAAACACAAAACCGATTATTATGGACATACGCGCGCTTGTTCGCAAATGGGCTCAGCATTTTCGGCCGCTATTGCCGCAGTAATCGTAATTTTAAATGCGAATCTGGAAATTATTTTTCTCTTTTCCACTATTCCGTATTTATTTGGTCTTATTAATCTAGCACTCTATCCAAGTTATTTAGATAAAACCAACAACGACGATTCTTTAAAAATATTGATTCAAAATGCTTTGCGCTTAACCAAAGAAAGTTGGCTGGCTTTTAAGCAGAAACAATTGGTTTTGGCCGCATTAAATCTTAGTGTTTACTCGGCCTATTACAAAGCCGTAAAAGATTATTTTCAAGTATTGATTTTAGGATTTAGCACAGGAATTGTACTTGTACCGGTTTTTAATTCTGATCAGCAAAACGCCCTTTTTATAGGGATTGCCTATACATTTTTGTTTCTTTTATCTTCTATCGCATCAAAAAACTCCTCCAAATTTAATTTGCTTTTTTCTTCGGATAAAAAGGCTTTAAATAGCAGCCTAATTTTCGGGATTATGGCCGGAGCTTTAGCCGGAGCCCTTGTTTTCCTAAATTTAAATCTTGTGGCAGTTCTCTTGTTTTTCGGGATTTACATCGTAGAAAATCTTCGAAAACCCATTGGAATAAGTAAAATTATCGATTATTCATCCGAGCGAATAAATGCTACCGTTTTATCTGTTGTTTCGCAACTTCAAGCTGGAATTACAGCTCTTTTAGCTTTGTTTATTGGTTTTGTGGCTGATCTTTATAGCGTATATCTGGCCTTAATCCTAACTACTGTATTGCTTCTCCTTTTCGCTCCGATATATTGGTTGAGGAAATAAGTTTTCTGCCATTTCTATTCAAAAGAAACTATTTCTGTATTTTTACAAAAATGCATGACTGTGAATAAAACAATAGCCATTCTTCTTGCTGCCGGAAAATCGGAGCGCTTTGGAACAACAATTCCAAAACCTTTTCAGCTTTTAAATGGAAAAGCAATTTACCGTTATAGTTTAGCTGTTTTAAATGCTTATACCGAAATCGAGAGCGTGTATCTTGTTGTTCCTGAATACTTCATAATCGAAATAAAAGAGGAGCTTAAGCATGATTCTTTCCCAAAACCCATTCACCTGATTGCAGGTGGAGAATCGCGCTTTGAGAGTGTTCAAAATGCTTTGCATCAAATTGAAGATGATGTTAAACGTGTTCTTATTCACGATGCTGCACGTCCTTTTATCACAAACAATCTTATTGATAATTGCTTGCAAAAACTTGCCAAAAATAAAGCCGTTAGTTGTGCCATTCAATCCACAGATACCATGGCTATTGCCGACATAAAGGGTTTTGTCGATACTTATCCCAACAGAAAAACGATACAACGTATTCAAACGCCACAAGCTTTTCAAGCTGATCTTTTGAAGAAGGCTTATGCTTTGGCACAAAAAGATCAAAACACAGCTTTTACCGACGACACAAGTTTGATTCATCACTATAAACTTGCACCCGTTTTTCTGGTTTCGGGTGATGAAAAAAACCTAAAAATAACTTATGCCTCCGATTTAGATCTTGCTGAATTTATTCTAAACAAAGAAAACTAGCTTCGGCCTAAAGATTATGAGGTGTTCATCAGCATCTTATTTCCGATTTCCTTAAAAATTGTACATTTGCGCCAAATTTATAGCAGATGAACAAAAAACCCACTTTACTTATTTTAGCTGCCGGAATAGGCAGTCGCTACGGAGGATTAAAACAGCTCGATAAAGTTGGCCCAAACGGCGAAACAATTATTGATTATTCGATATACGATGCCATACAAGCCGGTTTTGGAAAAGTTGTTTTTGTGATTAGAGAAAGTATTGAAGCCGATTTTCGGGCTTTTTTTGATAAAAAACTCCAAGGAAAAATTGAGGTGGATTACGTTTTTCAGGAAACAAATAAAGTTCCTGAAGGTATTCATTTCAATACAGAACGTCAAAAACCTTGGGGAACTGGTCATGCTGTTTTAATGGCCAAAGAAGCCATTCATGAGAATTTTGCCGTTATTAATGCCGATGATTTTTACGGTCGCGAAGCTTATCTTTCTATCGTTGACTATTTCAATAAACCGGATAAAAAAGCGACGGATTATTGCATGGTGGGTTACGAACTCAAAAATACCTTATCCGAAAATGGTTATGTTAGTCGCGGCCAGTGCAAATCGGATGAAAATCAGTTCTTGTTCGATGTAATTGAGCGTACTCATATTGAGCGGAAAGGGGATAAAATTGTTTTTCAAGATGAAAACGAAAAACTTATCGAACTTCCCAAAGACACTTTGGTATCGATGAATTTTTGGGGATTCGATCCTTCTTATTTTGATTTTTTAAACGAAAAATTCAGTCGCTTTATCAAAGCAAATCAGGCCAATTTAAAAGCCGAATTTTATATTCCATCCGTAGTTAACGATTTGATCGAAGAAAAGCGGGCTCGGGTAAAAGTTTTACACTCTAAAGCTTCGTGGTTTGGCGTAACTTACCAAGAAGATAAAGCCGGTGTAATTAATAATATTCAAGCGCTAATTACAAAAGGAAAATACCCAAACAAACTTTGGTAAAACCTTTGTTTTTCTGCTTTTGCGCTCGAAACCATTCTCACTTTCCTATCTTGTTATAAAAATAACAAAAACGCTATTTAGAGGGTAGATTTTTCTATTCTGACGTCAATTATTCGCTTATTTTCCGTATGTTTGTGTCCCTTGTTTAAAAAGGCATTTTTTAATCTACTCTAACACAATAAAATATGAAAGTTTATCAAACAAATGAAATCAAAAACATTGCGCTCATTGGGGGGGCGAAAAGCGGTAAGACCACTTTGGCCGAAGCAATGCTTTTTGAAGGTAAAGTGATAAACAGAAAAGGTAATGTTGATGATAAAAATACTGTTTCTGATTATCGTGAAATCGAATTAGCAAAACAAAATTCTGTTCACACTACATTAATGTATACTGAAGTTGACGGAACTAAAATTAACATTTTAGATACTCCGGGTTTTAGTGATTATGTGGGCGAAATTATTTCTGCTTTATCCGTGGTTGAAACCGCAGTTTTAGTTAGTAATGCTACTGTTGGCATCGACGCAACCTCAATAAACGCTTGGCGACAAGCCGAAAAAACAAACACACCCGTTTTGTTTGTAATGAATCAACTCGATCATGAAAAAGCAAATTTTGATCAGGTTGTTGCACAGTTAAAAGATAATTTTGGTGAAAAAGTTTCTATTGCTCAATATCCGGTTGGTACAGGAGAAGAATTTGACGGCATCATCGATTTGATTTTGATGAAAATGATCAAATGCAACAAAGACGGAGGTAAAGCAGAAATTCTGGATATTCCTGCTTCCGAAATGGAAAAAGCGAAAAAATTACACCTTTCGCTGATTGAAAATGCAGCTGAAGGTTCTGAAGAATTGATGGAAAAATATTTTGCCGATGATACACTTTCTATTGAAGATATGCGGTTAGGTATTCGCTTAGGTATGCGCAGCCGTTCCATTTTCCCTGTTTTTGCTGTATCTGCCAAATTCAGTTTAGGTGTTGCTCGTTTACTCGAATTTATTGAGTATAGTTGTCCCGCACCTAATGGTGTTGCCGGCGAACGCAAATCATCTACAGGAAAAATTTTCAACTCTAAGCCTGAAGATCCTACTTGTTTATTTGTATTTAAAACCTCTATCGAACCCCATTTGGGCGAAGTTTCTTTCTTAAGAGTTTATGGTGGTTCTGTTGAAGAAGGAATGGATTTAATAAATACTCGCAGAGGAAACAAAGAGCGTCTATCGCAATTGTTTGTTGTAGCGGGTAAAAACAGAGAAAAAATTGCAAAAGCGAATTCCGGTGATATAGTTACAACCATTAAGCTAAAAGAAACACATACAAACGATACACTTGCCACTGCCAAAGCAGAAGACGAAAAGTTGGAGCCTATTCCATTCCCCGAACCAACTATCCAAATGGCAGTTAAGGCTGTAAATTCATCCGACGATGAAAAAATGGGATCAATTCTTCACGAAATGCACAAAACAGACCCAACCATTCACGCCGGTTTATCAAGAGAATTGCGCCAAATGATTATCAAAGCACAAGGCGAATTGCATTTGAATACGATTAAATGGTATTTTGACAATGTGCATAAAATTAGTATTGAATATTATGCCCCAAAAATTCCTTATCGCGAAACGATAACAAAATCGGCTCGTGCCGATTACCGCCATAAAAAACAATCGGGAGGTTCCGGTCAGTTTGGTGAAGTGCATATGTTTATACAGCCCTATTCAGAAAATATGCCAACACCCACCGATTTTCCTGTTCGTAATAAAGAAGAACACGAATTGCCTTGGGGCGGAAAACTTGTTTTCCACAACTGTATTGTTGGTGGAGCAATCGACGCCCGCTTTATGCCTGCTATTCTGAAAGGAATTATGGAGCGTATGGAAAGAGGTCCGTTAACAGGCTCCTATGCCCGCGATATTGCTGTTTATATTTACGACGGAAAAATGCATCCGGTTGATTCAAATGAAATCTCTTTTAAACTAGCCGGCCGTTTTGCCTTTATTACAGCCTTTAAAAATTCAGGCCCTAAAATTATGGAACCTGTTTACGATGTTGAAATTCGTTTACCAGAGGAAATGATGGGTGCTGCTATGACTGATTTACAAGCACGCCGCGCCATTATTATGGGTATGGATTCTGACGGAAAATACCAAGTCATTCGTGCAAAAGTGCCTTTGGCAGAAATGCACAAATACTCAACAACTTTAAGCTCTATTACTTCCGGTAAAGGAACTTATTCCATGAAATTCGATGCCTACGTTCAAGTACCTGTCGATGTTCAGGATAAGTTACTTAAAGCTTACGAAGAAGAGCAAGAAGAAGAATAAAATTAGTTTATCACATCAATTACAAACCCCGATAAGAAATTGTCGGGGTTTTTTGTCTAAATTTGTTAAGGTTCAACACTATTTTTGTGCATTTTTGCATACCAAAAATTTAATAGTATGATTCATTTAAAACTCGCTGTTGATGCAGTTAAACCTTTTCTCACGGATGATAAAATCAATCATTTTCAAGAAAAAATAAGCCGGGCGCATCACGATTTATTAGAAAGTACGGGTGCAGGCAATACCTTCTTGGGTTGGGTAAATTTACCTTTGTCCATTAAAGATTCTTTTTTAAATGATTTATTGGATCAGGCAAAAACGATAGCCCAAAAAGCCGAAGTTTATGTTGTTATCGGTATTGGCGGTTCTTATTTGGGCGCTCGTGCAGTAATAGAAGCACTTCAGCACCATTTTAGTTTGATGCTTCCCGGAAAATATCCTCAAATTATCTATGCAGGTCAAAATATTTCTGAAGATTATTTGGTTGATCTAATGGAAATTCTTGATAAAAAAGAATATGCCCTCAGTGTTATTTCTAAATCGGGAACAACAACCGAACCTGCATTGGCTTTTCGTTTGATAAAAAATCACCTGGAAAACAAATACGGCAAAAAAGAAGCCGCTAGTCGAATTATTGCCATTACCGACGAAAAACGCGGTGCCTTAAAAACATTGGCCGACAAAGAAGGTTATAAAACCTATGTCGTTCCTGATGATGTTGGCGGCCGGTATTCTGTGTTGACTCCTGTGGGGCTTTTGCCCATTGCAGTGGCCGGTTTCGATATCAAAAAACTGGTTTCCGGAGCAAAAGAAATGGCGCTTTTCTTAAAGGCGAATAAAACACTCGAAAGCAATCCCGCCGCCTTGTATGCTGCCGTTAGAAATGCCTTGTATCAAGAAGGAAAATCAACAGAAATATTGGTTAACTACGAGCCCCGTTTGTACTTTTTAAGCGAGTGGTGGAAACAACTTTATGGCGAAAGCGAAGGTAAAGATAATCAAGGTATTTTCCCTGCAAGTGTAAGCAATACTACAGATCTTCATTCCATGGGACAATATATCCAAGAAGGCAAACGCATCCTTTTCGAAACCGTTTTGTCTGTAGAAAACAGTCATCATAAGCTTCCTATTCCACAAGATGAAGAAAATTTGGATGGACTGAATTACTTATGCAATAAAAGCATTACCGAAGTAAATCAAGGCGCTGAAGAAGCTACGCGACAAGCCCATATCGATGGAAATGTGCCCAATATTCGCCTATCGATTCCACAAATAAATGAAGAAACACTGGGCCAATTGCTTTACTTTTTTGAGTTTGCCTGTGGATTAAGCGGCTATACGCTTGGCGTAAATCCTTTCGATCAACCCGGCGTTGAAGCCTATAAAAAGAATATGTTTTCCATTTTAGGAAAACCCGGATTCTAATTTCCGTTTTTACTGAAATTTAAACCAAATATTTAGCCGATCAGTAATGTTCGGCTTTTTGCTTTTTAAGCTTTTTTTTAAAATTGAAAAAATACCTTACTTTTATCGCAAGAAAAAATTCAATACGATTATGAGAACAATACCCGGTTTATTCGAGGAAAGTGTAGAAAAATTCGGCGAACTTCCTTTTTTGTGGGAAAAGAAAACTACCCAATACGAAAGTTTAAGTTATGCAGAAACGCATAAACAAGTTTACAATTTATCGACTGGTTTTAAAGCTTTCGGATTAAAAAAAGGCGATCGTGTAGCGCTTATTTCAGAAGGAAGAAACGCATGGGTAATCAGCGAGCTGGCTATGCTTTATCAAGGTATAATCAATGTACCCTTATCGATCAAATTGGAGCCTTTTGAGCTTGAGTTTAGAATAAACCATGCCCAATGTCGCATGTTAATTGTTTCCGGAAATCTTGCTCCAAAAATTGATGCCATTAGAGAAAAACTTACCGGAATCGAAAAGATTATTTATTTCGATGAAAAAGAAAAATATGCCTCAGACGAAACCCTTATCGATGAACTGATTCGCTTAGGTGAAAATGAGCTAAAAACAAATAAAAAGGCTTTTGATGAAATTTGGCAGAGCATTGAAGAAAACACCTATGCTAATATTTGTTATACCTCCGGAACAACGGCCGATCCAAAAGGAATTATTCTTTCGCATTTGAATTATTATGCCAATGTCGATCAAGCCACCAGCTTGATGCATATTCCTTCTTATTATAAAACACTTATTATTCTTCCTTTAGATCACTCCTTTGCGCATACGGTAGGTATCTATAGTTTTATGAAATTTGGTGCCAGTATTGCAACCGTTCAAGCCGGTAAAACAGGACCAGAAACACTCAAGAATATCCCGATCAATATCAACGAAATTAAGCCTCATGTAATGATGAGTGTTCCTGCTTTGGCTCGGAATTTCAAGAAAAACATCGAAAATGGAATCAAAGCAAAAGGACCAATAATTCAAAAACTGTTTAATCACGCCTTGAAAACAGCCGAAGATTACAACGGTTTGGGATTTGATAAAGGTAAGGGCATGAAAATATTTGTAAAACCACTTTTGTGGATTTATGATAAAATATTATTTACTAAAGTTCGTGAAGGTTTTGGCGGCAATATGAAATTTTTTGTTGGCGGGGGTGCGCTTCTCGATACGGATATTCAAAAATTCTTTTATGCCATTGGTATTCCGATGTTCCAGGGCTACGGCCTTTCAGAAGCAGCTCCGATTATTTCTTCCAATGCCGAACATCGCCATAAAATGGGCTCTTCCGGTTTCTTGGTAAAAGATTTAGAACTTAAAATTTGTGACGATAAAGGAAATGCATTGGCGCAAGGAGAAAAAGGTGAAATTGTAATTCGTGGCGAAAACGTTATGGTGGGTTATTGGCGAAACGAAAAAGCTACGGCCGAAGCCTTGCGTGATGGCTGGCTTTATACGGGAGATTTAGGCTATATGGATAGCGATGGCTTTCTTTATGTTTTGGGCCGCTCTAAGAGCTTATTGATCGGTCACGATGGTGAAAAATACAGCCCCGAAAGCATAGAAGAAGCCTTGATGGAACATTCGCCATTTGTCGATCAATGTATGTTGCATAATAATCAAGATCCATACACAGTAGGCTTGATCTTCCCAAACAAAGAAGCTTTGCGAAAAAAAGTGAAGTCGCGTGGATTTGATCCTGCTTCTGAGGAAGGAAGAAAAGAAGCGCTGAATATCTTGCAATATACCATAAACCAATATAAGGCAGGAGGAAAGTATGTCGGTATGTTCCCTGAGCGCTGGTTGCCTTCCACATTTGCTGTATTAGACGAAGGCTTTACCGAAGCCAATCACATGGTAAACAGTACGATGAAAATTGTACGTGGTAAAATTAATGAGGCTTATGCCGATAAAATTAATTTCCTATATCAAACAGAAGCCAAAACGCTTCATCATGCCGTCAATATGGAAAGTATGGAAAAGCTGTTTAAATAAAAAATAAGGCGACTCCAAAAACGCTTAAAAAAGCACCTGCAATTTCAGCTATTGTCACTTTTTGTTTATAGAGGATGACAGCCGGTGGAATGATTAATACGGGAACGATGGCCATTATGGTTGACGCAATTCCCGTATTTGTATTTTGAACGGCCAATAAAGAAAAGGAAACGCCCAAAAAAGGACCAAATATAGAGCCCAAAATAATGGCTCTTATGGCCTTTTTATTTTGAAAAGTGCCGGATACATTTTTCCATCGTTTTAAGAAAGTAATGATAAGTGCAAATCCAACAATAGAAACAATAACCCGAATCTGTGTAGCCGCAAACGCATTGTATTGACCCATGCCATATTTACTTAAAACAATACCGCCTCCTTGTCCTAAAGCGCCAATAAAAGCAAAAATCAATCCACGCAGTGGGAATTTAAGTCGCGATTTTTGCTCGCCGTTGGGTTTGTTCCAGATGGCAATTGCTATTCCAGAAATAACAAGCAGCATACCCGCCAAGCCTTTTATATTCATGGTTTCGCCCAATGTCAACCAACCAAAAAAAGCGGCAATAGGAGGTGCTAAAGTCATCATTAGCATAGCCATACGTGAACCAATAAGCGGATAAGAAGCAAACAAAAAATAATCGCCAAGTATAAAACCAACAACACCCGATAAGCCAAGCCAAAGCCAAATATGACTTGTTGCATCTGTTGGAAAAGCAAGTCCGCGACTGAAATAAGACATAAAACTTAGAAAAACGAAAGCAAATAGTAAACGAATAAGATTAACAGCAAAAGGCCCTACACGTTTGGTGGCACCTTCAAAAGCAAGCGCTGTAATGGTCCAGAAAATAGCCGTAAGTAAAGCGGCAAATTCTCCAAAATGAGATTGAATCATGATTAGGTTTTAGTTGGCAAATTTACGTTGAATTCAAATAGCACCTTCATTCATTTTTTTAAAATTTAGGCTTAAATATTTAGTATCTTCACAGGTAGAAATTAAAACCTAATTAAAATGAAGGCAAAAAAGAAACAAGTGCTGATAGCTTTGGATTATGATCCAACAGCACAAAAAGTTGCTAATGAAGGTTTTGCTTTAGCCAAAGCGATGAACGCTGATGTGATATTGCTTCACGTGATATCCGATATTTTGTATTATTACTCTCCGGAATATTCACCAATTATGGGATTATCGGGCGAAATGGTCTCTTTTCCAATCCATGCCGAAGGCGATGTTGGTCTAAAAAAAGCAGCCCAAGATTTTCTCGATAAATCAAAAGGTCTTTTAGGTGATGAAACAATTAAAACAGTGATTAAAGAAGGAAACTTGGCCGATTCGATTTTAAATACCGCAAAAAATTTACATATCGATATTATTGTAATGGGCTCGCATAGCCGAAAATGGTTGGAGAAAATTGTGATGGGAAGCGTAACCGAAAGCGTGCTCAACCAAACCAATCGACCACTTTATATTGTGCCTACACGGAGTCATAAATAATGACTTTTCTTTAAATTTACCTTCTTTTGCTTTTTCGTTTTAGAAAAAAGAATTATTTTAACAGCTGAAAACCGCATTTTAAATTAATCCCATTTCTAAATATGAAATTCAAACTTAGTATTATCGCCCTCCTTTTTATCACACTAAACGCATTTACACAAACAAAAACAATCGAAATAGAATACCAAAGAAATAAAGACAATAGTGTCGATTTCTTTTACAAAAAATCAGAACCTGGGAGCTATTTGTTATCGCTAAAGTTTAAAAACGTAAAAAACAATTATTCGCCTGATTACCTTGGCATTATAAGTGGTAATAGTGGAAAAATAACGACCCTCAAACCTTTTAATATCAACAGCGGAATCTCCTTTTCTTATACCTATTCTTATATCAGAGGAATTCCTAACCCCGAAGTGGATAAAATATTTACTTATTTGCTACCCTTTTCAAAAGGAAACAAGGTATTGGTTCGTGAATTGAGTTTTATTGGGAGCACTCAATTTGGAAATGAATTGCCAAAAAATTGGAAAGCTTACCAATTTATTTCTTTCGATAACGATAGTGTTTTTGCTGCGCGAAAGGGACTGGTAATCGATGTCATAGACCAATACGAATTGGATACTACAAGCTATTTTACAAGCAAAAAAAACGAAATATTGGTTGAGCATGCCGATGGAACTTATGGATCGTACTCCGGATTTGATAAAAACGGAACCTTTGTGAAAAAGGGACAAATGATTTACCCACAAACGCCTTTGGGTATTCTCGGAAAACGCGATAACACTTTAAAAATTAGCGAAAAAAGGGGCAGTGCTACGATTTCAAAACTAAATTTCAAAATTTATTTTTTAATTGATACCTCAGAAAATCGAGAAGAAACCTTATTTAATCATAAAAGCCGATTTGAATATGTTACGCCCCTTTTTTATAGCGCAGAAGGTCCTCAAATCTTAAAAAAGAACGTCTTTTATACGGCAGATTATGACGAAAAAACGCTTTTGTTCGAATACAGTCGAAAAGAGTTGAAAAAAAGAGCAAAAGGTAAACGGTAATCCTAAAAATTAAATACTTATTCACAAGCAAACAAAGAATACAACTCTATTGTTCTTGTATCTTTTCCACTTCGGCTAATCCATGAATAATATATAAGCGTTTATTATCCAAATTTTTGCACTGAAAGCGTGTGCGCATTTTTTTCTCCACACGAAAAGGAATCTGCCTGAGTAAAAAGCGATCGCCCGGAATCAAATCATTGAGTTGCGGTTTTTTACTTGCTTCAGAATTATACGCTTTTAATGCTTGCATGAGTTTAGAGTCGGAAAAACTGGAGGCTTTTGGTTTCTGAAAATAATGCGTTAAAACCGGTAATAAGGCTTTAGGAAATACGCTATCGTTTAAAAAAGGTTCCATCAAACGCGAAAAAGCAAGCTGCCATTCTCTGCCATGGGGTTGAATACGCTTAAAACGGGGTTTGCTTTTAAAAACTTCGGCATGAGCCATTTCATGAACCAAAGTTATCAAAAAAGAATAGGGATTAAGGTTGTAATTTACGCTAATGCGTGGAGAATCACCGTTGCGAGCCACTCTAAAATCGCCCAATTTAGTACTTCGTGCACGACTAATTTTTAATTGCACTTTATTTTTATGCAACCATTCTACCATAGGTTGAACCGCCGCTTCGGGAAGATAATTAAAAAGCAATTCTTTGTCTTTATTCATTTTTAGCTAATTACAAGTTGTAAAGTCTCTTTTTGCAGGCACGAAAAAGAAGGACAATTGCAATTCTTCGGTGATTTACGCATGCCTTTTACGGTGGTTTTGCAAGCACTTAAAAAGAGCGCGCCAGCAAGTATTAAAAGTCCTATTAAAGTCCGCATTTTCATCGAATTCTGCATTTGATTTACGCTGTCAAATCACGGAAAAAAATAGCAAATAAAAAAGTATCTTTGGTTTTATGTATTTATTTCTTCGCTTAATACTATCATTCCAGAAAACAATAATGCTTATTTTAGCAAAAATATTTAAGAATGAACCTGATTAAAGATATTGGTACTTATTTGCTGTTGATGGCGCAGGTCATATCTCGTCCCGATCGCTGGCGGATATTTTTTCAGCGTCTTAAAACCGAACTTTACGCCATCGGTGTCGATTCTTTTGGAATTGTGGCTATCGTTTCTTTATTTTCCGGTGCTGTTGTAGCCATTCAGGTTGCCTACAATATTGATAACCCACTGCTTCCAAAAACACTCATCGGTTTTTCTACGCGTCAGATGATTGTTTTGGAATTTGCGCCTACGATGGTTAGTTTAATTTTAGCCGGAAAAGTGGGATCGAGCATTGCTTCCGAAATTGGCACTATGCGCATTTCGGGTCAGATTGATGCCTTAGAAATTATGGGAATCAATCCGGCTAATTTTCTTATTTTTCCAAAATTAGTAGCGGCTACCATAATCAACCCTGCACTTATTATTTTTGGAATGTATATTGGAATTATTGGCGGATATCTAATTGCCGTATTTACCAATTTGCTTACACCCGATGAATTTATTAGTGGTGTTCAGCTTGATTTTGAAAGTTTTACTGTCTTTTATGCTTTGATTAAAACCGCAGTATTCGCCATAATTATAGTTACAATGGCCGGTTTTCAGGGTTATATTGTTAGCGGAGGATCTATTCAGGTTGGAAAAGCAAGCACCAAAACCGTGGTATATGCCAGCGTTTTAATCATTCTATTCAACTTGCTATTAACTCAACTCTTACTTACATGATTGAGGCTTTTAACATATCGAAATTCTTTGGCGAAACGCAAATTTTAAAGGATATCTCCATAAAGTTTGAGAAAGGCAAAAACAACCTGATTATCGGTCAGAGTGGAGCCGGAAAAACAGTGCTGCTAAAATGCCTCGTGGGTTTGTTCGAAGTAGATAGCGGACATATCGATTTTGATGGGCGAAATTTTTCATCCTTGGATTTTAAAAATCGCAAAGCCATCAGAAAAGAAATTGGTATGCTTTTTCAGGGCGGCGCTTTATTCGATTATTACAACGTAGAAGAAAACGTAATGTTTCCGCTCAATATGTTTACCGATCAATCCTTAGAAGAAAAAAGAGCGCGTGTTAATGAGGTTTTAAAACGCGTCAATCTCGAAAATGCCAATAAGTTAAATCCGGGAGAATTGAGTGGCGGTATGACAAAAAGGGTAGCTATTGCCCGAGCCATTGCGAATAATCCAAAATATTTATTTTGCGATGAACCTAATTCGGGACTCGATCCAAAAACGGCCAATTTGATAGATGATTTAATTGCCGAAATAACGGAAGAATACAATATGACGACTATTATTAATTCGCACGATATGAATTCTGTTTTAAAAATGGGCGATCATATTAACTTTATCAATAATGGTTTATTGAGTTGGCAAGGCAACAAACACACTATATTAATTGACGATAATCCAGAGCTCAACGCTTTTGTATTTGCCACCGAGCTCACAAAACGTTTAAAAAAATAAGTTATGGGAGTACTGGACATTATTTTTATAATCCCTATTGTATGGCTTGCCTACAAAGGATTTTCGAAAGGATTGATAATAGAACTTTCCACACTTGTTGCCTTGGTATTAGGCATTTATATTAGTTTGCATTTTTCGTATATCACGGCTGACTTTTTGAAAAATTATTTTTCTACCGATCCCAAATACTTGGGCATACTCGCCTTTATAATCACTTTTATTTTAGTCGTTTTTGCCGTTAACCTACTGGGAAAACTTCTCGAAAAAATTGTCGATCTTGTAGCTTTAAGTTTCTTAAACAAAGGATTTGGTGGTTTTTTTGGTGTTTTAAAAGCGGCTCTATTTTTAAGTTTTATCATTTATTTTGTCAATAAATTTGATAAAAACAGATTTATTTTTAGCGAATCAATAACCTCTAAATCAATATTATACCCTTATATTGAAGATGTAGCACCGGCTATTATTAAATTTTATGACGGTATCGATGAAGATGATGGTGTATTGGATAAAGTAAAAAACAAAGCAGAAGAAACCGTTGAGGATATTGTTAAATAAAAAAAGTGCGGCCTGCCAACCGCACTTACTAACCAAAAATCAAAATTTTACTAAATAAAAAAGTTTACTAATTTCTGTGAACTATGAGAAAATTCATTCAATTACAAAGGCAAAAATACAGCAAAGAAATACCGAAATATGTTAAGGGCATTTAACAAGCGTTAAAGAAAGTTAAAGCCTTATTTACAATGGGTTTCAACTCTATCTTTGCTAAAAGTATTCCATAATTATGAATAAAAAGGTCATCTATTTAATCATTAGTCTCATGTCTTTTGCGCTAATAAGCTTGATGGTAATTCAGGTTTATTGGATAAAGAATGCCATAGTGGTTAAACAGGCTATTTTTACTCGCGATGTGGATGCCTCGGTTACGAAAGCTATTTACGATTTAGAACGCATCGACAGAGCGCTCACTTATACCAAACAAAAAGAATTGCTTTCGCAAAACAAGCTTTTGCTGAATAGTGCCGTCGATTCGCTAAATCAATCGCTTATTTCCAACTTATTAAATTTTTCGCCCAATGCGAATATCAACGATATCAATAAAAGCGGATTTAGTTCGCAACGAATCATCGAAAATCTGTTTTCTCAATCAAAAAAACTCTCCAATTTTGTAGAAAACAGGATAAATGTAAAAATTGTCGACTCGCTTCTGCACCGCGAATTTCGTTCAGCCGGAATCAACACAAAATACGAGTTTGCCGTTTATAGCCCTAACAGAAACCGCTTGGTTATCCAAAAAACAGGCAAATTTCCCAATGAAGTTTTAAGATCTTCGTTTAAATACATGCTCTTTCCGGGCGATGTATTTTCTCAGCACGATATCTTATTGCTTTATTTTCCAAACGAACAGCAATTTTTAATTACGAGGTTGTGGACATTATTATTGACATCGTTTTTTCTTATAACGGCTATCATTTTCTCTTTTACTTATGTAGTAACCACCGTTTTCCGACAAAAGAAAGTTTCTGAAATGCGTAACGATTTTATCAACAATATGACCCACGAATTTAAAACGCCAATCTCTACTATATCGCTTGCCTGTGAAGCCATGTCGGATAAAGATCTGGTTAAAACAAACGGGTTTTACGAAGCTTATATTAAGGTGATTACGGAAGAAAATGGTCGATTGGCAGGAATGGCCGAAAAAATATTGCAAAGTGCACGTTTTCAGAAAGGAGATATTCAACTGAAATTGGAAAATATTGATATTCACGATGCATTGAATGATGCGATATCAAAAATCAATTTACAAATTGAGAAAAAAGGAGGCGTAATCAATACCGAATTAAATGCAGATAATGCAATTATTCAAGCCGATCGTGTACATATCACCAATATTCTTTTTAACTTGCTCGATAACGCAAATAAATACACGCCTTGGGCGCCAATTATACATATATCAACTAAAACAATTGGAAAAGGTATTTTGATAACAATAAAAGACAACGGCATTGGCATTAGTAAATCGAATCAGAAAAAAGTATTCGAAAAATTGTATCGTGTACCTACCGGAAATATCCACAATGTAAAAGGCTTTGGTTTGGGACTCAGCTATGTAAAAACCATAGTAGAAAAGCATCAAGGAAAAATTACACTGGAAAGCGAACTTAAAAAGGGAAGTAGTTTTTCGATTTACTTGCCGTTTAACACAATACTAAAACAAGCATAATATGGGACAACAGGAAATAAAAATTCTATTAGCAGAAGACGATAAAAATTTGGGTACGGTTTTAAAAGCCTATCTCGATGCAAAAAAATTCAAAACAACACTTCGTATAAACGGATTAGAAGCTTTGGATGAGTTTAACAAGGGCGAATACGACTTTCTTATTTTAGATGTGATGATGCCCGTTAAAGATGGATTTACCTTGGCTCGCGAAATAAGAGAAAAGGATAAAGATATTCCTATTTTATTTTTGACCGCAAAATCGTTGCAAGAAGATAAAATGGAAGGATTTAAAATTGGTGCCGACGACTACCTAACCAAGCCTTTTAGTATGGAAGAACTTTTGGTAAGAATAGAAGCTATTTTACGTCGGACGCAAACACATAAAGAAAGTGTAAACAAAGAGTTTTTTACGATTGGAAAATTCACTTTCGACGTAACGCGACATATTTTATCAGCAGATGGAGAAAGTCAAAAACTCACTTCTAAAGAAGCTGAATTATTAAAAATGCTTTGCGCGCGCCGAAACGAAACACTGGACAGGAGCGAAGCACTAAAACAAATTTGGCACGACGACAGCTATTTCAACGCACGAAGTATGGATGTTTATGTGACTAAATTGCGTAAATACCTGAAAAGCGATCCGAGTATAGAGATTTTAAACGTACACGGCGTTGGTTTTAAACTAATTACTGAATAAATTCTGGCAGCACTTTTTGTTCGCTAAGGATTTACTCTTTTCGGATTTTTTGTTACAAAGCTTTTCCAACCTGTATAACTATCGCCTGCGGTAGAAGGGTTTTTCTGTAAATAATGACAAACAGCAGCCGCCAATCCATCGGTAGCATCTAAATATTCAGCTTCTTCTTTTAGTTTTAATATTTGTTTTAGCATGGCTGCAACTTGCTCTTTAGAAGCCGTTCCTTTACCTGTTATAGCCATTTTTATTTTTCTTGGCGCATATTCGAATATAGGAATATCGCGATAAAGTCCGGCCGCCATAGCCACACCTTGCGCTCGTCCTAATTTCAACATCGATTGTACATTTTTACCAAAGAAAGGAGCTTCAAGCGACATTTCATCGGGATTGTATTCATCGATTAAAGCCAATGTGCGCTCAAAAATCTTTTTCAATTTCATGGGGTGATTCGAATATCCACCCAACTTAAGCACGCCCATCGTTATCATTTCAATGACATTTCCCTTCTGATGGATAAGTCCGTAACCCATAATATTGGTTCCCGGATCAATGCCTAAAATGATTCTTTCTTTTTTCAAAAATTATCAGTATTGATATAAACAAAGATAATGAAAGCAAACGAAACTAACCGCTGATTTAGAAGTCGTGACTTTCTATTAACACCCCGCAATTAAAACAGAATAAAAAAGCCGTTTTTATTTGGATAAATTTAAATAATAATCGGCATTTTTTTTATCCTGAAAACGATTATAAACATTTGCAATATATTTTGCATACTCTTTTGAAGGATAGAGTTT
>JBFHQD010000009.1:0-28523 GCA_041592395.1 Bacteroidales bacterium | reverse complement strand
CAATAAGAAAATAACCGGGGAATCCCATTTTTTCTATGGTTTCCAGCTCAAAATCAAGTCGCTCAATCAGTTCCGGTTTTAGTTATTCGCCCCAGCGTTTGTGAGCTCCTTCATAAACAATATGCCTCAAATACTTATTTTCATCTTCAAAACCTTCCGGTAGTTTGAAGTCGGGCATAATGGGTTTTTTGTTCAGTTTGAAATTTTCGACCTTATCAACAATTTCTTGTGTGTTGGCTAGCGCTTCAGGAAAATCTTGAAAGAGCGATTTCATCTCATCCTGTGTTTTAAACCACTCTTTTCCGGTATACCGCAAGCGTTTGGTATCGCTCAAATATTTACCCGTACTGATACACAATAAGCGATCCTGTGCTTCTGCATCTTCTTCGTTTAGAAAGTGAACATCATTGGTCGCAATTATCTTGATTTGATGTTTTCTGCCGATTTCGATGAGTTTTTGATTAACAAATACCTGATCGTTGTAAACTTTTTCATTCATCTCATCGCTATCGCTTTTATGCCTCATTATTTCGAGGTAAAAGTCATCGCGAAAGAGATTTTTATACCATAGAGCAGCTTCTTCGGCAGCTTCAAAACTTTCGTTCATAAGCTTTTGTGAGATTTCACCACCTAAACAGGCCGATGAAGCAATAATACCTTCGTGGTATTTCTCAAGCAGTTCTTTATCTATTCGAGGTCGGTAATATTGACCTTCGAGCCAAGCCAAGGACACCATTTTCATCAGGTTTTTATAACCTGTCGGATTTTTAGCCAACAGAACCAAATGCCAGCCCGAAGCATCAATTTTCCCCTCTTTTTTCTCTCTTCCCCGCTTGGCTACGTATGCTTCGCAACCAATAATGGGTTTAAGTCCGATTTTAGTTAGTGTTTTATGAAATTCTTTTACACCAAACATATTCCCATGATCGGTAATGGCAACGGCTTCCATACCGTCGGCTTTTGCTTTTTTTGCTAATAGATTGATATTCGTAGCCCCATCGAGTATGGAATATTGCGTATGGACATGCAAATGAGCGAAAGTATAAGGCTTGGCTGACTTTTTATCCTTTGCAAAATCGCTTAAGTCCTCGAGCGAAGTATCCACTTGATTTTTGTCCTCCCCAATGGCATCGACTTCGATTAAATCGTTAGGATCGTAAGGTTGTGTATCAAGTCCAATAGCTTTAATTGGCTTTGGATTATGGGTTTTAAAAGTCTCGAGCTCTTCCTGTTCGAATCCGATTTTTTCTTTTGGAATTACCTCTAAACGAACCAATTCTAAAAAGCATCGGGAAGTGGCTTCTACATCAGCTGCTGCATTGTGCGCTTCACTAAATTTTTCACCAAAAAGTTTTTCGTGAAGCTCTTCTAGTTTGGGCCACTTAAAACCGCCTCCGCGACCGCCGGGGAGCGCACAATATGCGGTTGAATCATCTTTGGTGTCAATGGTTTTTCTTTTATGTAGTGCAGTGTCTATTTCTTTTCTAACATATTCAGCACCAAGCACATTAACATCGAAATCGATATTGTGACCCACAATATAAATACACTGATCTAAAGCCTTGTTAAATTCCGACAAAACAAATTTTAAATCCATTCCTTGTTTTAAGGCACGCTCGGTAGTAATGCCATGCACTTTAACAACAGAATAGGGGATTTCGTAATCTTCGGGTTTAATGATGTAGTTTTTAACTTCGATTAAACCTCCTCTTACATCATGTATTTGCCACGAAATCTGTACCATTCTTGGCCAATTTTCAGTGTCCTTGTAACTTGCTTTATAGTCTTGAGGTAAGCCGGTGGTTTCGGTATCGAAAATTAAAAACATGCTAATTCTAACTTTTTATGAGTAAACAAAAATAGAGAAAAAGTAGCCTTAATGCGGGGTTGTTAATAAGTAATAGCAACCTCTTTAGTTGTTGAAAAGCGATAGATTAAATTGAAATAATATACAAAAAAAATACAGGTTCATACAGTCTGTATAAATTTTGTAAATATCAAATAATCAATACGATAATATATTTATAATTTCTTTATAATTCGTTTATGTTAAAAATTATTAACATAATGTTAATAAAATACATGTTATACACGTAATTATATACAAATCTTTCTATACTTTTATCCCGTAAAAATTTACTAACAATTAAACATTAAATTTATGAAAAGAAGATTATTAATTGCTGTTGTAGCATTAGGTTTTGCCTTTACTGCTTGTGAAAAAAGCGAAACGAGTGTTGATCAATCCATTACCCAAAACGAAGTGACTTATACCGATGTTGTGATTCCCGGTAACTGGGTTGTTGTATTAAACGATGACGATAGTTTTAAAAAGATGCCAGCCGATATGGAAGGTAGAAACGAATTGGTATTGGAAGTGAGCAAAGAAATTTTTAAACGTGCTTCTGTCGCTTATATACAACCATCCTATGTTTATGGATCTTCAATTAAAGGATTGGCAGTTCAGCTAAGCGACGATGAAGTTACCCGTTTAAAAAATGATCCTGCTGTTAAAGGTGTATATCCTGATAAGATGGTAACGCTAGGCAGACCAGTTCCAGCACCTGTAGAGCAACCTGCTCAAGTCGTCCAGTATGGTGTAATTCGTACCGGCTATGCTAGTTATACGGGCAGTCATAAAGCTTGGATCTTAGACACAGGTATTGATATGGATCATCCTGATTTAAATGTAGATCAAGAAAATGGAACAACATTTATTGCACGTACTTATACGCCTAATGATGACAATGGTCATGGGACACATTGCGCAGGTATCGTGGCAGCAATTGATAATGAAATAGGTGTTGTAGGTGTAGCTGCTGGAGCTACCGTAGTTCCTGTTAAAGTGCTCGACAAAAGAGGTTCTGGTGCTTATAGCGGAATTATAGCCGGTGTTGATTACGTGGGTGCAAATGCTACCGCCGGTGATGCCGCCAATATGAGTTTAGGTGGTGGAATTTATGAACCTATCGATTTAGCGGTTGTTGCTTTAGGTGCCAAGGGTGTATTTGTGGCTTTGGCCGCCGGAAACGAATCGGATGATGCTGAAAACCATTCTCCTGCACGTGCTGAAGGTGTAAATTTGTATACGGTTTCTGCTATGGATAGCAATGATGATTTTGCTTATTTCTCAAATTATGGCGATCATGTGGATTATTGCGCTCCTGGTGTGAATATTTTTTCGACTTATTTAAATGCTAATTATACAACAATGAGTGGAACTTCAATGGCAGCACCTCATGTTTGTGGTTTATTGCTTTTAACCGGTGGAAATTTAACTACCGATGGTTATGTAAATCTTGATCCTGATGGTAATCCTGATCCGATTGCTCATAACTAAATAATTACTAGTTATTTATAATGCGGCCTTGTCATGAAAAATTCTTGACAAGGCTTTTTTTTACTAACGATTTGGCTTTTCTTTATTTAAACTTAGCGTATAGTGATAAAAAAAACGTTTAACCGCAAAAAGCAGGCGTTCGTTCAATAAACTCAAACGCCTGATAAACAATTAAGTAAATCCTTGTTTTAAACCGGATTAAAAGCTAAGTTTGTGAGGAAATTTCAAGCAAAAAGAATTTGAAATTCGATAATGTTTCCATAATTTCATTTATTATGAAAAAATTAATAGTATTTATTTTTTTGATAAATAGCTTAGGCGCATTTTCTCAAAACACTAAAACGACACAAATTGTTGACGAGAATAAGGAAATTAATACTCATGACTCCACATCAGCTTTAAGCTCAATTTTATTAGGATATCCTGAGTTTTATATTAATTCATATCTAAAAGATTTAAAATTGCACATCCCAAAACAAAATAATTATATAGCAATATATAATCAAACAACTTTATCTTATGATTATTACCCTTTTAATGCTAAAGTTAGTTTTGATTTGAATGCTGTTAATTTCAATCAAAGCGGATACAATTTGAGCATTAAAGATAGCTTTAATCCCTATGGAGTGCTTAATCCTCAATCTTCTGTTTTTATAGGAGTGATAAACACTTTTTTGAATAAAATTCAAGATTAAAGAAAGTTCATTAATAATTTCAATGGCCCTAAATTAAATTTAGTTGCTTTGTTATCCATTTATTTTTGTAAATAAACCCTGTTCTCCTTCGCTTTTTTACGACTTTAAAATCTGTTTTTTTCAGAGACTGATGAGTTTCGATTAAGCAAATTTAGGATTGCAAATAGTTGATAATTAATTACGTAAAGCAGAAAACACCATAGCTAAAATATCTGGCGGGTTGTACCTACTTAAAGGAAGTTACATTTAATAATTAGAACATTGGCGTAATTAAGGTATTGTTTAAACGGCTAAATATTTTATATAATTAACCGTTTGTAGGCATTAAAGCTTACTCTGGTGAAAAACATATCCGAACTGTATTATTCAAAAATTTTACTTAACTTTGTATCCAATTAGATACAGTGTTATGTTCTTTATTGAGAAAACAAGTGAATTTGACAAATGGCTAAAAAGATTAAAAGACTTAAAGGCCAAAGCAAAAATCTTGTTTAGAATTCAAAAACTGGAAACAGACGAACATTTCGGCGATTGTAAAGTAATTGGCGATGGAATTCGAGAAATGCGAATAAACTTTGCGAAAGGTTATCGTGTTTACTTCAAAGAAAAAGACGGAAAAATAGTTGTATTGTTGATTGGTGGTGGCAAATCGACACAACAAAAGGACATCAAGAAAGCTAAAGATATTTGGAAAAAATTAAATCAATAGAAAAATGGGAACTTCAAAATTTGATATAGCGGATTATTTAGACAATAAAGAGATGATTGCAGAATATCTCAACACTGTTTTGGAAGAAGGAAATAATGCTGATGTAATTAATGCGATTGGACATATTGCAAAAGCAATTGGAATGACAAAAATTGCGGAAGAAACCGGGTTGAGCAGACCGAGTTTATACAAAGCATTATCTAATGGAGCAAAACCTCAATTTGCAACAATAATGAAAGTATTGAGGGCAATCGGAGGACAAATCCAAGTGAATCCAATGTCCGCCTGAAAAAAATAATTACAATACAATAATGAGTCTTCAAACGGATTGTAAAATCAAATTGAAAGTAACTACTGAAACTGCCTCGTAAACGAAGTAAACTAACTTTTTCGACGTTATTTAATGACAAAATTGAGATAAGAAAAAACTGTAAAAGACTTTAAAAAAAGCTGGGTTTACGCTTTTACACCTGAAAATTTCAGAAAATGAAAAACCTATTTTATCGCGTTCGCGTTCGCAGTTCAGTCGTTTCAGAATTTGACTATTTTTGCAAGCCTATTTTATAGAATCAAGTTATGGAAAACTTATATGCCGTTTTATTGGGTGGAAAAATTCGCGAAGATAATTTAATGGAAGACCATCAACTGGTTTTTGTGGTCGCCTCTGATGAGAAAGAAGCCAGGCAATTAGCAAAGCAAAAATGGCCTCAAGCAGATAGTATTCATGTGGATGGTACTCAGCTTATTAAGCAAGTGGATGGATTTGAAATAAAATTAGAAAAGACGAATAACTCCGTCGATATTTCACAAACGGATAATCTTTATACGCCTTAATACTATGGGAATACAGCATTATTTTTCAAAAGATCCGGATAAAAGGGCGCGATTTATTTTTAATTTTATTGCGCCAATTTATGGTTATTTAGGCACTTCCTTGGAGCGGAATTTTATTCATTCGATGCATGCCGTTTCAAAGCATCTTGTCGTTGATGGGAAAGATGTTATGGACTTGGGTACCGGTACAGGGGCTTGGGCAGCCAATTTTAAAAAAGCGGGAGCAAAGCAAGTATTTGGGGTTGATTTTGCAGACAAAATGTTGAATGAGGCAAGAAACAACTATCCCAATATTGAATTTGTTCAGGGCGATGCAGAAAATTTGAATCAATTTGCGGATAATTCTTTTGATATTGTGACCGCCTCATTTGTTTTGCACGGCGTTAAAGAACATAAACGATCCAATATATTACGCGAAATGTCTCGCGTATCGCGCAAACATATTGTTATTCACGATTTTATTGGTGAAACACCTCTTTTTGTACGGTTCTTGGAATTTATGGAACGTAGTGATTATAAGTTCTTTAAACAAAATTTCTGTAACGAATTAAAGACTCATTTCAAGACGGCACAAAAAATCCCAACTAAGTTTGGAACAGGCATATACTTGGCCGAAAAGTAAACACTAAGCCCTTTTATCGATCTCTTTTTGAAGTATATCGACAAACCAAGCAGGCGCGCGCATCGGACGATGCGTTTCTTTATCGATAAAAGCCAAGGCATTTTCTCCTGTATTTAACAATTTCCCCGATTCATTATAGATTTCGTAATAGAAGGTAATTCTCGCTTTTGGCATTTCCGTAATCTTAACTTTAACCGTTAGTAAATCGTCGTAAAAAGCAGGGGAGTAGAAGCGGAAATTTTGATATATCAATGGCATTACAACGCCACGATCTTCGATTTCTTTGTAGCTCAAACCCATAGATCGAATGGAAGCCGTGCGGCCAACTTCGTAATAGGCAGCATAATGCCCGTTATAAACAAATCCGGAGGGATCGACTTCTGAATAGCGCACTCTTAAGGTGGTGGAAAAATCTAACATGAAAATAATTTTATTCAAAATTAAGTATTTTGCCGGTACCTACAAGCTTCTTTTCTTCTTTTTTATGTTTTAATTAAGCTGAAAATCAAGTGGTTTAGTTCGCGAAAAATTGCAAAATATCGGTTGTTTAATCGGTAAATATTTTTTACTTTTGCAGCCCAATTAAAAAATGTTTAATTAATTGATTATTAACCCGGTTGAAAAGATTGTGGAATTGGGACAAAGCTTTCAGCCATAGCGTGTCGATAGACATAAAATCACATATGAGTGAAGAACAAAAAAAAGTTGAAGAAACAGCAGAGAATGTTGCTGAAAATCAAGAAGTAACAAAAGCTGAAGCTCCTGAAGTTGTTGAAGAAGTGAAAGCGGAAACAAAAGAAGAAGTGAAAGAAGAAGCTGTTTCTCCTGCCAAAGAAGAAAAAGTTGAAGAAGCCTTCGACTGGGATTCTTTTGGTAAAAAACACGAGGTTTATTCTAAAAAAGATCGTGAAAAATTAGAAAATACCTATTCTAATACTTTAAAATCGGTAAACGAAAACGAAGTAATTGATGGTATTGTTGTTGGTAAAAACAACCGTGAAGTAATTGTAAACATTGGATTTAAATCGGATGGAGTTATCTCTTTATCTGAACTAAGATACAAGACCGACTTAAAAGTTGGGGATACAATTGAAGTTTATGTTGAAAGCCAAGAAGATTTAAGTGGACAGTTAATTTTATCGCACAAAAAAGCACGTACCTTACGTTCTTGGGATCGCGTTAATGCTGCTCACGATAATGATGAAATAATTACAGGTTTTGTTAAGAGTCGTACAAAAGGGGGTTTAATTGTTGACGTATTTGGTATTGAGTCTTTCTTACCCGGTTCTCAAATTGACGTTAAACCTATCCGCGATTACGATATTTATGTTGGAAAAAACATGGAATTCAAAGTGGTTAAAATCAACCACGAATTTAAAAATGTTGTTGTTTCGCATAAAGCCCTTATCGAAGATGAATTGGAAGCTCAAAAAGCTGAAATCATTGCTAAACTTGAAAAAGGTCAAGTTCTTGAAGGTATCGTTAAGAATATTACTTCTTACGGTGTATTTATCGATCTTGGCGGCGTGGATGGTTTAATTCACATTACCGACTTAAGTTGGGGTAGAATTAATCATCCTGAAGAAGTGGTAACACTAGATCAGAAAATCAATGTGGTTATTCTTGATTTTGATGAGAATAAAAAACGTATTGCATTAGGATTGAAACAATTAACTGCTCATCCATGGGATGCTTTAGATACTGAATTAAAAGTTGGTGATAAAGTAAAAGGTAAAGTAGTTGTTATTGCTGATTACGGTGCATTTATCGAAATTCAACCCGGTGTTGAAGGTTTGATTCACGTTTCTGAAATGAGCTGGTCACAGCATTTAAGAACTGCTCACGACTTTGTTAAAATTGGTGACGAAGTAGAAGCGATCATCATCACTTTAGATCGCGAAGAGCGTAAGATGTCGCTTGGAATGAAGCAATTGATTCCAGATCCTTGGACTGATATCAAAGGAAGATATCCTGTTAATTCTAAACACAAAGCTACCGTTCGTAACTTTACCAACTTTGGTATTTTTGTTGAATTAGAAGAAGGTGTTGATGGTTTAATTCATATTTCTGACCTTTCTTGGTCTAAGAAAATTAAGCATCCAGCTGAATTTACAAAAATTGGCGAAGAGTTAGAGGTTGTGGTAATGGACGTTGATGAAGAAAACAGAAGACTTTCATTAGGTCACAAACAATTAGAAGAAAATCCTTGGGATGTTTTTGAATCCGTATTCGAAATTAATTCTGTACAAAAAGGTACTGTTCTTTCTGTTTCTGACAAAGGTGCTGTAATTGCTTTACCTTATGGTGTAGAAGGATTTGCTCCTGCTCGTCATACGAAAAAAGAGGACAACAGCAATATGCAAGTAGATGATGTTCTTGAGTTTAAGGTTATCGAATTCTCTAAAGAGAATAAGAAAATCATTCTTTCTCATACCTATATCTGGAAAGACGATAAACCCGAAAAAACAGAAGCTGCTGCTAAGAAAACCGCTGCTAAAACCAAACGTTCTGCTGTTAAAAAAGTGAACGAAAGCAATGAGAACACGACACTTGGTGATATCGCCGGTGAATTAAGTGCTTTGAAAACGGCTATGGAAAAATCAGAAAAGAAGAAATAATTCTTTCTTGATT
This sequence comes from Bacteroidales bacterium, assembly GCA_041592395.1. Classification (GTDB taxonomy): domain Bacteria; phylum Bacteroidota; class Bacteroidia; order Bacteroidales; family UBA12170; genus UBA12170. Next base: position 19,692 of record JBFHQD010000009.1, on the reverse strand, counting down.
ATATATTCTAAAATCCTGCCTTTTGGCGGGATTTTTTTTTGCTTTACTTTATAAAGAAAAAAAGCGATTAATCCAAAGATTAATCGCTTAGTATTCAGACGCTAATATTAGTTAAAACAATCCGCCTTGCTGATATATTTCCAGTTGAACTTCGTAGAAAGGATTTGCTTTTACTTGCGTATTTTTTGTTTTATTTTCGATAACTCCTGTCTCAAAATTGACTTTAATCTGATTGCCATCTTCCAATTGTAAATCGGCTACAGATTTATAAGTCATGATGGGGAAGGCTGCATTGATGGCATTTCGTTCGTAGATAGCGCCAAAAGATTCAGCTATAATGGCTTGTATACCGAGCGATTTAAAGCAATCAACAGCTTGCTGACGCGAACTTCCACTTCCGAAATTCTTAGTCACAACCACAATATCACCGGCCTTGGCTTTTTTCGCAAAATCTTCATAGCCTTTTAAATTATCAAAAGTGTACTGTCCCATTTCGTTTAAATCCGTAATGGCCAAATAGCGATTGTGAAAAATCATGTCTGTATCAATATTGTCTTCTTTGATATACCAAACGCGACCTTCTATTTCAGTCGTTTTTTCTTTTGATGCTGAATCATGAAGCGCTTTTTCCATTTTAGACAGTTTTTCTTCAGGATGAAAAGTCAAAGGCACATCAGGAATATGGTGTTCGTCGGTTATATAACCTGCAATTGCCGATGCCGCAGCCGAAGCCGGTGAAGAAAGATAAACGCTTCCTTTTCCTTGTTTGCCCGGAAAATTGCGGTTTCCCGTGCTTATGGTAATCTCACCGGGACCATTTTGACCAACTTGACCTGCTGCACAACCTGCGCAGCCTGCATTTGAAACCAAAGCACCGGCATCTTTAAATATCGTAAACAAGCCTTCTTCCATGGATTGTCTCCATACACTGTCGGTTGAAGGAACAATTTTTAATACTACGCCCGGAGCCACTTTTCTTCCTTTTAAAATACGGGCGACCTCGCGCATATCTTCAATCCGACCATTCGTGCAACTTCCAACAAAAGCAGAATCAATTTTAATTTTAGCTTGTTCCGGAATAGCAATTGTATCGTGTGGTGCTCCTGGTTTGGAAACCATAGGAACAAATTGGGTTGCATCTATTTCGATCGTTTGCGCGTAAGTGGCATTTTCATCCGCTGCAAGCTTTTCTATTTTTCGTCCACTCGCTTTTTCGGCAAAGGCTATAATTTCATCATTTGGAGGAAAGAGGAGTATGATAACACCCATTTCCGTTCCCATACTGGCAATGGTAATACGATCGGATAGACTCAATTTATCAATAAGTTCGCCATACAATTCAACGGAATAGCCTAACAATTGATTGGCACCAAACTGATTTAATAAATTCAAAACAATGTCTTTAGCCGACACGTTTTTAGGTGCTAAGCCTTTAAAAATTAGTTTGATAGACTCAGGGACTTTAAACCAAACTTTTCCACGATTGAATGCTGCAGCAATATCTTGGTCGCCCATTCCTTGTCCAAATGCTCCAATGGCACCTAAAATATTGGCATGCGAATCGGTAGTAACCGCAGTAGAACCGGGAACGACTATACCTTCATTAATCATGGTATGTGTTCCAATTCCATGGTCGATATCGTATACTTTTACGCCGTTATTTCTGGCCCATACGCGTACAACTTGCTGATTTACTGCGTATTTTTGATCAGAACCTGTTGGGTTGGTGTCGAAAGTGAAAAAGGTTTTAGCGGGATCATCTATGGATAGGTCTTTTTCTATCAGCGTTTTTACCACATTAGGACCTCCAAAATCGCGTGCTGCACGAGCATCAATTTCAATATCAACAATATCTCCGGGTTTTACCGATTTGTATTTTGAATGATTGGCAATAATTTTTTCAATTAAATTCATTTCAATAGTACTTTTATAAAGTTTTGATTTTTAATTGGAAATGGCAGCTTAAACTTTTAGTCTTTCCTTAAAAGGCAAGAAAGTCATAAAATCAGCGTGATGAACGACATAAGCTTCCGTTGACCGTTTTACCATATTTCCTTCGCCTGCATGGGCGGCAATAATGTGGCAAACTTCAGCAGGAACTCCGGCCTGCTCTGCTATGGAAACGCCTGAAAAAGGGTGACGTAAATACTTGCCGTAATTGCCTTGCACCGCATTTCCGTTTTCGTCCAATTCGTATTCCAATAATTTTCCAACATCGGCCAAAATTGCACCTGCAATTAAAACGTCCATATCAACGCTAAGTTCACCGTGATACATATCGTTTATTTTTTGACCGGCATCGCGAGCAATATGCACTACCGATCTTTTGTGATCCATAAAAGTGACTTTCAAGTCAGGCCCTACGAGCAGTGTAAAAGGAATTCGATTTAAATCTGCAGGTGTTAAAACACTGCGTTTCAAAGCCAATTCCCAGGTTTTTGCTGTTTTATTGCGTAAATCTTCATTTTCAATCCAATTCAGTTCAGGCCATAATTCGTATACTTCTTTTGTCATGTTTTTTAATTTATTGCCACTAAAGCACAAAAACACAAAATTGCACCAAAAATGAAATTCATAACATGAAGTTAGTGGATTTTGGTGTCTTGGAGTTTTAGTGGCACTATTATTTTTTTATGAAAATCAATTAAAGTTTACTTATAATAGCATCCGCCATTTGCTGAGTAGAAGCGGCTCCTTTTTTTACAACATCAGGTTTTCCTGACATCTTCATCATGTCGTAGGTTCTCACTTTTCCTTCTTCAATAACAGTAGCAACAGCTTTGCGGATTTTTGCGGCAATAGCTTGCTCATCAATAAAATCAAGCATCATACAAGCTGATTCTATCATTGCTATTGGGTTTACGATAGAAACTTCATAGTCGGCGTATTTTGGAGCAGAACCATGGGTAGGTTCAAAAACACCAATGCCTGAATCAGGATTCATTTGGGCTGAAGCTGCAAAGCCTAAACCACCAATTAAACCAGCAAAACCATCAGAAACAATATCGCCAAACATATTTCCGGCAACTATTACTCCATAGTTTTCAGGATTTTTGGTTAGCCACATCATTTGCGCATCAATATTCGTATTCCACAATTCGATATTCGGATAATCGGCTTTTTGCATTTCTTGCGCCATTTTGTACATCATACCCGATGTTTCGCGAATTACATTGGGTTTTTCGCATAAGGTTACTGAAGGATAATTGTACTTTTTGGCATGTTCAAAGGCCGCACGAAGAATTCGTTCAGTTGCTTTTTTAGTAAAGATACGCGTTGAAACAGAAATTTCTTCTTTGGGTGTGCTACCAAAATTTTTGACAAATTTAGGATGGGTCATTAAGCCTTCATAAACTAACTGAGGCGGATTAGACCATTCCACACCTCCGTATAAACCTTCTGTATTTTGACGGAAAATAGCGGCATCAACAGCAGGCTCTTCAATTTCGTCATTCGCTCCGCGACGGATAAAATTTAACGGATTTCCTAAATAGGATTTAGTTGGTCGAAGACAAATATCCAAATTAAAATGTTGACGTAAGCCAACGATCGGACTCGAATAAACAAGGTTTTTGTCTTTTAATTCGGGGGCAAGCTCTTCGAACGCTGCATCTTTTGGTTTTGAAGTTATAGCGCCAAATAAAGCAATTTTATGTTTTGCAATGAGGTCAATAGTCCTTTGTGGAAGTGGATTACCTTCTTTAATCCAGAATTCCCATCCAATATCACCTTCAACATAATCAGCTTCAAAACCGGCTGCAGTCAAAACGCGCAATGTTTCATCTAATACAACCCGTCCGATTCCATCGCCAGGCATAGTAACTATTGTTCTTTTTTTCATACTCTTTTTAATTTGTTTAAGGCTTTCAAAAGTAAAGAGTATAAATGTCATGACCAACAGAAATCCGATCTTTTCATTCAATTTTATCAAGAGGATTTGAACATTTTTGGCGCTGCTGAGAATTTTGATTTATTGCTTTGCCGGAGGACAATAAACTTGCGATTTATACGATTTAGCCGTATTATTTTATACTTTTGCAAATATTAAATAGCGCAAATTTTCTAGTATTGAAACATTCTATCAATCATAAAATATTTAAAACCATATCGAAAGTTGCCGATCAGATAGGAGTAGAGGCTTATGTGGTTGGTGGTTATGTACGCGATAGCCTCTTAAAACGTCCTTCGGTTGATATTGATGTTGTTGTTTTAGGTAGCGGAATAGAAGTCGCAACATTGGTGGCAAAAGAACTTGACCCCAATTTGCAAGTCAAAGTATTTAAGAATTTTGGAACAGCGATGTTTCATTTCCGCGGAGAAAAAAATTGGGATGTCGAATTTGTAGGTGCACGTAAAGAATCGTATCGTTTAAATTCGCGCAAACCTTTAGTTGAAGATGGAAGTATTGAAGATGATCAGAAAAGACGCGATTTTACCATTAATGCATTGGCTTTCAGTTTGAATAAATCGGATTTTGGACGGTTGATAGATCCTTTTGATGGCGTTTCCGATCTAAAATCGAAATGCATAAAAACTCCGCTCGATCCGGATATTACCTATTCTGACGACCCATTACGTATGATGCGTGCCATCCGTTTTGCTACACAACTGAACTTTACAATCGAAGAAAACTCTTTCCAAGCAATTCATCGAAATGCTAAACGGATAAAAATTGTTTCGCAAGAAAGGGTTTTGGATGAACTGAACAAAATTATATTGAGTCCCAAACCCTCTATTGGTTTCGATTTGCTCGAAAAATCCGGTTTGCTCATTCATATATTTCCGCAATTAATTGATTTAAAAGGTGTTGATATTAGAAATGGGATAGGGCATAAAGACAATTTTTATCATACTTTAGAAGTGCTTGATAATCTTTCAAAACATTCGAACGATTTATGGCTGCGTTGGGCGGCATTATTGCACGATATAGCGAAGCCTGCGACTAAGAAGTTTATCGAAGGGCAAGGGTGGACTTTTCATGGGCACGAATTTAAAGGAGCTAAAATGGTTCCTAAACTATTCAGTGCGCTAAAATTGCCAATGAACGAAAAAATGCGCTTTGTTCAAAAAATGGTTTTATTGCATCTGCGACCTATTGTTTTGTCGCAAGAAATAGTTACAGATAGTGCTGTTCGCCGTTTGCTTTTCGATGCCGGTGATGATATCGATGATTTAATGACTTTATGCGAAGCCGATATTACATCCAAAAATGAAGCGAAAGTAAAACGCTTTTTAGCTAATTTTAAGCTGGTTAGGCAAAAACTTATCGAAATTGAAGAAAAAGACAGCATACGTAATTGGCAACCCCCGATTAGTGGCGAATTAATTATGGAAACTTTTGCTATTCAACCTAGTCGCAATGTAGGCCTTATTAAAGATGCTATCCGGAATGCCATCTTAGATGGCGTTATTGCAAATACCTATGAAGCGGCTTTTGCTTTTATGCTCGAAAGAGGCGAAGAATTGGGACTGAAATCCGTTAAATAACAACGTATTGTATTTTTTTTAACGCGCAGCTATTCCATATTTAAATTCGGCATTGGTGTGGGTTTATTCCTTTATCCCTTTTTTTAAAAAACCTTAAATAGAAAGGCTAGCCTAATATTTTTTGTACATTTGAAGCATAATTTAAAACAACCTAAATATGTTTCAAACTCAAGTGTACACAAACCGCCGAAAGCAAGTAAAAAGCCAAATAGATTCAGGGATATTGTTGATTCTGGGAAATCAGGAAGCCTCTTATAATTATCCGGCCAATACTTATCACTTTCGTCAAGACAGTAATTTTTTATATTTCTTTGGCATCGATCTTTACAACCTTGTTGGGGTAATGGATGTTGACAATGATAAAGACTATATTTTTGGTAATGATGTTGATATTGAGGATATTATATGGATGGGACCTCAACCTAGTATTGCAGATCAGGCCAAAACAGTGGGGGTAAGCAATACGGCTAATTTAGCCGCTTTGGCTACTTTTATTGACGAAGTACAAAAGCAAGGAAGAAAAATCCATATCCAACCAACTTATCGTGGTGAGCAAGTTATTCAATTGGCAGATTTATTGAAAGTTTCGCATAATGAAGTCAAGAATTTTGTCTCTGTTGACCTAATAAAAGCAATCGTTTCTCTTCGCGAGATAAAAGACGAATTTGAAATTGCCGAAATCGAAAAAGCGGTGGATATTGCCTACGATATGCACACCACTTCAATGCGTATGGCCTATCCTGGTCGCGTAGAACGTGAGATTGCCGGAACTATTGAAGGCATTAGCTTAGCGCAAGGAGGACCCGTTTCGTTTCCAATTATTTTAAGTGTTCATGGCGAAACATTGCATAATCATGCGCACGGAAATGTTTTAAAAGAAGGTCAGATGATGGTTACCGATGCCGGCGCCGAAACCGTAATGCATTATTCGAGTGACATTACACGTACAGTTCCGGTAGGAGGTAAATTTAACGATCGTCAAAAAGGCATTTATCAAGCCGTATTGGATGCCAATATGCAAGCCATTGATGCCATTAAACCCGGTGTAAAATATAGAGATATTCACTTTTTAGCCGCCGCTGTATTGGTTGACGGATTAAAGAAAGTAGGCTTGATGAAAGGCGATACTGCTGAAGCTGTAAAAGCGGAAGCCCATACCTTATTTATGCCTCACGGACTTGGTCATCAAATGGGTTTTGACGTTCACGATATGGAAGGTCTTGGCGAAAATTATGTGGGATACGACGATAAGACACAACGTGCCACTACTTTTGGAACAGCTTATTTACGAATGGGAAAAGAATTAAAACCCGGAATTGTACTTACCGTAGAACCCGGATGTTATTTTATTCCTGCATTGATCGATCAATGGAAAGCAGAAAATAAGCACAGCGAATTTATAAACTACGCCTTATTAGAAACCTATAAAGATTTTGGCGGAATTCGAATAGAGGATGATATTTTGGTTACAGAAAGCGGTCACCGTGTACTGGGAAAACCAATTCCAAAAACTATTGAAGAAATCGAGACGACTATGGCTAATAAACTATAAATAGAGTGGCTCGATTTAAATCGGGCCTTTTTTCTAAATTATGGGAGCATCAGAATACGTAAACAACACACAAGGTGAACTAGAAATCAATCAATATTATTGGTTTTTATTGATTAAAACTACAGTAATGCCGGATGGCGTAGAATACTACGTTATGGAAGATATATACGGAAATCGCCATTTGATGGAAAAGGAACCGTATGAAAATTACGGCTTTGTTTTAGGCGAAAAAGTTGAGATTCGCATCGATAAAGTAAACTGTAAGGGCAAAGTCTTCTTCGAGCCAAAACATCCACGCTATTCGCTTGGATCGACGGTTAAAGCCAAGTTTATCAAGCATGGAACGGAAAAAGACAAATTCAATGAAGATCGACATGTTTTAATTGTAGAAGATCCGGAAGGCAATATCACGTCTATTCGTACAACTAACGAGGAACAAAGAAATCCGGATTTTAAGCCCGAATATCTTAATTGTGTTGTTGATAAAATAAGTAAAGGTCGTCTTATCTTAAGAAATATAGGATAGCATTGTGCGTAATCAAATTTTAAAATACAAAAACTACCTAGAGCAAATTCAGGGAGATGAACACGCTCAATTGCTTGTGAAAGCCTGGGATTTGCTTGCATTAGAGCAGGAAAATGATTCGGAAAAAAAGAACTATGTTCTGGGTGTTGTTGACATTTTAGCAAATGAGCTTAATACCTTCTCGTCGAGTTTAATAAGTGCCGTTTTTGCTTGCGGTTTGGAGCAATTGCCCGAAAAAAAATTCATCGTCGACCATTTTTCTGAATCCATTTGGCGCATCGTTGAGGGCAGCTCTAAGATTAAAAGTTTAAATACCGAAAAGGCGGTTAGTCAGCCTGATTATCACCGACAATTATTACTTTCCGTTTCGAATGATATGCGGGCGGTACTTATACAATTGGCTTCACATATGTATAAATTGCGCTATATCAACAAAATAGATGATGTAATTGAACAAAACCAACTGTTGGATTTGATCGAATCGGTATACATTCCTATTTCGCATCGCTTAGGTTTCTATAAACTGAAATCAGAGATGGAAGATATCGTGCTTGAGCATCGCGAACCGGAGTATTATTATAGCATTAAACAAAAACTGATAGAAAGCGAAAAAGAGCGACAAGAGATTATCAATAATTTTGTTGAACCCATTAAAAAAGAACTCGATAATCACAAGCTTGATTATCAGATCAAAAGCAGGGTTAAATCGATTAATTCCATTTATGTGAAAATGAAAAAGCAAGGGGTTTCCTTTGAAAAAGTTTTCGATTTGTGGGCCATCCGCATTATTTTAAAGAGTGCGCTCAAAATGGAAAAAGCCGACTGTTGGCATGCCTATTCGGTTGTTACCAATATTTACAAGCCGGATTTAAGTCGCTTACGCGATTGGATAACCGTTCCTAAAAGTTCGGGTTACGAATCCTTACACGCTACAGTTCAAGGGCAAGACAAACGTTTTGTTGAAGTGCAGATTCGGAGCACCAGAATGGACGACGAGGCTGAAAACGGAATGGCAGCTCACTGGAAATACAAAGGCGGAAAAGACAACGATGGCATCGATCACTGGTTGAGTCAAATTCGTAAAGCGATTCAAAATGAAGGTGTTTCGAGTGGTACTTTCGATTTAAAGAATGATAATTCTTTTTCGAACGAGATTTTTGTTTTTACTCCGCAAGGCGATTTAAAGAAATTGCCCGGTGGCGCAACAGTTTTGGATTTTGCCTTTCATATTCATACGGATATTGGTTCTCATTGTGCTAATGCTATGGTTAACGGAAAGATTGTTCCGATTAAACATGTACTCAAAAATGGGGATCAGGTTCAGATTATCACATCCAAAAATCAAAAACCAAATTTCGACTGGCTAAAAATTGTAGTCTCTAACCGCACGAAAGTAAAAATCAGAAAGGCACTCGACGAAGAGCGTTTGTTGGAGATTAAAAGGGGCAAAGAAATCTTAGAAAGGCGATTCAAAAACTGGAAAATGGATTTGAATCAGAGTGTTATTGATAAATTGGTCGAACATTACAAGTTTAAACAAATTTACGATCTGTACTTAAACGTTTCGCTCGAAAAAATAGATCCCCTGGATCTTAAAAAGGTTTTATTACAAGAAACTGTAGCAAATGACAAAAGCGATTTGCTTATTACTGAAGAGGCTATTCTTGCTGAGGATAAAATGGAAGATCAAATTGATAAATCGAGCCATGATATTCTTACAGTAGATCAAATTGATCATATCAATTATAAATTTGCAAAATGTTGTAATCCAATTCCAGGCGATCGTATTTTTGGTTTTGTAACGGTAACCAAAGGCATTACGATTCATAGAAACAGTTGCAAAAATGCAGCAAATCTCAAAGAACGCTTTCATTATCGAATTATTCCGGCCCAATGGAAATCGCAAAAGCAAAAATTAAACTTTAAAACTACAGTGATTATTCAGGGGAATGATGAAGTTGGTTTGTTGAATAAAGTCACTCAAATAGTTTCTAACGATTTGAGAATAAATATGATGAGTTCTAATTTTAAATCAGAGGGCGGTCATTTTATTGGGCAAATTAAAGTATATGTTCATAATGTTGAACACCTCGAATTAATGATAGAAAAGCTAAAATCGATAACAGGAGTGGAGCATGTTTATCGAAAAGACTAGTGCCGAATTGCATGAAAAAAACCGATTGAGCTTTTTCTCAGTCGGTTTTTTTATGCCCGATAAATTGTTTGGTAATTAAAGCGCAACAGGTTTCTCCAAGCGATAGACTGGATACGGAAAATAGTAATTTCCCCATTGAGGAACCAAGTATCTATCGAAAAAATTCCATGTCAACAAGTTGTCATCCATTGCTGGTTCAAGCAGATAGGCAATTAATCCGGCTAATTTCTGACTGCTTAAAACATAATAGGTACCAGCTTTAAAAGCTTTGTTTTCATTTGTGAAATTCCCTTCAATTTGATTTAAATAATGCCCTTGGTTCAGTCGTCCGGCAGGCGTTAATTTTGTAATGTTATATTGCGAAACATCCAATTTAAGCTCTTGTTTTAACTGTTTTAGCTCAATGCCATGCAATCGCAGTACATCGAGAACTTTTTGATCAGAAACAGATAGAAGATAAGCATAGGGATAGCTAACTTGTTCAGTTGGGTAATAATCAGCAATATATGGAACTGTTACATCGGCTCTGCGGTCTGTTTTTTTGTATTGTGTTCGGCCATTATCGTTTTTAATCACTTCTACTTCGTAAGTCATAATGGTTTCCGGATTTGGTGTTGGTCGGCCTTCATACTTAACAGCAAAAGAATCGGCTGATGCAGCATCTACGCCTTTTAATAGACTTTTTCTATCGGCTTCTTCCAATAAATTTTTGATTTCCTTTTTATTGGCCATAGCGAAATCCATAATGGTTAAAAGCAGCTTATAACTACTATTAACACGTGTCTCATAATCAGCATAGACATAATTTTCGTTGAGAATAGAAAGTCGATTCCTTAATCCTACATAATTAGTCATATAGCGCGGTTCTGATGCATAAGAAAACCAGCCTTTCGATCGGTCGCCTCTATCAATAAACTCCCCAAAATAGCAGTTCAAAGTCTTGTATTTATGCAAGAGTGTTTCCGATACCCAGGGCATCATTTTATCGCGCATATAATGAATTAAACTGCGATCACCGTTAGGATTCATTTGCCAAGTAAATGTTATTGGCTCCACATGGTAGGATCCATTGGTCGTATGCATATCCACCACAATAGCAGGATCGTATCTATTGTAAATGTTGCTTACAACGGCTTGCATTTCAGGCGTTTCTAATTTCATTGCATCGCGATTAATATCCAATAATTGACCATTGTAGCGAATACCAACCGCTTTTGGTCCATTTTGATTGGTCCTATTTTGATCACTCATTTTATCGTTGCCATCTGCATTTAAATCGGGGACAATCAACAAAATTAAATGTTTGAAAATAGGGTTTTTAGGATCTTTAATAAGGTCACGAGCAAGTGCTTGTGTGGCTTCTTTTCCTTCAACTTCACCTGAATGTATATTGGCCTGAAAATACACAACCAAGCGCTTATCTTCCTTCAGTTGTTCAGGCGAATCTATCATTGGATTAGCCAAAATAAGCATCGGTATGGGTTTTCCTTCTGTTGTTTTGCCAATGGTTTCAATTCGTAAATAAGGCGATTCCTTATCAAGTTTGTTAACAAAATCAAGCACCTGCTGATGGGTTGAAGTAAGCGTGTAATTTGATGATTCAGCGGCAGTTAAAAGTTCAGCTTGGGCTAGAGCTGCAGAATTAAGAAATAAGGTAGCAGCGAGTGCAAATACTAGGTTTTTCATAGGTGAGTTAATTATTGGTTTTTGCAAATGTAAAGAAGTCATACTATTTTCAATCAAATTTGTAAAGAAATTCGTTAGTTGAAAAAGCTTTATTTATTGATTATATTTGTTTTTACATAAAAAATCATCTATGATGATGCCGCAATTAATCGATTTGAAAATAATATCCCTATTGCTGTTTTTTGTAGCATTAACCAATTTGGGTTATGGACAAAAGGAAGGAATCAAAACTACAACGCCACATTATTCTCTATTTGCGATTACGAATCAGAATACCTTTAAAGGCGATTTGCTATTTTTAAATACAAATAGCATAGCAATTAAAACAGTTGATAATCAACGATTAGAACTTGATATCTTAGATATTCAGCAACTTAAGTTTCGACGTAAAGGAAGTGTAGGAAAAGGAATTTTTATTGGCGCCATAAGCGGTATGGGAGTGGGGGCAATCATAGGCTATTTAAGTGGCGATGATCCTGCAGGAACCTGGATACGCTTTACTGCCGGCGATAAAGCATTAGCTCTCGGTGGTTTTTTGACCATTCCTGGAATGATCGCAGGTGGAATTATAGGAAGCAAATGCATAAAAATACCCATTGAAAATAAGCAAAGTATTTACAATAAACATAAACCGTATTTAAAACGATTTGAAAGGTAGTTTACCTACAAATCAACCGGAATCCGCTGCCGTGGATATTTAAAATTTCTAAAGCGGTATCGGCTTTGAGGTATTTGCGCAATTTTGTAATATAGACATCCATGCTGCGCTTCGTAAAATAGTTGTCATCGCCCCAAATCTTTTGTAGTGCTTCATCGCGAAGCAAAATACCGTCTTGCGATTCGATTAGCATCTGCAGGAGCTCCGTTTCTTTGGGACTAAGCAATTGGGTTTGGTTTGTTTTTAAATTCGTGAGTTCGCGAAATTTGGGCTTTAATACAAATAGCCCTATTTGGTATGTATTGGATTTTGTTTCTGTTTTTTTGGCGGAATTGCGCTTTAAAATCGCATTTAGCTTATACAAGAGAATTTCGGAATCGAAGGGTTTTCGAATGTAATCATCGGCACCCAACTCATAGCCCTTAATTTCATCTACTTTAAGGGTTTTTGCCGTTAAAAAAATAAAGGGAATGGAAGGGTGTAACCGTTTGATATTCTCGGCCAGCTGAAACCCATCGATATGAGGCAGCATTACATCCAATATGCAAAGATCAAATTCACTTTTCTCAAACGCGTTTAAAGCTTCTTTTCCATCGGTAACCCACTCAATTACATAGTTATGTATTTCTAAATAGGCTTTTAAAACCGACCCGAAACTCAGGTCATCTTCCACTAAAAAAATTCGATTTTTTATTTCTTCCATAGCTCTACTTTTTTAGTGGTAAACTAATTTCAAACCGACTTCCAATTCCGATTTCGGAATGCACATGAATTTGTCCTTTGTGTTTTTCGATTATCGCTTTTACGTATGAAAGTCCTAATCCATAACCCTTTACGGTGTGCACATTGGCTTCGGTTAACCGATAAAATTTATCAAAAATATGATGTACTGTTTCCGTGCTCATCCCTTGTCCATTGTCTTTTATCGTAATAACAAACATCGTATTACGGATAGCTGTAGCTATTTCGATTTGTAAGGCGTCTCTTCTGTATTTAATGGCATTGTCAATTAAATTAAAGAGGACATTGGTGAAATGCACATCATCAATAAATAAATTACTTTTTTGGGCGTTGAGATTGAGTATTATTGTGCCTTGAACTTGTTCAATCTTGAGCCTTGAATTATCAATCACGGCTTCGATAAGTTGATGAATATCGACCTCTGTCTTAATTAAACTAAACGATTTTTTTTCGAGTTGAGCCATTTGCAAAATACGCTCAACCAATGCATTCATTCTTTTGTTTTCGCCTTTAATTAATTGCATAAAATAGCTAATTCTTTCGGGCTTGTTCAGAATTTGTTCATTCATAACTGAATCCGCGGCGAGTTGGATTGTAGCAATTGGTGTTTTAAACTCGTGGGTCATATTATTAATAAAATCAGTTTTTATTGCCGATAACTTTTTGTGATGCAATAAGTTGTTTATTATCAAAAGTAAACTGGCTAATAATAATACAGTAAAAAATATAAGCAAGGAGACCGGCCAAAGCATCTGATTAAATAATGGATTTGGCTTAGTAAAACTGAGGTATAAATATTCTGGTAGCGGAACAACGGCATTCGGAAATAAACGAATAGAGTAGGCTTGATCCATATTTTTCGGATCAAAGTTTTCCGATTTATAAAACAGGCTATCGTTTTGCGGAGTTGCAATAGCAAAAGAATAGGATGACGGTAAATCGTATTGCTCTATGGCTCTTTGAATGCTATTTTGAAGTTTATCAAGTGGAATCCGTTCGGCAAAAGGCCGTGTAACCGATTTGATATTCATAAACAATTCAGCCATCGTTTTACTCAAATCTTCTTTCTTATAATCAATGGTAAGAATATTATAATCGAGTATTTCGCGCACAGAATCTACCGTAGCTTCATATTTCTTGAGTAAAGAATCTTTTTTTAATAAGCGTAAAGCCGAAGTTTGTAATTCGTATTCAATCTCTTTTTCTTCCGAATTTGTCGAATCTATTTTATATTCCTGAATGTACTCTACATTATTTCCGGATGTGCGAATAATAATTTTGCCTGATTTCGGATCTTTACTTTTATAGCGCGTAGTAATTATCTTATTCTTTTTCTGTGCAGTTTCGGCCTCGCGTAATTTCTTTTCAATTTTGCTTTGCCAGGTAAATAAGTTCTTTTTATTGCTGTCGAATTGTACAAGTTCAGTTTCGTTTAAGAAATGCACTTTTTCGTCGATATCTGGGCTAAAAAATATATTTTCTTGGTGAGCAATATCCAAAACAATTTGATTGAGCGCCTTGTTCAGGTTTTGTTCGAAACGAATTTTATTCTGTACATAAGCCGACCGAATCCAGTGAATCTGTATTACAATTATACCAAATAAGGCTATAAATCCAATGGCAATCGTTATTGTTAAGTTTCGCTTTGTCATAATGCTTACAAATAAACCGCCTGTTAAGTTTAGATGTCCCAAAATTAATAAACCTAATGACTATGAGATATAACTTTAACCTTTCCTTAAGCTTTTTTAACCTGCTTTTAAGGCATTTATAATTTTTCACACTTAATTTTGTAATCAAAATAATATTAAAACATAAGAAATATGAAAACTGTACGAATTGTCTTTTTATTAATATTGACTAGCATGCTAAGTTTCCAATCCTATTCGCAAGAGGCGAAAAAAGAATCGAAAGCCAAATTTAGAATGGAAGTTATCGATGCTGAGGGAAATAAAAAGGTTGTTGATACCTCTTTTACTGTGGAGTCGGATCAAGATTTTAATCAAGTGGTAAAAAATATTCATAGTCAAATGGGCTTATCTGAAGAGAAAATGGCTAAAATGAAGGGCGAGTTTAAAGACCTGTTTGAGCATTTTGATGTTGATGTTGAAATGAATCAATTTGATAAAGATAGTCTTAGAAAGCATATGTTCATCGTTCGCGAGGAAATGCAAAATGGCAAGGAGCGCATGCAAAATAGACTAGAGGAATTAAGAGAGGAAGTAGAAAATTTGGAAATGAATGAGGTTGCCTTGCAAAAACTAGAGCAAGCCATGGAAGAGCTTCATCATATGGATTGGGCTGAACATGCCCAACAAATGAAAGATAGAATGCGTGCTTTTAAAATATACAACGAAGAAACGATCGATTTTTTTAATGAGGATGGAAAAGATTGGGTAAAACAAGTTTGGGTCGATGACAAGGATGGCGAAAAAAGGATTATCATTAAAACCGAAATCGATGGTGATAGTTTGGTCTGGAATGTAAAAGACGCGAAAAAACATCACCTTAAAACCTATAAACACGGGGGTAATGTCTTGTTTTTTGGCGATGATGAAGATTTAGAGGTGATGCAAAAAGGCGATGGTAATCAGAAAGTGATTATCAGAAAAATGAAAGACGAAGCACAGAAAGGCGATGCATTATTTATCAGCGATGATGCGCACATTGTTAAGGAGTTTAAAGACAAGGATGGTCAGGTAAAAGTAGTTGAATACCGCACAAGTAGCGACGGTAATGATGATAAAGAATTAAATGTTTGGGTAAGTGCCGATGGAAAAAGAAATGCTCCTTCCGATGAAAGAAGAGTATTTGTTACAGCGGCCAAAGAAAAGGATATTGAAAAAGCCATGAATAGTACGGTTATCAATCCTAAAAACGAAGTATCTGAATTGGATAATTTAAATCTAAATATTGATAACGATATCATCTCATTGGGTACGCAATTCGAAGAAAAAAAGAAAGTGGATATTAAACTGTACGATGCTGATTTTAACCCACTTTGGGAAGCAAAAGGCGGTAGAGTTGTTGGTGAATGGTCAACGACATTGCCTACAGATAAACTCAAAGAAAAAGGAAAGTATTATGTACTTATAAATCATGGTAATAATTCCCATTTGCTTAACTTGATGATTAGGTAATTATTAACCGATTAAATTTCCTATGACCCGCTGAATTTCAGTGGGTTTTTTTATGTCGATCACAAATGCCCCTTTTTCATTGACATCCCAATATTCAATATTTAGTGCCTCAGCTTCGCTTTTTAATCGCTGAATTTCCCACCAATTGTTTGAAGAGTCAAAAATTAAGGCTTTAAAATGATATTGCCGTGAAAGTTGTTTTAGATTGACAGCTGCATTTTTGGCTATTACAATATAATCAAGATCCATAGGCTTTTCACAGCGCACTTCTTTTTGCCTAGAATCGATAAACAAAATCCGGAGCGATTGAAAAAGGATAATGTTTTTAGAAAAAGCTATCGTGCTAAACTCTTTTGTTGGAAAGGTGTAAAGTGCCTCATTCTCTTTTATGCGTTTTATTATGTGGTTTTCTTTAATTGTATAGCTTTTCGCCTGAGTGTCGGAAATAAAAGCAGAATCTGCAATAAGTGTGCTTTTTCGATTATCTATGAAATCCATGGCGGAATATCCATTTGTATGATAAACGACCCAAGAGGCGCTGTTTAAATTGGTTGATTTACGATAAACTGTGCTGCCTAGCATTAGAAATGAGGCCATTAGTAAGGGCGATAAGAAAATCCTTTTTTTGTATAAAAGTATTTGGACGATTGAAAAAACGAAAAGATAGATAAGGAGTAACTCAAAAAAATTAAGCAAGAGCTTATTACTTACGGCATAAGGCAAATCGTTAATAAGGTCAACACCCCAATTTAGAGCCATTAAACTTATATGGAGGAAACCGATAGCCATTTTTCCGAAAAGCGTTGCCGTAATACCCAAAAGTCCGATCAATAAAACAAGGATTCCCGCGCTCACAATGATAAAAGCGAGTGGAATAACCCATAGATTAGTTAAAAGAAAATAATTCGGAAATTGATGAAAATAGTAGATGGCTAAAGGAAAAGTTCCCAGCTGAGCGGCTATAGATACAGCGATTAAATCCCAAGTTTTACGAAATATAAGATATTTAAAATGAAATAATTGTGAGATTTTAGGTTGAATAAAAAGTATAGCAAAAACAGCCGCATAAGAAAGTTGAAAGCCGATATTGTAAATGACTTGCGTATCGATGAGTAGCAAAAGCAAAGCAGATGCAGCTAAGCTGTTGTATGTATTGCCACTTCTATGGAGCGAATTTCCTAATAGAATAAAAGAAAACATTGTAGCAGCGCGCATAACCGAGGGAGAAAGTCCGGTTAATAAAGCATAAAACCAAATAAACATTAAAATGAGGCTGTTTTTAATCAAGATGCCGTATTTCACCCTCCCCAAAAAAAAGAGTAAGAAATTACTAAGCATATAAACAATGCCCACGTGCAAACCCGAAACACAAAGAATATGCATAGCTCCGGAACCGGCAAATTTCGAACGTAAATTAGCATCCAAGTATTCGTCATAGCCAATTAATAATGCGGCAGCCAGTGCTCGATTTTCTTTGTCGTAATGTAAGTTGTCTAAGATGACTAAAAGTTTGGATCTTAAATTGATGGCCAGCGATTGCAGATCAAATATAGGCTTACTTTCAATGCGTTTCCATTCCTCTTTTTTTAAAAAGCTTTGATCGTAAATGCCTTTTCGCTGCATATATTTTGCATAATTAAATGCATTGGGATTTTGTGCCTCTTGTATGGGTCGCAATTGGCAATTGCTAATTATTTTATCGCCATATTGAAGTGAAAAATCATCGGCTTTGTGGAAGTAAAGAAGAATTTTTCCTTGGGTTGGAATCCAAACAGAATCTTTTGCTAGATAAACAGCTTTAACTTTTCCTATACATTTATATGTTTTTTCCGTTTCGGTAAAAGCGCTATTAATATCGATTTCAAACGCTTTTGCTTGCGTAAAATGTTTATAATGATCCGGATTATGAAGTGGATTTTGTATTTGGCTGAAAATTAGACCTATAAAAAAGAAAAGAACGCTGATGAGAAAACCGCTAATCC
Organism: Bacteroidales bacterium; assembly: GCA_041592395.1. Lineage (GTDB taxonomy): Bacteria > Bacteroidota > Bacteroidia > Bacteroidales > UBA12170 > UBA12170. The sequence goes on along the minus strand of JBFHQD010000009.1, from coordinate 1,765 downwards.
ATCTTAAGCTGTAGCTCCTGAATTTATTTAGAAAGAAAATCCACCCCAAAAACAAAAAAGCAAGCCATCCAAAAATGAAAAGCCAAAGGTTAAGATTTGAGGATAGGATAGGAGCAAATAATATCCCGCCAATTAAAGGAAAGAGCATACGAGCCAAAGGATATTTACTTAGGGTTTTCATAAACAGAAGAATTTTTCGGCCGTTCGAGAGCCAAAATATTTTTCAGTGTGCAACAAACAAATAAGAATAAAACAAACGAATACTGTTTAATCGTTTGATTTTCAGACTAAGGTACACTTTTTTTATGAAATAGATATTTAGAAAGAGAAGATTAATCGATAGTAAACCAAGGTTTCACGATTTCGCATTTATCCTCGACTTCATCAATATGTTTGAATTCGTTCGATTTGGAGTTGTACTTGTATTCTTGACTCCATTCGGAGTGATGTTTAACGATTTGATCTATGCCAAATATAACGGTATCCAGCTCGGCATCGGTCATTGTTGGATGCAAAGACAAGCGAACCCATCCCGGTTTCTCTGATAAATCGCCGGAAGTGATTTTATCTGAAATTTCTTTTGATTTTTCTGGTGTTACACCAAGTAAAAAATGACCATAAGTTCCGGCACAGGCGCAACCTCCGCGCACTTGAACACCAAACCGATCGTTGAGCAATTTTACTACCAAGTTGAAATGAACATCTTCAATATAAAAGGAAACAACACCCAAACGATTCTTTACATGCTCTGAGAGAATATGAAGTTTTGGAATTTTCGATAATCCCATAAACGCCTTTTCGATTAATTGTTCCTCGCGTTTATGAATCTTATCGATGCCCATTTTTTCTTTCAGCTGAATAGCCAAGGCAATGCGAATGGCTTGTAAAAAACCGGGTGTTCCGCCATCTTCGCGGGCTTCGATATTATCTACATATTTATATTGTCCCCATGGATTCGTCCAATCAACAGTTCCTCCACCCGGATTATCGGGTACGTTATTGCTATACAAAGCTTTATTAAATATTAAAACGCCTGATGAACCGGGACCTCCAAGAAATTTATGGGGAGAAAAGAAAATAGCATCCAATCGTTCTTCTTCATTTTCTGGATGCATATTTATAGGATCATAAGGGGCATTTGCTGCAAAATCGATAAAGCATAAGCCCTTGTTATTGTGCATTATCTGAGCCAATTTATGGTAGTTGGTTCTTACACCGGTTACGTTTGAACATGCCGTAAAACTGCCAATCTTGATCTCTCTATTTTTGTATTTATCGAGTTGTTTTATAAGCTCATTTTCATCCACCAACATGTTTTCATCGGGTTGTAAAACCACAACATCGGCAATGGTTTCTTCCCACGATGTTTGATTAGAATGGTGCTCCATATGTGTGATAAATACAACCGGACGTTTATCCTCGGGCAAAGCCTCTAGTTTATTAAATGGATGGTCTTTTGTGCCGTATCGTTTAAAACCTAATATTCGTTGGAATTTGTTAATTACGCCAGTCATTCCATTTCCGGTAGTAATTAAAACATCGTCGGCGTTGGCATTTACATGGCGCTTAATAATCTTTTGTGCATTATGATAAGCCTTTGTTGTAAGTGTTCCTGACTCGCTTGTTTCTGTGTGTGTGTTGGCTACCCATGGACCAAAAAGATTTTTTATTTTATCTTCAATGGGTCCGTAAAGGCGTCCGCTTGCTACCCAATCGGCATAAATCATTTTCTGATTGCCAAAAGGAGTTGCAAATTCTAAATCTT
>JBFHQD010000008.1:0-31211 GCA_041592395.1 Bacteroidales bacterium | reverse complement strand
CATCAACGAATATTGATTTTACTTATTTCAAATAAAACTCCAAAAATCTAAAATCGTAATCTTTATTCGCTATTCGAAAAAACAATCAGCGGCCAACTCCTAGAATAGAATTGGCCGCTGATTGCATAAAAATTAATCCAATATTGCTTTAATGCCCGGAAGTTCTTTCCCTTCCATAAATTCCAACATAGCGCCGCCGCCCGTTGAAACGTAGCTTACGCTTTGTGCTAATTCGTATTTATTAATCGCTGCTACTGAATCGCCACCACCTATTAAACTATAGGCTCCTTTTGAAGTTGCTCCGGCTACAGCATAAGCGATGGCTTTTGTTCCTTCGGCAAAATTCTCCATTTCGAAAACGCCCATCGGGCCATTCCATAGAATTGTAGCCGAATCGAGTATGACTTTTTTGAAATTTTCACGACTCTTGCTTCCGATATCCAATCCCATCCATCCTTCTTCAATTTCGAATGAAGCCACTTCTTTGCGATTGGCCTCATTACTAAAATTGTCGGCAGCTATGGCATCAGACGGAAGATGAATAGAAACACCCAATTCTTTGGCTTTTGATAAGATATCATTGGCAGTTTTAATCAAATCGGTTTCTACCAAAGAAGATCCGATTTCTCCACCCATCGCTTTAATAAAAGTAAACATCATACCGCCACCTATAATAAGGTGATCCACTTTTTGAAGCAGATTTTCGATAATCCCAATTTTATCCGAAACTTTAGCGCCGCCTAAAATAGCCGTAAAGGGTTTGTTCGTATCAAGCAATACCTTATTAATACTGGCAATTTCGTTGGCCATTACATAGCCAAACACTTTAGAACTTGGAAAAAATTTAGCAATGATGGTTGTTGAAGCGTGCGCCCGATGTGCCGTTCCAAAAGCATCGTTAACATAAACATCGGCTAATTGAGCCAATTTTTCGGCAAAAGCTTCATCGCCTTTGGTTTCTTCTTTATAAAAACGAAGGTTTTCCAAAAGCAAAACCTGTCCGCCTTTTAAATGAGCGGCTTTTGTTTTGGCTTCTTCACCAATACAATCATTGGCAAAAAACACTTCCGTATTCAACTTTTGTTTGAGTGTTGGGATCAAATGTTTGAGCGAAAATTTTTCTTCAGGCCCGTTTTTTGGTCGGCCTAAATGCGACATCAACACCACAGAACCTCCATCGGCAACAATTTTTTTAATTGTTGGAATAGCAGCATTGATACGAGTTTCGTCGGTTATTTCAAATTTTTCATTAAGTGGAACATTAAAGTCAACACGAATAATGGCTTTTTTTCCTTCGAAGTTGATAGAATCAATCGTTTTCATAATAAATTTTTGGGTTAAAACTGCATCAAAATTACAGCTTTTAGGTGAAAAGGAGGAATAAAAACAAGAAGAAATAAGAATATATTATAAAACAGAAGCTATTCTATTCCTTATCTAAAGCATTATGACTACTTATATTTGGTCAGGGTTTTGAAAGACAAAAATTTAAAATCATTTTTTTTATTAAGAATATATTTTTTGTATTTTAGCCGCCGCTAAGGGACATAAGTTTTTTAGAGGATAAGGAGAGATGACCGAGTGGCTTAAGGTGCACGCTTGGAAAGCGTGTGTACGCCAAAAGTGTACCGAGGGTTCGAATCCCTCTTTCTCCGCCATTTTTTTAAACTAAATGAAACAAATTAAATTTAAAGTTTTGTAAATAAATTGGATTATTATGAAAAAACTAATTGCTTTTTTAACATTGGCCGGATTATTATCTTTTGGTTTTACCAATATGGTTATTGCTCAAGAAGATACTCAGGTACAAACTGAAGGAACTAACGAAGTTGTAGCAGAAGCTGATTCTGTAGAACTTGCTGTTGCTGATGAAGTTGCTACTTTGGAAGAAGAGGTTACGACTAACAAAGGATTTCACCAAGTACTGAAAGAACAGTTCATTGCTGGTAATGCAGGGTTTATGGGAATTGTATTGTTAGCTTTAATCTTTGGTTTAGCTCTTTCTGTAGAAAGAATTATTTATTTAAACCTTTCTACCACAAACACAAAGAAATTATTAAACAAAGTAGAGACTGCTTTGCAAAATGGTGGTGTTGATGCTGCTAAAGAAGTATGTAAAAACACAAAAGGTCCTGTTGCAAGTATTTTCTGGCAAGGTCTTCATAAATATGACGACGGCTTAGATGTAGTTGAAAAATCAATTGTTGCCTTTGGTGGTGTATTGATGGGACGTTTAGAAAAAGGATTATCTTGGATCGCGTTGTTTATCGCTCTTGCTCCTATGCTTGGTTTCATGGGAACAGTAGTTGGTATGATTGGCGCTTTCGCTGATATCGCTGCTGCAGGTAATATTTCTGCAACTGTTGTTGCCAGTGGTATTCAAGTAGCCCTTTTAACTACAGTATTTGGTCTTATCGTGGCCATTATCTTACAAATTTTCTACAATTATTTAGTGGCAAAAATCGACAGTATCGTTAACGATATGGAAGATAGCACTATTGAATTTGTAGATATTCTTTCAAATTATAAATCAGGTAAATAATAACTCATATGGATAATTTAATGAAAAACATATTTAAAGGTGTATCAATTATCCTGATGGTTATTGCTGCAGGTTATCAAATTGCAGTTTTTTATCAGGGAGATTCACCTTCGGATACTGTTCTTGACGGGTATTTCTGGGTGGCTTATATTGCCTTTGGATTATCTGCCCTATTCGCTATTCTCTTTCCTATAATTCAAATGGCAGCTAATCCTAAGGATGCGGTCAAATCACTTATCGTTGTTGCCTTTTTGGTAGCCCTTTGGTTTGTAGCCTATGCTTTATCAGATAATTCATTTACTCCTGCTCAGCTAGAGAAAATGGAAACTACTGCTCAAACATCTGTTTTAGTTGGTGCAGGTTTGATTTATACATACTTTATTTTTGGAGCGGCAGTATTGGCTATTATTTATGCCGGTATTTCCAACCTTTTTAAATAATAATAAAATTTAGAGATTATGGCGGCAAAAACACCCGAATTGAATGCAAGCTCGATGGCGGATATCGCTTTCTTGCTATTGATCTTCTTCCTGGTAACTACAACTATGGATGTAGATACAGGTATTGGTCGCGTATTGCCACCTCCACCTGATCCAACAGTAAAACCACCGGATTTCAAAACAAGGAATGTGATGAATGTACTCGTGAGCAAAAGCGATCGTTTACTTGTGAATAATCGCCCCGGCGATATAAACACCTTAAAGGATGATGTAAAAGAATTCATTACTCCTCACGTTCCCGATAATCCAGATTTTCCGGAAGTATATGAAGAAGATATTCCTTTATTAGGAACCGTTTACAGATCGAGAGCACTTATCTCACTGAAAAACAGTCGTGGTACTTCGTATAAAATGTATATTTCTGTTCAGGATAAACTAGCACAGGCTTTTACAGAGCTTAAAGACGAGCTTGCTATGAAAAAGTTTGCAAAGCATTACGATGATTTAGATGATGAGCTGAAGAAAGCGATTAATACCGCTATTCCTGCACGTGTATCTGAAGCTGAACCTGATGAAATTGGAGTTAAATAATTAAAGAAGGAGAAAAAAATGTCAAGATTCAAAAAAAAGGGAGGAAAAGATACTCCCGGTATTTCAACGGCTTCATTGCCTGATATTATTTTCATGCTCTTGTTCTTCTTTATGGTTACAACAGTTATGCGTGAAACCGAGTTGCTTGTTAAAGTAGCCTCGCCTACCGCAAAGGAAGTGCAGAAATTAGAAAAAAAATCATTGGTTAGTTTTATTTATGTGGGAGAACCTGTTCAGAATAGACTGGGAACAAACACACGTATACAACTTAACGATGCTTTTGGTTCTGTAGATGCCATTCCCGAGTTTATTGCGAAAGAACGTGAGGCAAGAGACGAAGCAGATCGCAAGTTTCTTACTACTTCATTAAAAGTGGACCGCGATACTAAAATGGGTATTGTCGACGATATTAAACAAAAACTTCGTCGTGTAGGTGCTTTTAAAGTAAATTACTCTGTTCAGAAAGAACATGAGGAAAAATAAAAGCAATTTTATAAATATAAAAAGCTATCCATATTTGGGTAGCTTTTTTTTTGCCCTTATTCTTCCATAGCCACGACTAGGGAGACAGAGCCAAACACGTTTACCCTAAGAAGCTTTAAACAGATCAAAAACCAAAACCTGCAGACGAGCATTTGGTGGATACAAGATAAGCTCGGGAGCTATGCAAACCCGTGTAAGCATAACGCTCAAACCGAAAAGAAAGATTTCGAATCTTTATTTGCTCTACGCTATTCTTGCTTCTGTATTGTACTTTCTCGATAAAAGAACATCAATCCGGCTATACTTAAAGAAAGGCTTAATACGATCAAGAAAACAGAGGGGGACTCCTCGGGTTTTACGGCACCAATTTGTAAACCGCTGGCTTCAGTTCCATAGAAAAAGGTATAAACAACGATAATGCCATTATTAGCGATATGCGCTGTAATGGGAATCCACAAATTCTTAGACCAGTAATAATAATAGCCAAATAAAGCGCCTAATAATAAACGAGGAAAAAATCCAAGAAACTGAAGATGCATAAAGCTAAACAGAGCCGCCGCTATCCATATACCCCAATGCGCATTTTTAGTAATCCGAATAAAAAGGGGCTGTGTTATGCCTCTCAAAAGCAATTCCTCGCCCAAACCGGCTAATAAGGCCATCATAAATAGGTTGACCAACAAAGTGGATACGGTATCTCCGCTTAAGAAAAGATTAGTCAATTCTGAGGCTTCCTCTTCCATCTCTCGCATCCAATTTTCGAGCGAAGATAAAAAAGCAGGCAAATGCATATTGTAATTGACGTGCATCACCCAATCTAAAAAAGGCGAACTAACCAATCCTATGACAATAGCAATGACTATTAGTTTTAAGCTAGGCATTTTATCTAAACCCAAATAACGCCAGGGTTTTTTAGCAACCAGAAAAGCAAATGCAAAACTCGAAGCTATAAACAAAGAAAGCTGGCTTATAATTTGAAAATATTTAAGTAAAGCAATATCTTGTGCCGTTTCTGCCAATTCCATCTGCTGTAGCAAGACCAATATATCACCATCCACAAAAGGAATAGCAATAAGAATACCTAAAGGAGTAAGAATAAAAACAGACGCAATCAATACAATCAATAAAATTAGAAGTTGTTTGGGGGCTGAATAGCGTTCAATAATAGTCATACAATTCTGGTTCTAATACGCTGTAAAAATAGCGAATCCTGAAGATTAAAAAAAAGTTAAATTCTTTTAACAGCAAATTGTGAAACTTTTTTGTGTTCATGCGAACCTTTCCATGTACATTTACGTAATAGAAATATTCTAATAATTAGAATAAATGGCTCTGTTTTTTGCATCACCATGTTAACTTGCAGAATATGAGTTATTAAAACTATATTTGATTTTTTCTCAAATTTAGAAAATATTAAACTTATGGGAAGCTTTAAAATATTTGTTGTTGAAGATGATAAAATCCTAGCCCGAAGAATGTCGTACGAATTGGAGTTAAATCCCGACTTCGAAGTCACAACATTTTACGATGGCGATTCCTTTCTGAAACAGTTTCAAGAAGAATGTCCGGATGCGGTAACGCTCGACTACTTACTGCCCGATTCCACCGGATCAGATATTTTAAAAAAGATACTGGATTTTAAGCCCAACCTCCCTGTTCTCATCGTTTCCGGTCAAAAAGATGTGCTCACGGCCATTAACCTTTTAAAAGAAGGTGCTTACGACTATTTGGTGAAAACGGACGATATGATTAAAAAGCTCCGTAATATAATGGTCAATATTCGAGAAAAAGTTTTGCTCGAACGCAAGGTTGATGTTCTGGAAAAAGAAGTCGGAAAAAAATACCGCTTCGATAACCTAATCAAAGGAAAAAGCAAACCGATTTTAGATGTTTTTGAGCTGATGGAGAAAGCAGTCAGGAGCAATATTACCGTTTCAATTTCGGGCGAAACGGGCACCGGAAAAGAACTTGTTGCCAAATCTATTCATTACAATTCTACGAGAAGAAAACAAGCTTTTGTCGCGATCAATGTTTCTGCTATTCCTAAGGATTTGATTGAAAGTGAACTTTTTGGTTATGAAAAAGGCGCTTTTACCGGAGCCAATCATAACAAAAGCGGAAAATTTGAAGATGCACATAAAGGCACTTTATTTCTCGACGAAATAGGCGATATGACCTTAAATATGCAAACCAAACTGCTACGTGTCCTTCAAGACGGTGAATATAGTCGTTTGGGAAGCAATAAGACTCAAAAAGTAGATTGTAGAATCATTATAGCTACTCACAAAAACTTAGCTCAAGAAGTCAAAAAAGGCAATTTTAGAGAAGATTTGTACTACCGCTTATTGGGCTTGCCTATTTTCCTTCCGCCTTTGCGCGACCGCGGAAACGATATTACGCTCTTGGCTCAACATTTTATAAAAAAATTCGCTGAAGAAAACGATATGCCTGTTAAAGAGTTAAGCTTAGCGGCCATACAAAGATTAAACGAATATCATTTCCCCGGAAATATTCGTGAATTGCAAGCGATTATCGAATTGGCTATGGTGCTTTCTAATAATGATGTCATTCAACCCACCGATATTAATTTCAATTCGGTTGATGGTATGCACGATTTGTTTTTAAAAGAATTGTCGTTGAAAGAATATGATTTGCAAATCGTAAAAATATTCCTCGAAAAATACCATAACGATATTCCTACCGTTGCAGAACGTTTAGATATTGGAAAATCAACGATCTACCGAATTTTGGCAGAAGAAAAGAAATCGCCTAAAGGAAAGAGTTTAAAAACCACTTAACACACCATCGCGACTAAACAAATCAAGGATTGTTTGCCCGGGTTTTAGCAAAAGGCTATGCAATCCGCATTGTTTTGCTGCCGCGATATTTACATCATAATCATCGATAAATACGGTTTCTTCCGTTTTTAGTTGACTATCGTGCAATACAAAATCAAAAATTTTTGCATCCGGTTTTCGTAATCCCACTTGATGGGAAAAATAAAGCCGTTCGAAAAGCTCATGAAACATATGGTATTGATTTTGCACAATAAGTTCGTTCATATAGCTTTTGTAATGAATCTGATTCGTATTGCTCAACAAGTAAAGCCGATAGTGCTTTTTTATTTCTCGCAATAAATCAAAGCGTTCTGTTTTATACCCAATCAACAAGGCATTCCAAGCCGCATCTATCTCTTGATCTGCAATTTTATTGGGTAGTTGTTGTGCTATCGAGCGACGGAAATCGTTAGGTGTTATTTTCCCCATTTCAAAATCTTCAAACAATTTAGTTTGAACCGCATGGCTGTATAGTTTGTCGAAATCGGGAATACCCAAACGGATAAACGCTTCTTTTGATTTGGAATGATCAATATCGTAAATAACACCACCAAAATCGAAAATGATATTTTTAATATGTGGAGAGGCTGCCATACTATGTAATAGAATTGGGAATATGAATCGAACCGGTATAAAAAAGCCTGAGCATGAAAACACACTCAGACTCTACTTATAAATAGTGCGGTTTAAAACTCTTTTTTAATCTGATTTATCCAAGTTTGCACTCTTTCTTCGCTAAGCTCGTCTTGCTGATCCAAATCAAGTGCCAAACCAACAAAATAATCGCCTTCAACGGCTTTAGAATCCGTAAAATCATAACCTTCTGTCGACCATTTACCAACAATCTGCGCTTTCGCATCCACAAAATTACGATAAAGTGTTCCCAAGCCATCCACAAAATTAGCAGGCCATAAAACTTGATCGCCTAAGCCAAAAAGGGCTACTTTTTTATTCGAAAAGTCATGGTTTTTGAGTTTAGATAAGAAAGCATTCCAAGGACTATTGCCTTTTGTTCCTTCCCAAGTCTCTGCGCCTAAGGTTGATCCGCCCACAATAAAACGGTCGTAATTAGCTAAAGTTTCCTCTGTAACCTTCGTCACGGGCATTATTTCAATTTCGCCATATGCATTGGCAATTAGTTTTGTGGCTTGTTCAACATTGCCGCCTTCGGGCCAAAATATTAGAAGCGTTTTATTCATCATTTTGTTTTTTCAGGTTTAAAGCGTAAAATTAACAAAATTTTCCCTTATTGAACGAAAATATGTGGATTAGATATAAAAAGATAAGGATAGGCTTAAAGCTAAAATAAATGAATAAAATAAGGAAAGCTCTAGGCTTTAAGTTTAGCGATGATTGTTTGGCCGCCCACTACCAAATCTTTTAATTTCACCTGGATTTCAGCGTCTAAAGGCAAAAACAAATCCACACGCGATCCGAATTTAATAAAACCAATTTCTTCGGTTTGTTTCATCGTGGAATTCACTTTAGCATAACATACTATTCTCCGCGCCATAGCTCCCGCAATTTGGCGAATAAGAATAGACGAGCCATTGGCTAAGTTAACACCAATACTTGTTCTTTCGTTTAGCGTTGACGATTTCGGATGCCAAGCCACAAAATGTTTTCCGGGATGGTATTTAAAATAGCTTATTTTTCCTGTAAGGGGCATCCAGTTTATATGCACATTGCTTGGCGACATAAAAACAGAGACCTGTATGCACTTTTGTTTTAAAAACTCCTCTTCAAAAACCTCTTCAATAGCAACAATTTCACCATCGGCCGAAGATAAGACAGCACCATCGACATCTTCAAATTTTCGTTTGGGTACACGAAAGAAAAAGACTATTCTAAAAAAGATAAAAAGAGGAACACCAATACCAACAGCGCGCAACCACAACAAAGAAGGGCTAACTAAAAAAAGCATGCTTGCCAGCACTAAAAGCACAATAAACGCTACTATTATAGTAACAAAACCTTCTTTATGAAGTTTCATGATAAAGTTTTAAAATACGATACTATACACGTTGCTATCTCATTATTAATTATTTATAAAGAAAGTAAAACTGATAGCAAGCTTTATTTTGCTTTTATTCTATGCGAGCAAATATAGAAAAAAAACAATAAAGGGCAAGGCAAAATTAGCGGCATCAAATCGGTCTAATACACCACCATGCCCCGGCATAATTGTACCACTGTCTTTCACGTTCAAACTGCGTTTCAACATCGATTCTACCAAATCGCCAAAGATAGCTGTTGGCACGATTATAGCCGCCAGTACGATCCAAGAACCAAGCGTAAGGGTTTGCGTGTAAGTACCCAAAAGCCATGCGATTCCAAAAGTAGAAAGTCCTCCTCCAATTGTTCCTTCCCAAGATTTTTTTGGCGAAATCCGTTCAAACAAACGATGTTTCCCTAAAGTGCTTCCAAATAGATAAGCAAATGTATCATTACTCCAAATCAAAATAAAAATGCCAACCAATAACCAAGGTTGAAAATGATAAACACCTCCTACCGGATATAAATTTACAAAATGATACAAGCCAAACGGGATTGCAACATAAACTACACCAAGCACTTGAAGCGCAATCTGTTGAAATGGAGTTTCTTCTTTTTGATACAATTCGACAATAAAAAGGAGCAAGATTAAGGGCAAAATAAGCAAAACAGCTGCGGCATTTAGCCAAGAAAACGCCAATGCGGTTATCAAGCTATAAACAACGAGGCCTAATAGCATGCCATTATTGCTTTTTCTGATAAATCCGGAATCGGCAAACAAGCGGTAAAATTCGCGCAAACCCAATCCTGTCAACAAAAACAAAAGGGCCGCCAACGCATAAGGATGCCAAAAAATGGAACCCAATATAAGGAGTGCGAATACAGCGCCCGAAAGAGCGCGAACTAAAAGCGTTTTTAGCATAATGGTTTATTCAATGATGTCGTCTACAAAGAAAACATAAATTTCTTTAGGCCCGTGCATGCCCATAACTAAAGTTTTTTCGATATCCGCTGTTCTACTCGCACCGCTAATTTGCGTAATCATACTGGGTAAAGTCCCATTGTATTTTTCGCGCATACCGATTAGTGCATCTTTGGTTTCAGGCACCAATTGTGATGCATAAGCCACGACCAAATGTTTTTCAGGGTAATAATGAAGTTTTCGTCCGGAAGCGAGACCTGACGAAACCATAACAGAACCAAAACGGGCAATTAAAAACTCGCAGCTTGTAATGGCACTATGCAAATCTTTAAACTCTTCAGGCTTATCCGAAAAGGGAATTTCAACGTTGTTGAGTATCTCTTTTAGCGTCGGTTCGTTGCAAAACAAAGGTTGAATTTCTTCTTGCGCTGCAAAGGATTTAAGCACCAATTTTAAATCCTCCTCATCTTCGCAATAAATAAATTTACCCCCTAAGTTTGTAAATTCTTGTGCGAAATTCAAGGCCAACGACTCATCAAGTTCCGTATAAAATTTAGCTTCTAAATCGACATTTGCATTCGGATTGGGTGTTTTACTCAATAAAGCATTCCGAATACTCTTTAAAACTTTTTCGCGTGAAGTTGTTTCGTCCATAGCCCCGTATTCTAAATTATTCGTTCTCTTCCGTCGATGGCTCTTCCTCTTTTTTTACTTTTTTTGCCGCTTTCTTTCTTGGTTTTTTTGGTTTTGTTGCTTCGGCTTCACCTAAAGCTTTCACCTCTTTTTCCGATTCAAGAGCTATTGTATTTCCATTTTCTCTTTGCAAACTGATATGCTCTTTACCTTCGTCCCATGGTCGCTCGCCAAATACAGCGACAAGATCCTCGCGGAAGATCACTTCTTTTTCTATTAAAACTTTAGCTAATTTACGCAATCCGGCTTCATTTTCTGTTAGAATTTCAACCGCTTTTGCATAGGCTTTTTCGGCCAATAGTTTTACTTCACTATCAATCGTTTCTGCTGTTTTTTCGCTAAAAGGTTTATTGAATTGATATTCTTGCTGGCCGGTTGAATCGTAATAGGAAATATTACCAATTTTATCGTTCAGACCAAAATAAGCCACCATATTAAACGCTTGTCGCGTCACTTTTTCTAAATCGTTTAGCGCGCCGGTTGAAACTTTATTAAAAATCACCTGTTCGGCAGCTCTACCACCTAATGTAGCCACCATTTCGTCGAACATTTGTTCGAAGGTGGTTATTTGTCTCTCTTCGGGCAAATACCAAGCGGCACCCAAAGCTTTTCCACGAGGCACAATCGTTACTTTTACCAAAGGATGTGCATGTTCGAGCAACCAACTTACGGAAGCATGTCCTGATTCGTGGTAAGCAATAACTTCTTTTTCGTGTTTCGAAATGATTTTATTCCGCTTTTCCAGTCCACCAATAATACGATCAATGGCATCGTAAAAATCTTGTTTCCCTATTTCCTTTTTATTCTGACGAGCAGCAATCAAAGCCGATTCGTTACATACATTGGCGATATCCGCACCAGAAAAACCGGGCGTTTGTTTTGAAAGCAAAACCGAATCCACTTCTTTACTAACAGTAAGCGGTTTCATATGCACTTCAAAAATGGCTTGTCTTTCCGTTAAATCAGGAAGCTCTACATGAATCTGACGATCAAATCGACCGGCTCTCAAAAGCGCTGTATCTAAGATATCCGCACGGTTAGTCGCCGCCAAAATGATTACTCCGGCATTACTACCAAAGCCATCCATTTCTGTAAGCAACTGATTTAATGTATTTTCGCGCTCGTCATTTCCGCCTGTCATTGCATTTCTTCCGCGGGCACGTCCAATAGCATCAATCTCATCAATAAAAATAATACAAGGCGCTTTTTCTTTGGCTTGTTTAAACAAATCGCGTACACGTGAAGCACCTACACCGACAAACATTTCAACGAAATCGGAACCGGAAAGTGAAAAGAAAGGCACTTTTGCTTCACCGGCAACGGCTTTTGCCAATAAGGTTTTTCCTGTACCCGGAGGGCCTACCAATAAGGCGCCTTTAGGGATTTTCCCTCCTAAATCGGTATATTTCTTGGGGCTTTTTAAGAAGTCGACGATTTCCATCACTTCCACTTTGGCTTCTTGCAATCCGGCCACATCTTTAAAATTTACGCTAACAGCCGATTCTTTATCAAATAATTGGGCTTTTGATTTGCCGATATTGAAAATCTGACCTCCTCCGGCGCCACCTTTATTCATCATTCGCATAATAAAGAACCAAACGCCTATAAGCAAGACGATAGGAAATACCCATCCAAAAATATCTTTTCCCCAATCTTGTCGCGTTTCATTGGTGATATAAACAGGGTCTTTTACCTCTTGCTGCGCTTCTTGAACACGTTGTTCAAAAGTTTCTATCGATCCTATTTGATAATAAAAATCAGGGCTCGGAGCGCCAAAATTTGTACTGTTCGACTTTTCGGCATCTTTCCCTAAGTATTCATCCCGCTTGTCTTTTTTGATGTAAATTTCAGCTACTTCCTTATTCACCAGGGTCAGTTTTTCAACTGCGCCTTCTTGCAACATCGTTTTAAGTTGACCCCAATCGGTTTCTTTAGAAGAATCGGATCCGCCTAAAAACTGCAAACCTATAAATAGAATCGCTAATGCCCCATAAATCCAATAAAAATTAAACTTTCCTTTGGGCTTTATAGGATTCGTATTTTGAGAATTTGATTTTTTCTCTGTGTTTTGCTTATTATCTTTTTGTTCTGTCATTCTGTCTTATTCCTTATAAGTTTGTAGCTACTTAGTTCTGAATTGTCTGAATTTTGGCATCCGCCCAGAGTCCTTCAATATTGTAAAAACGTCGTGTTGATTCTTGAAAAACATGAACAACGACATCAATAAAATCAACCAAAATCCACTCTTTATTTTCTCTTCCTTCAGTAAAAGCAGGTTTTTCTCCCAACTGTTTATAGGCTTGTTCTGCTATACTATCTGCTATGGCATCTACTTGTGAGGAAGAGTTTCCGTGGCAAACAATAAAATACTTACTAATTGCATTAGGCATTTCAGAAAAGTCAATCTTCGTTATTTCTAATCCTTTTTTTTCCAGTATTCCAAATATTATGGTTTCGGCAAGCTTTTCCGCTGAAACTTCGTCTGTTTTATTTCTCATTCACTAATTTGAGTTAATATTTATGCAAAAATAAGTAAAATAGACATTTAGCTGCTATTTATTGGCTTTTGAAACAAATAAAAAGCCAAAAAGTGCAATTCGGACTTTTTAACCGATAATTTTTTGTCTTTTTAACACCTTCGACCTATTAATGGACATCCATATCGGCTTTCATAAAAATAAGATGCTGCAAAGTTGTGGTAATTTCCTGCATGTACTCTGCAACAGCTTTGGCGCTTCCGGGAAGCGTATATATCAAAGCCGATCCAATAGTGCCCGCAACACCTCCGCTGAGTAGTGCATTGGGTTTTAAACTGCCGTATTTCATACGAATATGTTCCATAATGCCCGGAATTTCGTGATCCAACAAAGGTTTTACTACCGAAAGCGTAATATCGCGCGATCCTATTCCCGTCCCTCCGGTTGAAAAAATTAAATCGTAGTTATTTTGCGTTGCATCATCAATTTCAGCTTGCAATTGTTCGCGACTATCCGGAATAATTTTTTTATCGATGGCTAATTCCCATCCCAGTTTATCGAAATATTTGCTCAGTATTTCGCTTATAAGTTTGCCGCTGATGTCTTCGTAAATGCCTTTGCTGGCGCGATCGCTCAGCGTAATTATTTTTGCTTTAAATACTTTTGGAATATATTTTAATTTGTCTCCGGCTTGTAAAGTTCCTCCAGTTAAAACGCGCATAAAAATACCCACGCGCGGCATCACATAATGTCCGATTTCGCGAAAAGAAGAGTGAAATGGTTTTCCAACTTGACTAACTTCCAAGACCAAATCATTATGAACAAAGCGATCAAAAGCTTTAACTTTGGTGTCGTTCAGTCCTTCCACCCGAATATTTTCTGCAAATTCTCCGGTTTCGGTGCTTCTGCTCGAAGTTATCCGCTTAAAAGTATCGATATGCGATTGGTCGATCATGCTTACCGGACGCGAGGTGTTGGCATGCACATCACCAATAACACCTGTTTTATCCAGTTCTATTTTATCTGCATAGTATTTTCGTCCCCTTTCGGCGGCCAAGCCGACGGAAATAATTTTTAATTCCATAGTATGATTGATTCCGATTTCAGAATGCAAAAATAAGAAAATAAAGTCGTTGGAATTAGGCGCTTTGCGGAATATAAATCAATTCGTCGCCTGCCTGAACAATACCGCCTTTTATCACCTTGGCAAAAATACCCTCTTTGGGCATCACGCAAGAGCCTACTTCGCGGAATATAGCGCAATTATCGCCATGGCATTTTTTGCCGATTTGGGTGATTTCGAGCTCGGTTTCTCCAATAATCAAACGATCGCCCGGCGTTGTTTTATACAAAACGATACCTTCTGTGGTTATGTTTTCGGCAAATTCGCCATAAGCCACTTCGCGTTTAGCAGCCACAGCAAATTTTTCGTTGCTTTCTTTGGCTAATAAACTAACTTGCCGATGCCATTTTCCGGCATGAGCATCATTTGTCACGCCGGTTTCTGTTAATTCAATAGAATCAACAGGGATTTTAATTGTGCCTTTTTTTTCGGATATATTTACAGATACAACACGCATATTTTCTATTTTTAATCGCACAAAATTAGGAAATATTATAGGTAACTATTTAAATATATCAAAGAATCTTTCTTTTTTTTACATATTTGTATAGACTTAAAACGGCACCCGCATTGGGGATTTGACGCTAAAGCTAGATTTTTTTGGAATAATTGATTGAATGTTTTACTTTCGTTAAAACTTAATGCAGTGAAGATTACCTTAGAAAAAGCGCAAGAGACCGTTGATCAATGGATTAAAAGTGTTGGCGTTCGCTACTTCAGTGAGCTAACCAATATGGCTATTTTAACGGAGGAAGTGGGCGAACTAGCGCGAATTATTAGCCGAACATATGGTGAGCAATCGTTTAAAGAAAGCGATAAAGAAGCCAATTTAGCCGATGAAATGGCCGACGTTCTTTTTGTGCTGATCTGTTTGGCAAACCAAACAGGAGTTGATTTAACAAGTGCTTTTCAGCAAAACATGGAAAAGAAAACGAATCGCGATAGCGAACGACATAAAAACAATACTAAACTGAAATAAATTAAAAAACCTAAAACATGAAAAAAGTTTCTAGCATGCTTATTCTCGTGCTTTTTCTGGCATTCTCGGTAAATGCACTCGCACAAGAAGAAAAGAAAGAACAAACCGAAGAAGTAAAAACCGGTTGGAACATTGGCGCTTTGCCTGTTGTTTCTTTCGATAGTGATATGGGATTTCAATACGGAGCCTTATCCAGTATCTACAATTATGGTGATGGAAGTCGGTATCCGGAATTCGACCATATGTTTTATGTAGAAGCCTCAAAATTTACCAAAGGAGGAAGTATTTTTCGTTTCGCTTACGAGGGCGATCAAATTATTGAAGGCGTCCGCCTCAATTTTGACTTGGGCTATTTGCCCGATGACGTTTCTGCTTTTTATGGGTTTAACGGCTATGAGTCTGTTTATAATGCAGGTTGGGAAGATCAGGATTCTCCTGATTATCAAAGCAGAATGATGTATAAGCACAAACGTAATTTGTTCCGCACAACTGCCGATTTTGTTGGTGATATGGGCATGGGAAAATTGCAGTGGTCGGCCGGAATTGGCTATTACGATTTTACCATTGGGTCTGTTGATATTGCTAAATACAACGAAGGCGTAGATCCTACTGATCCTGATTATTTACCAAGCTTGGATGACGTTCCCGGATTGTATGAAAATTATGTCGATTGGGGATTAATTCCCGCTGCTGAAGCCGAAGGTGGTACTTTGGTTAGTTTAAAAGCAGGATTAACTTACGATTCTCGTGATAATCGTGCCAATCCAAACCGAGGAATTTGGACAGAAGCAGGTTTCTTCTATTCGCCCAGCTTTTTATCTTCTTCCGAAAACGATTTCTTAAAATTTTACATTACGCATCGCCAATATTTTACCGTCGTAAAAAACCGATTGACCTTTGCTTATCGCGTAGGCTATCAAACAACTATTTCAGGAGAAACTCCTTGGTATGCGCAGAATTTAATGGTGATTACGGCCAACAGATCAGCCTTTTCCGAAGGATTGGGAGGTAGCAAAAGTATTCGTGGAGTATTGCGTAATCGCGTGGTTGGCGACGGAATTGCATACGGAAATTTCGAAGCGCGCTTAAAAGCCGTCAAATTTAAGTTTATCAACCAAAATTTTTATATCGGTATCAACGGATTCTTAGATTTAGGAAAAGCGGTTTCTTTAATAGATACGACCATTCCGACAGGAATTGCCACGGCTGATTATTTTGATGTTGGAGCCGAAGATTTGCACGTTGGTTATGGCGGCGGATTAAAAGTGGTTATGAATCAAAATTTCATTGTCAGTATCGATTACGGAATGGCCTCTGATGAAAGAGATGGAAGTTCGGGTATGTATATTGGCTTGAATTATTTATTTTAGAAAATACTTAAACCTGCCAGGTTTTTGAAACCTGGCAGGTTTTAAAAATCTGGCAGGTTTATCGGATATTCAAGCTTTACCAATGCCAAACCCTGTGCGGGAACCGACCAACCTGCATTGCTTCTGTTTTTACTTTCGATAATATTTTTAAATCCTTCTAAATCTATTTTTCCACTTCCTACTTCCAAGAGCGTTCCTACAATAGCACGCACCATATTTCTTAAAAAGCGATCGGCTTTTGTGGTAAATATCCAAACATCCTTTTCTTTTCTCCATTCGGCCAGCATTATTTTGCAGTTGTTTGTTTTTACATCCGTACCCGTTTTTGAAAAACTGGTAAAATCGGTATAATTAAACAATAAAGCGGCAGCCTTATTCATCAGATCAAAATCGAGGCGAGGATAGGCCGAATGGTAGGTAATATCTTGATCAAATGGCGACTTCCCCAAACGAAGTCGGTATTCGTAAGTTCTGCTCAAAGCATCAAAGCGACTGTGCGCTTCCCTATTTACTTTAAAAATACGAAATACAGCAATTTCATTATTTAAGAATTGATTCAATTTGTAGCTAAGCTGGTCTGCGTTCAATTGAATCGCATCAATATCCAAATCAAAATGAGCAAAAAACTGACGCGCATGAACTCCGGTATCAGTCCTTCCACAACCCACAATAGCTATTTTTTGCCGAAGTATTGTTTCCATCGCTTTTTGCAAAGTTTCTTGCACCGTAATTGCATTGGGTTGGATTTGCCAGCCATGGAAACTCCGACCATTATAGGCCAATTCGATAAAAAACCTGCTTGTCATATCTGAATAGAATTCCCGACAAAAGTAATCGCTTTTTTTACCTTTTCAAAAAAGTAGCCTCTCGCTAAAAATTTGTCGACACATTTTAAAACTATAAAAGTGTTGAATTTCCAGGGCAAACACATGCTTATTTAAAAAGCCACTTCCAAAGGAATGCCTTTGGCAGAATTCACGAATTTATTTTTTAAAAACAGTAAATCAAGATGCCGCTAGCCAGTAAATCCCTTTGGGCTTTCAGAAATTCGTGAAATTTTTTCAATACGACTTTAATAAAGAGCTTTCATTCGTGAATTTGCGGCAAAATATTCACACAAATAAAAGTGTACGTTTTCCCTGGTTGAATTTCTCATTTTGATGTTAATTCTAAATTTTCTTGTAATTTCGTAAACGCTAAACTTAAAAATAAAGCTATGTTAAAGAAATTCAGTTCTATCCTTCTCGGGTTTTCTCTTGTCTTTTTATTTATTTCGTGCAATGTCGAAAATCCCGAAATCACCACCGACGAACTCAATGGCCATATCGAATACCTTGCATCTGATTCGTTAAAAGGACGTTATCCCGGAACGGAAGAAAGCCAGCTTGCTGCCAATTACATCAAAGATAATCTTAAAAAAGGGGGGCTTAAATCCATCGGAGATAATGGTTTCCAAAAATTTCAAGTCGTAACCGCCATCACTGCCGGCGAGCATAATGCCTTGCAATTTGACGATGAAAAGGGCGTTTTGAATACTGATTTTGCTCCTTTTGCCTATACCAAAAATGATTCTTTGGATGCTGAGCTTGTTTTTGTTGGCTATGGTTTTTCTATTGATACAGATAGTATTAAATGGGACGATTATGCCCATGTGGATGTTAAGGGCAAATGGGTGCTTATTCTGATGGGCGATCCTGAAACCGAAGATCCGGATAGTCCTTTTGCTCAATATGCTGGCGAACGCGATAAAGTGGTAAGCGCAAAAGACAAAGGTGCTGCCGGAGTTTTATTTGTCAACGGACCTGTTTTTGACAAAGGGGATAAATTGATAGGACTCAATTTCGATAAAACACGATCGAATGCAGGTATTCCTGTAATTCATATAAAAAGGGAATTTGCCGATAAATTTCTTGAAAACAAGAGCATAGAAGAGCTCGAAAAATTAGCGAACGAAAAACGCAGTTCTATTTCTTTTTCCATTGGCCAATCGATTAAAGCCACAACCGATGTCATGCAACAAAAAGTAGAAACTGAAAATGTTTTGGCCTTTATTGAAGGAAACGAATTAAAAGACGAAATCATTGTATTAGGTGCGCATTGGGATCATCTTGGAATGGGTGGGCCAAATTCCGGTTCACGTATGCCGGATACAGTAGCCGTACATTATGGCGCCGACGATAATGCTTCGGGAGTTGCCGGCATTATTGAAGTAGCTGAAAAATTAGCCCAGCAAAAGAGTTTAAAACGAAGCGTTTTGGTTATCGCCTTTGGCGCAGAGGAAATGGGACTTTTAGGCTCGAGCTTTTTTACAAATAATCCTTTATTCGAATTGAAGCAATTAAAAGCCATGGTTAATTTGGATATGATAGGTCGCTTGAAAGCAGATCATAGTATAATGATAAGCGGCACGGGAACATCGCTGGAATCAGAAGCTTTGCTAAAGCAATTGAATGCCGATTCTACTTTTTCTATTGGCATGTCGCCCGAAGGTTTTGGCGCTTCAGATCATGCTTCTTTTTATGCAAAAGATGTTCCGGTTTTCTTTTTAAGCACAGGCGCGCACGATGATTATCATACACCATTCGATCAAGCCGATAGAATCAATCTTGAAGGCGCAAAAGCAATAGGAGATTATACTTTTGATTTGATGATGAATCTGATCAATCGCGATAGCAATTTAACATTCCAAGAAGCCGGCCCAAAACAAAGAGCTAGTGGAAGCCGAAGATACAAAATCACTTTAGGTATTATGCCTAATTTCACTTCAGCAGAAAATAACGGACTCGGTGTTGATGGTGTTAGAAAAGGCGGTCCTGCCGAAGGCGCCGGAATGAAAAAAGGCGACAGAATTGTTGCAATTAACGGACTGCCGGTAAACAATATTTACGAATATATGAGTAGTTTAAATAAATTGGAAGCCGGGACAACAGTTAATGTGGATGTGATTCGAGACGGCGAAAAATTAGTTTTACTGGTGCATTTATAATGGCGTTGTAGAATCTTTAATCTAAAAAAAAGATTCCTCCTCCATCAAAAAAAGGGCCATCGTAAAGTGTTATTAGCTCTATATTCAAACTGGATAAGAGCGATTTAAAGCGATCGCCCCAGTCATGGAAATCAGGATTTCCAATGGCATAAAGTGTTCCTGAATAATAACCGAGTGCACCTCCAATAAAACCATGGGGCATAGTCGGCAACACAATATGCTCCGGAGAAAAATAGTGCACATCAAAAGCCTTTTTCTTCAGTGCTTTTTCGATGCCTTTATCCGAAGTGATAAAACTTTGCTCAGTCAGCTGAATCAAACTACAGCGTGTATACGCTTGCGGTAAGTCAATAAATACGCGATGCTTGTTCAGTTTTAAAAGCGTCGTATCGCTGTGCGTTTTTTTATGAAAGAGTTGCTTTTTGGTGACCAAGCAATTGTAGGCGCTCGTCTCCGGAAATTGAGATCCGACATCTTTCTGACCAAACACAAAAGGAATGGAATGCTGCTCGAGGAGCATTTGATATATATTGGGCAAATTGGGGGCACAGATTAAAGTCTCCGGTGTTTTGCACATAAAAATATCAGGATGACCCGAAATGGCCTCGTAGGTAATATGATCAGTCGAAAACTCAACAACCCGACCCATTGCGCTTAATTTTTTCTTTGCTTGATCGGGAATTCGTTTGTCAATAACAATCAGCATAGAAAGAAAAATTGATGAGTTTTTGGTCGGTTTTAATTTTTACGGCTTCGTATTTTTCTTCCAGTAATTTTAAATTCGTTCGGCTATATCCAATAGCATGGTTTAACTCTTGAGGTGCCACATAAATAATCAAGGATTTATTTTTATCAAACTCCAATTTTTCCATAAAACGATCTTTCCAAAGCTCAGTGAGTACCAGCTCCCTAAACGATTGATGATAAGGTCCGGCAATCAATGATTTGCTATCGGTGAGTTCTTCTGAAGGATGCAAACCAACACGAATAATATTCAATTTGGCGGCTTGAAAAATACGGTAAATCTCTTTTGTCCACAACACCGAAGTTTCCAAACTCAAAGGTTCATATTCTCCATTTTTATAAAGCTCAGCCAATTCTGTTCCTCGAATGACCAAGGTTGGATAAATGCGTACATCTCTGGGCTTTAACTGCACAATTTGTTGGGCGGTTTCTAAACTTTTTTCGAAAGTATCGCCCGGAAGGCCCAGCATGATTTGCAATCCCAAATTAAATCCGGCCTCTGTAATTCGTTTTGAACTGTCGATCACATCTTGAGCCGTATGCCCCCGGCCCGATTTTATCAAAACACCTTCGTCCATAGATTGAGCGCCGAGCTCTATCGTTTTTACAGTAAACTCTTTTAACAACGCCAAAACTTCTTTGGAAATATAATCCGGTCGTGTTGACAAGCGAATGGAATGCACGCGTTCTTGATTGATATAATGTTGGGCTATATTTAAATAGGCTCTTTGATCCGCTTCAGGAATTCCGGTAAAATTGCCGCCAAAAAAGCCAATTTCTATATGGGCTTTATCATCGGGTAATGTCTTTAAGTGTCTCTTAATTATTTGATGAACCTCATCTAAATCAGGCGATTGTAACGATCCCGATATTTTTCGTTGATCGCAAAAAACACACTGAAAAGGGCAGGCCAATTCAGGGATAAAAATAGGTATCGTAAAATGTTTAACCATAGTAGCAAGAACCTTTTTTATAGATGAATTTTTTATGCTGATAATCTAAAACACTTTAAAAGTATAGAAAATTTAGCATATATAAAAATGTCTCCATTGAAAAATTTTGAAATTTTGATGAGCATATGGGAATATTGCTGTATTTTTGGTTTTTGAAATAGCCCAATCAACTATAAATCTGTTTTTCAACAATTTATTTATAATAGGGCTATAAAAATGAGTTATTAACGCTAAAACTTTATCGCAAAAAAAGACAAATATGTGTGGAATAGTTGGATACATTGGCCCGAGAGAAGCATACCCCATCTTAATAAAAGGATTAAAAAGATTAGAATACAGAGGTTACGATAGTGCCGGAATCGCATTATTGAATGGCGATTTACGCTTATATAAAAATATGGGTCGAGTAAAAGACCTGGAAGCCAGTATAGTAGGTCAAAATATTAGTGGGAATGTTGGAATTGGTCATACCCGATGGGCTACCCACGGAGAACCAAATAACGAAAATGCCCATCCCCATTTTTCTCAGCACAAAACGCTGGCTATGATTCACAATGGAATCATTGAAAATTACGCTTCCTTAAGAGAAGAAATGCAAACGCGCGGGCATAATTTCTTAAGCGAAACCGATACCGAAGTGTTGATCCATTTGATTGAAGACATCCAGCATAATGAAAATGTCAATTTGGTTGAGGCTGTGCGTATAGCGCTTAACCAAGTTATTGGTGCCTATGCCATTGTTATTTTAGCCAAAGGCGATCAGGACACTTTAATCGCTGCTCGAAAAGGAAGTCCGCTTGTTGTTGGTATTGGAGATGGAGAGCATTTTATCGCTTCTGACGCTACGCCCTTGGTAGAATATACAAATCAAGTCGTTTATCTTAATGACGAGGAAATTGCCATCATTCCCCGCAATGGCGACATGCGAATCATTACCATTGCCGATCAGGAAAAAACACCTTATATCCAACAACTCGAAATGAACTTATCGGCCATAGAAAAGGGCGGTTTTGATCATTTTATGATGAAAGAGATTTTTGAGCAACCGCTTTCTATTCGCGATAGTATGCGTGGTCGACTGCGGGTTGAGCAAGAAAAAATTTCATTAGGAGGAATTTCCGAATACGAAGAAAAAATGGCGCACGCCAAACGAATAATCATGGTTGCTTGTGGTACTTCTTGGCATGCGGCGCTTGTTGGCGAATATTTATTTGAAGATATTGCACGCATTCCCGTTGAAGTAGAATATGGTTCGGAGTTTCGTTATCGGAATCCCATTATTAATGAAGATGATGTGGTTATTGCCATCTCCCAATCCGGAGAAACTGCCGATACTTTAGCAGCAATACGAATGGCAAAAGCCAAAGGAGCTACCATTATTGGCATTTGCAATGTGGTGGGATCGAGTATTGCCAGAGAAACTCATGCCGGAAGTTATACCCATGCCGGACCGGAAATTGGGGTTGCTTCAACTAAAGCATTTACCGCTCAAGTAGCCGTACTTACATTAATGGCGCTACGTTTAGCTAAAAAAAGAGGCACTATTGAACGCTCTCGTTTTCATCATCTTCTTTACGAATTGGAGCAAATTCCATTTAAAGTAGAAGAAACACTACGCGTAAATGAAGAAGTCCAAAAAATTGCTAAAACTTTTGTTAATGCACGTAATTTCCTTTATTTAGGAAGAGGATATAATTTCCCTGTAGCCTTAGAAGGAGCACTCAAACTTAAAGAGATTTCGTATATCCATGCCGAAGGCTATCCTGCTGCCGAAATGAAGCATGGTCCAATCGCATTGATTGATAAAGATATGCCGGTAGTGGTTGTAGCTACAAATAAAGGAACTTACGAAAAAGTAGTTAGTAATATTGAAGAAATCCGCGCACGGAAAGGTGTTATTATTGCCATTGTTACCAAAGGCGATACGGAAGTAAAACGCTTAGCCGACTATATAATCGAAATTCCGGAAACAGAAGAAATGCTAGTTCCTTTATTGGCATCAATTCCATTGCAATTGCTAGCTTATCATATTGCTGTTCAGCGCGGTTGCGCCGTAGATATGCCACGGAATTTGGCAAAATCTGTTACGGTGGAATAGCCGCAGTGACTATTATTCTTATTCTAACAAGAGTAAAATTAACCGTCACAAAGGAATAACGCATTGTTGCGAAGTAATTCAAACACGTTTTTTCTTAGCGCAATGTATTTTGATTTATATCAAATCGATCCAAACATACCTTATTAGATAAGACCTTAAATTTACTTGTTATTATATTAACAATTTTATTAAATTTGACAATTAGATAATACGCTTTCAAATTTTTTCGAGCATATGAAAGATTGTTTAAAGCCGGGGGATTGTTCAAACCATTGTTGTCAAAATAAACCTAGTTTATTTGAAAAACTTTCTGAAGAAGAATTTAACACATTGTTTGCGGATCGTAAAACCATTTTATTTAAGGCCGGTGAAATTATTTCAAAACAAGGAACGTCTTTAACGCATTTAGCTTGCATAAGTAAAGGACTGGTAAAAACCTATCATCAGAGAGCTCAAGGAAGTGATATCTTAATTAATGTTCTGGGTCCTGGAAAAATAAGCGGCTGCGGATTTATGGGCTTATATCACGATAATATTCATCATCTTACTATGCAATCGCTAACCGATGTTCATTTATGTCTTATCCCTATTCAACCTTTAGTAAGCGTTTTAAAGACGAATGCCTTAATGGCAAATGAAATTGTAAAATTGAATAGTGGATGTATGATTAAACTCTACAATAAAGTGGCTAACCTCACTTATAAAAATATGATTGGCAGAGTTAGTGATGTTTTGCTTTTTCTTAGAAATGATATTTATAAAAGCGATGAGTTTGAAATGCATCTAAGTCGACAAGACTTAGCAGATTTAGCCGCACTAACTAAAGAGAGTTTTATCCGTACTTTTAAAGAACTGCGCGACACTGGAATAATCGAAATCCGAAGAAACCATATAAAGATTTTCAATCCCTCCATGCTTGAAGAATTAAGCAACAAATAAACCCAAAATCTTGCTTTTTCCAATTTCTGCTTGATCTATATCAATTTTGATTTGATCAAGAATAATTAACTACTGACCTATGTCTTTGTTACTTAATTAACATAATGATATTTTTGTTAGAGTTAATCAAATAAAAAATCAACTCTTAGGATTATGAAAACTCGCTTTATTTTTCAGCTTTTTATGCTGGCTATAATAATTTTCCTGGCCTCTTGTGTAAAAGAAGGCCCAGCAGGTATTTCCGGCATTGATGGACAAGACGGTCAGGATGGACAAGACGGTCAGGATGGCGCAGTAACTTGCACCGTTTGTCATGAAGGAACAATAATATCATCTAAAAAATTTCAATACGCAAGCTCCGGGCATCACGAAGGGCTTTATGTTGCTTATGCAGGAGGAAGAACAAGCTGTGCAGAGTGCCATTCTAGCGAAGGGTTTATAGAATACCAGTACAAAGGCTCTGTTGATTTAGAAATTTCCAGCCCTTCTGCTTTTAGCTGCAAAACCTGTCATCTGCTCCACTCCACTTTCGAATATACCGATTTTGCATTACGAGCCGACAGCCCTGTGGCGTTAAAGTTTGATGGCGGTACGAGTGTTCTGGATTTGGGAGATGCAAGCAATTTATGCGTGAATTGCCATCAAAGCAGAACGGCAGAACCCAATACGGCTAGTCCGGGTGAAACATTTAAAATTACGAGCACTCATTATGGCCCCCATCATGGCCCACAAGCCAATCTTTTTGAAGGTATTGGATTTGCCGAAATTGACGGGCCTATAGTTTATCCCGCTTCCGGCTCTGCTTTGCATCGCACACAAGCAAGCTGTGTAGCCTGTCATATGGATGAATACAAAGACAATACAGGCGATCATACCTTTAAGCCCTCATTAACTAAATGCAACTCTTGTCACACATTTGCCGCCACAAGCTTTGATTATTTCGGCAAACAATCTGCTATTCAATCGCAGCTTAACGAATTGCGCGACCTCTTACTAGACCATGGTGTTATTGAATGGGTAGAAGCTGATCAAAGCTATGAACCCATAGTAGGCACTTATCCAATGGCTCAAGCTCAAGCCTATTTCAACTGGATTGGACTGACGGAAGACCAGAGTTTAGGAGTCCATAACCCCGTATATGCCCGTGCATTATTAACAAATTCTATTTCGGCGATGAAGGCTTTTAATTAAAGCTTATTTCTATTTACAGTTAAAACCTGAAACTAAATTTTAAGTCAAAATAAAATATAAACATATGAAAACAGAAAAAATATCAAGAGGAGATTTTTTTAAAAAATCTGCAATTATTACAGCAGGGGTTTCTGCGGCAGGACTAGGAATTGGGGTTTTTAGTCCAAACAAAGCAGACGCCAATAGCCGTGGAACAACTTCCTGGCCTTGGCCCTATACTACATTAGATCCAGACAAAGCACGCGTTTTAGGCCACGATAATTTCTGGGCAGGTTATGCTTGTTCGGCAGGCACTTTTGATGCTATAATAAAATGTTTGGAAGAAGCAGTGGGTGATCCTTATGTTGATTTCCCCACCAAAATGCTCATTTTTGGTCATGGCGGAGCTGTAGGTTGGGGTACACTTTGTGGTGTATTAACAGGAGGAGCGGCAGCCATTTCATTAGTTTGCGAAAAAGCAGATTCGGATAAATTAATTAATGAATTAATTGGATGGTATTCACAAGCCCTTTTCCCATCAGATTTAGCCAATGACTATGCAATAAACCATCTTTATACGCATACAAATTTTGATATGGATTTAACACAATCAATAAGTGGATCTCCATTGTGCCATGTTTCCGTTTCTAAATGGTGTACTACCGCAGATATCGGAGTTGGTGATAATCAAAGAAAAGAAAGATGTGCAAGAATAGTTGGCGATACAGCCGCCAAAGTGGTGGAGCTTTTAAATGCGCATTTTGCTGGAACATTTGCAGCTGAATACGTTGCTCCGGCTGCCATAGCAAGCTGTTTATCTTGTCACGGAAGTGATGGAATGGCCGGTGATGTAGCGGCAAAAATGGACTGCAACAGCTGTCATCCTGAACAACCTCATATGGCTAGCAGTATAAACGCAGCAGATGCTCCAACTATGTTTGAAGTCAAACAAAATTTCCCAAATCCACTCTCCGATGAGACTACCATTGAATTCTCACTCTTTGTGGCTTCCAAAATTCGTTTAGACGTTTACAACTTGAACGGTCAATTTGTGAAAACCCTAATCGACAACCAGAATTATCCTATGGGAGGTCATTCTGTAAAATGGAACGGAACAGATTCTTATGGAAAAAAAGCTGTCCCCGGCATGTATATATATCGTCTTTCAGTTGGTAAAAAAATAATTTCAAAAACGATGATGAAACTTTAACCCTTTAGTATTCCTGCTTAATAATCCTACTTTTTGTGATAGGGGCTGTTTTTTTTAAATAGCCCCTTTTTTTTGACAGTGAAGAACGCGCGTCTTGGTTGTCGCCCCCGTTATCGCATGTCTCCCGACGCGTGACCCAATACATATAAACATTGTTTATTTGTAATCAATAAAAATACAAAAAGCGCAAAACCATAACGCGGAGTTTCGTATTTTTGCGATGCAAAATTCATACGATACTTATGAAAAACAGAGCACTGGATAACCCGCGCGATTTAATCGATATCATTGAAAAATGTGATGTCTGTTATGTTTCTATGGTCGATAATGAAAATAAGCCCTACGTAATTCCGATGAATTTTGGTTTTGCCAACAATACCATCTTATTGCATGGCGCTAAACAAGGAAAAAAAATCGATATCCTAAAAAACAACCCCAATGTCTGCATTGTTTTCAGTACGGATCATCAATTGCGCTGGCAAAACGAAGAAGTAGCTTGCAGTTGGAGTATGAAATACCGTTCTGTTTTGGCTTTTGGTCAAGTAGAATTTATCGATGATAATAAGGAGAAAGAAATAATGCTCCATCAATTTATGAAAAGCTATTCGCCTAAAAATTTTAAATTTAGCAAACCTTCGCTCGAGGAAGTTCAGCTTATTAAAGTTCCTGTCGATAAAATGGAAGGGCGCGCTTACGGATTTTAAACAAACCTAATTTAAATACATTTAGCATGGAAAATATATTGGTAATCGGCGCTGCCGGACAAATTGGATCAGAACTTGTTATTGAATTGCGCAAACGTTATGGCGCTCAACAAGTCTTTGCTACAGACATCAAACAAGCTCCCGAAGATGTAGTAAACGGAGGTCCTTTCGAAATTTTAGATGTCTTAGACAGCAACCGCCTAATTCATTTTGTTATTCGACATAAAATCACACAGATCTATCATTTAGCTGCTGTATTATCGGGCAATGCCGAAAAAATTCCTTTGCAAGCCTGGGATATCAATATGCGTTCTTTGATGAATATTTTAGAATTGGCCAAAGAAGTGGATGCCATAAAGAAAGTGTTTTGGCCAAGTTCAATCGCTGTTTTTGGGCCTTCCACTCCTCGTTTTAATACGCCTCAATATACAATTACTGAGCCCAATACGGTTTACGGAATAAGTAAATTGGCCGGCGAACGCTGGATAGAATATTATTATAATCGTTATGGCGTGGATGTAAGAAGCATACGTTATCCCGGACTTATTTCGTATAAAACCGAAGCCGGAGGAGGTACAACGGATTATGCTGTAGAAATCTTTTTCGATGCCGTTAGAAAAGGAAAATACACTTCTTTCTTATCCGAAAACTCCAAATTACCCATGATGTTTATGGAAGATGCGATAAAAGCAACGGTTGATTTAATGGAAGCCGACGAAGAAAATTTAAGTCTCCATTCCAGTTATAATGTAGCGGGCATTAGTTTCGATCCGGAAGAATTGGCTGCTGAAATAAAAAAACATATTCCTGAATTTGAAATTGATTATGAACCTGATTTTCGTCAAGCTATTGCCGATTCCTGGCCCGCAAGTATCGATGACAGTGTGGCAAAAGCCGATTGGGGACTAAGCTATAAATACGGCATAACGGAACTTACGGAGGTTATGCTTGAAGGCGTACGGAATAAATTAAAAGCTTTATAATACCTGATGTCGAATAAAAAATCAGATTTTTATTATGCGCTTTTCTTTAAAAGCCTAAAACTCGTTTCACGACTTCCGTTTTGGTGCCTGCATCGAATTTCTGATTTTTTATACTTTGTTCTTTATTACTTGGTTCGCTATCGTAAAAATGTGATTGCAACCAATATAAGAACAGCCTTTCCAAACAATACAGCAAAAGAAAATAAAAAAATCGCCAAAAAATTTGTCCGCCATTTTGGTGATTTCTTAATGGAAACATTAAAAACGCTTAGTATTTCAGAAAAGCAACTTCAGAAACGCTATAAATACCACAAACTCGATTTAATTCAAGATCAATTAAATAGCGGAAAAAATGTAATGATATTAGCCGCGCATATGGCCAATTGGGAATGGATTTTTTATGCTAGTCAGCTCTTGAAAGGAAATTTCTGGACGGCCTATTCGCCTTTGAAGAATGCTGTTTTTGACAAATTAATGGTGAATAATAGAGAACGTTATGGTTTTAAAGTAGTTCCCTCTAAAAAAGTAGCCCAAACTTTTGTAGAACTTGAAAGAAACAAAAAACAATATATCAATTGTTTAATGTCGGATCAATCACCACTCGCCCATTATAAATACAGAGCCGTTTTTTTAGGTCAGGACGTCCCCTTTTTTATAGGCCCTGAGGTTTATTCAACAAAATACAACCTTTCCGTATTCTATTTAAGCATAAAAAAGGTGGCCCGAAGCAAATACGAAGCGGAGCTAATCCCAATAACCATCAATCCACAGAAAACAGAAAAAGGGTGGATTACATCGGAGTATATTCGCTTAATGGAACAAGACATCAAAAACAATCCCGAATATTATCTATGGTCACATCGTCGATTTAAACATGCCAAAAAAACAGCTAAAGCATTGTAAGACATTTCACTTATCGTATTTTTATTGAATTCTAATAAAAAAATTATATCTTTGGAATAGCATAAAGCCAAGATATGGAAACGCACAGTGAACCTCGTATTTTAATTGTTGACGATTTACAGGAAAATATTTTGCGGATTATTGGGGCTATTAGTCATCTCGAAGCCCAAATATCTACTACGCTTAGCTCCTTAGAAGGTTACCGCTTAACACAAGAACTCGATTTCGCCGTCCTTATCCTCGATGTGCATATGCCCGAAATGAATGGTTTTGAGCTGGCCAAGTTGATTAAAGAAGGAAAAAGAAATAAGAACACACCCATTATCTTTATTTCGGCTGTTTATTTCGACGACCACAGCATTTTTAAAGGCTATAAAACAGGCGCGGTAGATTATATCGTTAAACCGGTTAATTTAAACATTCTTGAATCGAAAGTAAAAGTTTTTCTTCAACTGGAACGCTCGCGTTTGGAATTGGAAGCAGCTAAAGATGAGGCTTTTAATGCCAAAGAAGAAAAAATGATGTTCTTGGCCAAGATCAGTCACGAAATTAGAAATCCACTTAGCGCAATCATTGGTATTGTTGATCTTCAAGGCGATGATGAGCTTCCCGCAAAATGGATAGAGCGTTTTCAGATGATTCGTTTTTCTGCCAATCATATGCAGAATCTACTCAACGATTTGCTTGATCTCAGAAAGATGGAGTCTTTTGCCTTAAGCATAGTGCAAAAACCCACACAATTGCTTCGCGAGATAGAACATATAATGAAAGCGAATGAGGTGTTATTTAAAGCGCAATCCAATAAAATTAAATTAGAAATCGACCCAAAGCTTCCCGAACTATTACTTGGCGATGCACTTCGCTATCGGCAGATCTTAATCAATCTTATCGGCAATGCCAATAAATTTACACAAAACGGAAACATCAACATAAAAGTGGAGGTGCTCGAAAATAAGGAGGATAATTATTTGATTAAAACCTGTGTTCACGACAGCGGGATTGGCATATCAGAAGAAGAACAGAGCGATTTATTCAAACCTTTTTCTCAATTGAATCAAACCATCACAAAAAAATACGGCGGAAGTGGTTTAGGCTTAGTTGTTGCTAAAAATTTAGCTCAGCTTTTAGGAGGCGATCTTAATTTTAGCAGTAAAATTGGCGATGGTACACGGTTTTGGTTTACAGCAAAGTTTGGAAAATTTCCGGTTAAAGATAAATAGATTTCAAAGAAAACGCATTCGCTTTTCGATCATTTCTTAAATTCCTACTTATGTTAGTAAAAACATTTGGGAGCACACTCATTGGTGTTGACGCAATTACAATAACGGTAGAAGTTAGTATAGATCAAGGTATTAATTGGTATCTCGTGGGGTTACCCGACAGCGCCGTTAAAGAAAGTCACCAACGCATTGAAGCCGCATTAAAACACATTGGATACAAAATTCCGGGTAAAAAAATTGTGATCAATATGGCTCCCGCCGATATTCGTAAAGAAGGATCGGCTTACGATTTAACCATTGCTGTTGGTATTTTGGCCGCTTCCGGACAAATCAAAAACAACGCAATTGGTGATTATTTAATTATGGGCGAACTTTCGCTCGATGGAGGTCTGCAACCCATAAAAGGCGCTCTGCCCATTGCCATAAAAGCGCGCGAAGAGGGTTTTAAAGGCTTTATTTTGCCGGCACAAAACGCAAGAGAAGCCGCCATAGTAAATAATCTGGAAGTATATGGGGTGGAAAACATTGCGGAAGTCATCGACTTTTTTAACGATAAAAAAGAATTGGATCAAACACGTGTTGATACGCGCGAAGAATTTTATGCCCGATTAAATAATTATGAATTTGATTTTTCGGATGTTAAAGGCCAAGAAAACATTAAAAGAGCGTTAGAAATTGCCGCTTCTGGTTCGCATAACGTGATTTTTATCGGTCCTCCGGGAGCAGGAAAAACAATGCTTGCCAAACGAATTCCAAGTATATTGCCTCCCCTAAACCTAAGCGAAGCCTTAGAAACCACTAAGATACATTCTGTTGCAGGTAATTTGGGTAGTGTCGATTCTTTAATTT